>JBIIDH010000068.1:0-19294 GCA_044238435.1 Ilumatobacteraceae bacterium | reverse complement strand
CCCCCCCCACCGGCGTTTGTGAGCAGAACCCTGCGGAACCCGGCTGCGCTCACAATCGCTGGTATCGACCACCGGCGTTTGTGAGCAGAACCCTGTGGAACCCGGCTGCGCTCACAAACGCGGCGGGGCGGGGCGGCGGCGGCGGGGCGGAGGGGGTCAGCGGCTGATGAGGCGGAGCACCACGGCAGCCACGGCGACGAGGCCGAGGGCCAGGGCCGGGCCGATGTCGCTGTCGTCGACGCGCAGATGAGCCACGACCGCGCCGATGAAGTACAACACCACGCCGACGCCGGCAGCCACACCCAGCGCGGGCGCCCACAGGCCGATGATCAGGCCGATCGCGCCGGCCACCTCGAGGCCGGCGAGCACCGGCCACCGTGCTTCCGGGACACCCACGGTGGTGAGGGTTCCGGCGACCTTCGGGTGCTTGGTCAACTTGCCGGCTGCGGAGCCGAGCAGGGCGAGCGCCAAGACGATGGCGACGATGGCGTAGGCGACGGACATGGATCTCCTCCGGCTCGGAAACGGTGGTCATCGTGTCATCCGCCGCACCAACTGGCGCGGATGGAGGACCGGGCCAGGCTCAGCGGACGGAGAGGCGGTAGGCGAAGCGGTAGCGGCCGGCCGACAGGCGGTACTGCGGCAGCACATCGGGGCCGCAACTGGCGGTGCCCACACCACGGTGGGCCACGTCGAGGTGCACGACGACCTCGGGCCGAGGGACCAGATCGGTGTGGGTGCTGGCGGCAAAGAGGTCGGCCGAGCGGTAGTGCGTGGCCGAGCAGTGCAGCACGGCGGGCTGGAGTACGTCGACGCGCACCCGCTGACCCGAGGCCGGGTCGAGGAGTTCGAACCAGCGACAGTCGGTGCGCAGGCCGAACTCCTGCGGCACGAGATACGGCGACTCGTCGAGCGGACCCTCGTGGATACCGAGCGGTGCCCCGCTGCGCCGGTCGGGATAGTTCTCGTGCGGACCACGGCCGAACCAGCGCACCACGCTGAAGCGGGCCGGCAGGGCGAACGACACGCCCACCCGCGCCACATCGGCGAGCGCCTCGGGCACATCGACCTGATGGCGGTACTCGACCGAGCCGTCGGCCGACGCAGCCCGCCACCACGTGTGCTCGGCCAGATCGTCGGCCGGGTGCCGATGCAGGCCGGCTTCGGTCCAGCGCTGCCAGGCGTCGCCGCCGATCTTGTGACGCAGCGACAGTTCGGGCAGCAGTTTGAAGCCGTCGTTGTCGGTGGTGGCCCGGAACAGTTCGAGCGCAATCGGAGCCACCAGCACCTCGTCGACCGCCGCGGCGAGGTGGTTGGGGGTGAAGTGGCCCGCACGTCGCGGTCGAGGCGCGCGCACCTCCACCTGATCGACCGCCACCACGTGCCCAGCCGAAGCGAACCAAGTGTCGCGGCGAAGCGAGAACTCGAACGTGAGATGCACCTCGCCCGTGCCTTCGGGGACGGCACACGGCATCTGCACATCGACCGACGCGTGCGGCGCAACCGGGGGCAGGGCCAGCGTGCCCCGACGCACCACCTCGCCGTCGACCAGCAACGACCACCGAGCCCGGTAGCCCTCGAGCCCGGTGAACGACTGGCGGTTGGTCACCCGCAGCGTGCCCGCCCGGCGGCCGCGCTCGATCGTGACCGGCCGGTACACCCAGGCCACTTCTGCCATCGCCGGATGCGGTTCGAGATCGGCCGACACCAGACCGTCGGCCACGAAATTGCCGTCGTGCGGCGACTCGCCGAACTGCCCGCCATAGGCGAGGCGCATCGTGCCGTCGGGCAGACGCTGGCGCAGGCCGTGGTCCTTCCACTCCCAGATGAAGCCGCCCTGCAGGCCGGGGGTGGAGGTGATGACCGCCCAGTAGTCGGCGAGCGACCCGTTCGAGTTGCCCATGGCGTGGCTGTACTCGCACAGGATGAGTGGCCGGGTGCCCTGGCCCGACTCGCCATAGGCGCGGATGGCATCGATGGGCGCGTACATCGGGCAGACGAGATCGCTGGCCGCCATGCCGCCGTCGACCCAGCCGGCATGGAACACGGCGCCCTCGTAGTGCAGCGGGCGGCTGGGGTCGTGGTTGCGGATCCAGCCCGCGAGCGCGTCGTGGTTGGCGCCGTAGCCGCTCTCGTTGCCGAGGCTCCACACGATGACGCTGGGGTGGTTGCGATCGCGACGCACCATGCGCGAACCGCGGGCCACCCAGGTGGCCAGGTAGCGCTGGTCGTGGCAGAGGCTGGTGTTGTAGGCGTGGCTCTCGAGGTTGGCCTCGTCGACCACGTACATGCCCAGCTCGTCGCACAGGTCGTAGAAGGCCGAGTCGTTCGGATAGTGCGAGGTGCGCACCGCGGTGATGTTGTGCCGCCGCATCTGCACCAGGTCGGCGCGCATGTCGTCGACCGTGACGGCCTTGCCGCGGTCGGGATGGTGGTCGTGGCGGTTGACGCCGAAGATCCAGATGGGCCGGCCATTCACCAACAGCTGCCGATCACACACCTCGACATGCCGGAAGCCGACGAGTTGGTCGGTGGCCTCGGCGACCGAACCGTCGGGTCGCAGCAGTTCGACGCGCACCCGGTAGCGGGTGGGTGACTCGGCGCTCCACGGCGCCACCTTCGGCACCTCCCACACCGCATCGACGTGATGGCCCTCGAACAGGTACGGCAGTTCGAACCGGTGTGGCACCGCAGCGGTGTGCACGGTTCCCACCCGGCGGCCGGCGAGCGTCTCGAGCCAGGTGCGCACGACGCAACCCTTCGTCGGCTTCGACGCGAACCCCACACTCGTGCGCACGTGCAGCAGACCCACGCCGTCGGCCACGCGCAGATCGGCCGTACAGGCCACATCGGCGATGTGCACCGGGCTGCGCGCCTCGATCCACACACTGCGGTGCAGGCCCGCCATCCACCACTGGTCCTGATCCTCGACGTAACTCTGCGCACTGAAGCGCACCACCACGACGGCCAGATGGTTGGCGCCCGCCCGCAGGTGTGGGGTGAGGTCGTACTCGCTGGGAAGGCGACTGTCGGTGCCGTAGCCCACGAACGCATCGTTCAGGTACACCGCGTGCACACTCTCGGCGCCGCCGACATGCAGCACCACACGCTGACTGCGCCAGCCCTTGCCGACGGCGAACGATCGGCGGTACACGCCGGTGGGATTGCGCTCGGGCAGCGTCGGCGGCGGCCCGGGGAAGGGCATCTGCACGTTGGTGTAGTGCGGCAGATCTCCTACGTCCTGCACGGTCCAGTTGCCGGGCACGGCCAGATGGCGGCCCGTACGCGGCGTCGGCCCGGTGACCGCCTCGGACGGCACGTCATCGGGGCTGTCGAACAAAGCGAACGACCACTGGCCGTCGAGCAACCGCCGTGCGTCGGCCCCGAGGGGTAGCGGCACGTGCATCGGCAAGCGGTTCAGTTCCAGCAGCGCCGGATCGGCCCAGGGGCGCAGGGCCCCGATGACCGGCAGCACGATCAGCCGCCGTGCACCCAGACCGTGACGCCCATCGGCATCAGGTTCTGTTCCCAGATGAAGTCCATGGCGGGCACACTCACCCGCACGCAGCCGTGCGAGGCGGGATAGTTGGGGATGCTCCCCGAGCCGTGCACGGCGATGCCGCCACGGAAGTACTTCGGCCGGTAGATCTCGCCGAGATCGCCTTCCCACCAGCCTTCGGGCCGTTCGCGGTTCACCTTCCACAGGCCGTCGGGCGTGATGGAGACACCCGTCTGGATCTCGCCGGGCGTGTTCTTGTCCTCTTCCTCGTACGGCAGTCCGTTGCCGGTGGAGGTGTTGATGGTCCAGACGGTCTTGCCGCCCTGCACCACGAACAACAGTTGGCGGCGCTTGTCGACCTCGATGAGGTCGCCCGTATCGGCGAGACCCCGGGCCTTCTCGGTGACGTTCGTGAGGTACGCCGCCGTGGCCTCGTCGACCTTCCCGGTGGCCTCGAGACCGAGGTACTTCTGGAAGGCCATGACTGCCTGCTTGGTGGTGTGGCCGTACTCGCCATCGGCGCCTGCGTTCCAAAACCCGAGTTGCAGCAGGCGCTCCTGCACCAACCGGGTGCCGTCGCCGCTGGATCCGCCGACCGCCGGGATGGGCAGGGCAGCCATGCCGACCACTTCCACGTTCGGGGCGAGCGTCGTGGTTGGCGCCGCCGTGGTGGTGGGCGCGAGCGTGGTGGTGGGCGCCGCCGTGGTAGTGGGCGCCGCCGTGGTGGTGGGCGCGAGCGTGGTGGTGGGAGCAGCCGTGGTGGCAGGCACCGATGGAGGCAGGGGAGCGACCGACAGGGTGGTGATCTGCTGGTCGGCGGCCTCGGCCGGCCCACCGACGGAGCACGACGCGACGACCGGAGCGGCGACGGCGAGGAGCGCGAGCGAGGCGACCACGCGGAATCGAGCGGTCGATGCGAACGAGGGAGGGAGGGAGGTGGAGGAGGCGACCATGGGGGTGGATGCGGAGGGCGGCGATGCTCAGACTACCGCGGCACCGGAGTCACCCGGAGGGCGGCTCGGCGTCAGACCGCGGGCAATTCGAACCACACCGTGAGGGCGTACTTCACCCCCGACCGGAGTTGGCCGGTCTGGTGCGGGTGCGTGACCAGCGAGGGCCAGGCCAGCAGCTCGCCCACCCGCTGCTCGCTGTTGTCGTAGCCCTGTCGCGGGAACTCGAGCACCCCGCCCTCATAGCCGTCGTTCAGCTTCACCGAGGCCGATACCTGGGCGACGTCGTGATGGATGCGCAGCGATTCCTGCTGGCCGAGGGCGTACTTGATGACGAAGGCGTCGCGTAGGCCGTAGTAGTCGATGTAGGGCCAGGTCTGGCGCAGGCGCGGCCAGATTCGCACACCCAGGTCGTGCTGCACCGCCTCGAACAGCCCGGGGCTGATCACCGCCAGCGACACCTCGTGCCCCGGCACCGGGTCGTCGGGCTGCGGCTCGAAGGCGCCCACCGCCTCGGCGGCCCGCACGATGGTGGCGCAGAACTCGGGCGACCAGAACGACGTGACGTACAGCTCGTCGCCCACCCGGCGCAGCTCGTCGCTGTCGTCGTCGGGTTCGGCACCGCAGTAACCGAGGATCTGCTGGAGGTCGTCGAAGCCGCTCACGCACCCATCGTGGCAGACGGGTTCAGCCGCCGCTCCGCTCGGTGGCTGGTGGCATCGGCGGCTCGCGAGATTTCTTGGGTTTCGGGGTTGACATCGAACTGGTGTACGTATAGCCTCGCCACTCTTCCGATCTTCCCCTCGGAACCAGATCGAACCCGTGTGTGGGTTCCCGCCATGTCGATCGGTTGCTGGTGGCCCGCCTTGGTTGCGGGTGCGTGGGGAGGTGCGTGTGTTGTCAGTATCTGCAGGGGGTGTGGCATGCGTGACCCCGCTCGACCGGTTCCGTCGCATCGCCGAGACCGACGCGGCGCTGCTCGATGAGATCGCGGTGGCGATGCTGCTGTCCGACGTGGCGGGGTTGCAGCGGTTCCTGCAGGCGCGTGAGATCGACCTGAATCAGCGGCTGCGGCGGTTGGCCGCGGCGAAGCCGGGAATCGACCCGGAAGCGATCAACGCCCGCTCGATGGGCCGGTCGGCGGGTAGTGCGGGGCGCGCAGTACGCCGCGCGGATGACGCGGCGTCGGCGCCGGAGTTGAAGGCGTGCATGGACGAAGGTCGCTTGTCGGGTGAGCATCTCGATGCGTTCACTGCGGCGTTGCGGTCGCTCGACGCGCGGTTGCAGCCCGCGTTGCGCGCGCTCGAGGCCGATCTCGCCGCGCAGGCACTGAGTGAGCGGGCGACGGTCGAACAGTTCCGGGCCTGGCTGCAACGCGAGGTCCGCCTGATCGAAGCCGACGACGGCAAACAACGCCTCGAACGCCAGAAACGCGCCGCGCGATGCCGGTCGTGGACCGACCCGAACACCGGGATGGTCATGACCCGGTTCGAGATCGACCCCGAACACGGCGCGACCTTCCTGCAACGACTCAGCGACCAACTCGAAACCCGGCTACGTCAACCACGACCGTCCGAGTGTCCGACCGACCCGCTCGACGCGATGGACTGGCAACGCGCCCACGCACTGATCGACCTCATCACCGGCCAAGCCTCCACGGCCGGGAAACCGGAAATGATCGTGGTCATCGACCAGCAGACCTTCGAAACCGGCCGCCACGCCTCATCCAGGGTCGACTGTGGGCCGGGGATCGACCTCCCGATCGACACCATCCGCGCCATCGCTGGCCGCGCACGATTCGTGCCCGTCGTCATCGACCGCGACGGTGTCGTGCTTCTGCAGGGCGACCTGGTGCCCAGCTACGACCAGATCACCCGCTCACTCACCCGACCCGTCGGACTCGATCACGGACGCAGCCGGCGACACGCCAGCACCCGACAACGCCGCGCGCTGCGCGCGATGTACCCCACCTGTGCGATCCCCGGATGTGGACGGCACATCTCCACCACCGAAGCACACCACATCCACTGGTGGGACAACGGCGGACCAACCGACCTGAACAACCTCATCCCACTCTGTCGACACCACCACGACCGACTCCACAAGGACAGTTGGCAACTCTCACTCGCACCCGACCGCAGCCTCACCGTGAAAGCACGCGACGGCACCACCCTCATGACCACCGGCCCGCCGGCCTACCAGTGGAGGTGACGACGGTGCACCCTTCCCGGTCGGTGCTCGTTCGATCAGCCGAGATGGGGCTGCCAGGCCGAACGCTCGATGCGGTCGAACGCGAACTCCTCGAGCAGGTTGGCCGCAGTGGCGGGCGGCGAACCCCCTACCCGGCCGAGGCCCAGGCTCGCGGCCAACTGCGCCAGCACCTCGGCCGGGCCGATGCCTCGCGCCGCGAGGTCGGCCAGCGTGACCGCCCCGTGGCGCTTGGCGAGGCGCGAGCCGTCGGGGCCAAGCACCAGCGGCACGTGTGCGTACTCGGGGTGCTGGTAGCCGAGCAGCCGTTGCAAGTGCATCTGACGCGGCGTCGACGACAACAGGTCGTCGCCGCGCACCACCTGGGTGACGCCCTGCAGATGGTCGTCGACCACGACCGCCAGGTTGTACGCGGGCACGCCGTCGTTGCGCTCGAGCACCACGTCGTCGACCGCGCCCTCGTAGACGCCGGCGATACCGTCGTCGACCCGGTACCGCTCGCCGTGCGTGCGCAGGCGGAGCGCGCTGCGCCGACCCTCGCGCTCGAACTGCGCCTGGCGCACGCTGCTCAACTCGCGGCAGGTACCGGGGTACGCACCGTCGGCCAGGGGCTCGCCGTGGGGGGCCGACGCGGCCTCGCGGATCTCGCGGCGGGTGCAGTAGCAACGGTAGACGAGCCCGTCGGCGGTGAGCCGGGCGATGGCTGCGCGGTACCACTCGAACCGTTCGGACTGGAACACCACCTCGCCGTCGTGGTCGATGCCGAGCGCCTCCAGATCGGCGATCTGTCGCGCTGCGTGCTCGTGCGAGGCGGTGACCGGGTCGAGGTCTTCCATCCGCACGAGGAACCCGCCATCAGCCGACCGGGCGGCCAACCAGGCGACCAGCGCGGTGCGCAGATTACCGAGATGCAACTGGCCGGTCGGCGAGGGTGCGAAGCGGCCGCGCATGCAACGCATTCTGCCGCGGACCCGGGCGCGGTACGGTGGTGCATCGGACGATCCGCGAGACGGATCCCGACCGGCAACCGGTCGGGATCCGAGGAATCGATGGGTTGCATGTTGGTCGACAGGGTGGGGGTGAACAGCCGATGAAGGGTTCTGGTGATCCGGCGACACCGTCGGCTGGTGCCGTGTCCCTCACGGAGGCCGACGAGGAGATCGTCCGCGGCGAGGCGCTCGTCCACGTCCTGAAGAACGTCTCGCCGCTGAGATTCGTGCTGGTGCCGATGATGCTCGCCACTGTCGCGGTGGCCGGGCCCTACTTCCATCCCGAGCGCAGCGCCGGCCTCATCGCCTGGTCGGTGTTCGCGTCGCTGGTCACCGTGGTGGCGGTGGAGGTGCCCAAGCGTCGGCATCGCCTGCCATCGCCGTGGCTCACCGGATGTGCGCTGGTGGTGGTGGGGATGACTCCCGGTTCGTTCACCTGGCTGGCGCTGCCCGACGAACCCGTAGTCGCGATGTTCATCATCGTGGTGCCCTGTATCAGCTTGGCCGTCGGTGCAGTCGCCGCAGCAGGCCGCTGGTCGATGTACCTCGCCCACACCATCCCGCTCGGCATCGTGGCCACGACGGGGATGTGGGCGAGCGACACGGCGTTCGTGCGGTCGCTCGTCGTGCTGTTCTGGGTGCTCGCTGTCGCCATGGGTTCGCTCCACTACGAGGTGTCGCGGTCGCTGCTGTCGTCGCTGCGCCTCAAGCGGGCCGGTTTGCGGCTGACCGAACAGTTGGCGGCCGAACAAGCAGCCCTGTCCGACGCCTACGCCACGCTGCGCACCACGAACGAGCAACTCGAGTTCCTGGCGCTCCACGATCCGCTCACCGGACTGCTGAACCGTCGCGGTGCGCTCGATGCGCTCGACCACCTCCTCACCGCGGCCGACCGCCCGGTTGGTGTGCTGTTCATCGACCTCGACCGTTTCAAGGCCGTGAACGACCTGCTCGGCCATCGCGGTGGCGACCAGTTCCTCATCACCCTCGCCGATCGCGTCAGCCGGACGCTGGGGTCCGAGTCGTTCGCAGGACGTATCGGCGGCGACGAGTTCGTCGTCGTACTGGCCGACCACGACACCGGCCGCGCCACTGCCGTCGCCGGGCGGCTGGTCGATGTGCTCGGCCAGCCGGTGCACGCCGAGGGCCGGGCCATGCCGTCGTCGGCCAGCATCGGTGTGGCCGCCTCGCCACTCCACGGCACCACGGCCAGCGACCTGCTGCGCAACGCCAACACCGCCCTGTTCAGCGCCAAGCGCGACGGGCGCAACCGCCTGCAGGTATTCGATCGCGAGATGCAAGAGGAACTGCTGCGCACCTCCTCCGCCGAGCAGTCGCTGCGCCGGGCAATCGACAGCGGCGACATCCTGCCGTTCTTCCAGCCCGAGATCGACGCCACCACCGGCCGGGTGATCGGCGCGGAGTTGCTGGCTCGCTGGATCCACTCCGATGGCACCGTCGCCGACGCGATGGAGTTCATCGAGATCGCCCGCCGCGCCGGGCTGCTCGAGCGACTCACCGAACAGGTGCTGAACCGGGCGCGACCCGACATCCGCCGCCTCGCCTCGGTGGGTCTGCCCGACGGGTTCCGGTTCCGCGTCAACCTGGCCCCGGCGTCGACCGACCGGGCCTGGCGCTACAGCGCCATCGAGGACCTCGTCCGCGGCATCGATCCGAACCTGCTCACCGTCGACGTGCGCGAGTCGGCGTTGATGAACGACCTGCCCACGGCCGCCGCCAAGTTGGCCTCGTTCCGAGCCGTGGGTGGCCGGGTGTGCCTCGAGGACTTCGCCCGTGGCGTGTCGTCGCTGTCGATGCTGCGCAAGGTGCCGATCGACGAGGTGCGCATCGACCGCAGCGCCATCGACACCATCACCACCCATCCGCACGACCGGGCGATCGTGCGCTCGGTCATCGGCCTCGTCCGCGATCTCGGTCTGTCGGTCACCGCCGAGGGCATCGAGACCGGGGCGCAGGCCGACACGCTCATCGCCCTCGGGTGCGTGCGCCAACAGGGGTTCCTGTACGCACCGGCGCTGGCCACCGAGCACTTCGAGACGTTCCTGATCCGGCGTCAGGCCGAGACGTTCGACCGTCAGGAAGCCGTCGACACCTGGGTCATCGAGAACCTGGGCTGACAGCCGCGGGGCTCAGCCCGGGCTCATCATCTTCTGGAACGCACCCAGGTCGAAGTAGTCGCGCCACAGGGCGATCTTGCCGTCGCGCAGCACGAACAGACCGGCGACGCCGAGTTCGACCCAACGGCCGCCCATCTCGAAGCGGTCGGTGCGCTCGTTCATCACGACGTCGCCGGTGGCCGCCTGATGGTGGATCACCCAGTCGATGGCGCTGCACATCCCGAAGAACGGTTCGAGCGTCGACCGCAATGCGGCCGGCCCGTGCACCTTCGCCAGCGGCACGTTGTCGTACTCGATGTCGTCGGTGACATACGTGCACGCCTCGTCGAGATCGTTGCGCTCGAGCGCACGGATGAAGGCGGTGACGATCTGCTCGCTGGTCATGGCCGTACGGTACCGTGCCTCACGATGCTGACCGCGACCGCAGCCGTGGTCGCCGCAGGCGCGGCGATCGGCAACTGGTGGTCGCGGTTCACCCTCCACCGCCGGCTCGAAGCAGTGACGAAACCGCTCGCCACCATCGCCATCGCGGTGCTGGGCCTGTCGCTGGCCGACGGTGCTCCGACGGCTGCCGTTGTGCTGGGCGTCATCGGGTTCGTCTGCTGCCTGGCGGGTGATGTGGCACTGCTGCCTGCGATCGACCGCTTCGTCGTCGGCCTCGGCGCCTTCCTGGCGGGTCACCTCGCGTTCGCCGCGATGTTCGTGGTGTTGGGCCTCGACTCGTGGTGGCTGGCGATCGTGGCGCTGGTGCTGGTGGTGGTGCTCGGCGCTACCGCCGGACGGCGCATCGTCGCAGCTGCCGGCCGCAGCCACGCCGCCTACACCACACCGGTGAAGGCGTACCTCGCCGTCATCTCCCTGATGGCGGTGACCGGGTGGGCAACCGGCATCGGCGCAGCGATCGTCGGGTCGACCCTGTTCGTGCTGAGCGACTCGATCCTCGGGTGGCGGCAGTTCGTGGCCGAACGGCGGTGGATGGCACCGGCGGTGATGATGACGTACCACGGCGCACTGCTGGGCCTGGCGCTGAGCCTGGCCGCACCAGCAGTTGCGAATGCCGACGAGACGATGCCGGCAGCAACCAGCAGCACGACGACATCGACGACATCGACGACCGTGCTCACGACCACGACCACCACGGCATCGACGACGAGCACAGCATCGACCACGACCGCGCCGCCCACGACCGCGCCGACCACGACCGCGCCGCCCACGACCGCGCCGACCACGACCGCGCCGCCCACGACCGTGCCGCCCACGACCGTGCCGGCGAGCACGACCCTCCCGCCCGTCGTGGCGGAGGCCGCGTTGCCCTGGCTCGCCGGCGCGGCCGACCGGCTGGGTGCCGGCAATCTCGCCGCCAGCGTCAGCGTGTGGCGCGACGGTGCCATCGTGCTGCGCCGCGCCTCGGGCCAGCGCAACGACGGTGCTGCGGTCGACGGCGAGACGCGTTTCGTCATCGCCAGCGTCAGCAAGCTGTTCACGTCGCTCGCCGTCGCCCGACTGGTCGAGCAGGGGCTGCTCGACCCGGCTGCACCCGTGCCGTGGAGTGCGATGGGAATCCCCCACGACCCGGCATGGGACACGGTCACCACTCGCGAACTGCTCGACCACACCGGCGGGATGCCAGTGGCGCGCAAGGCCTGGCTCGACCTGCCCGGCCCGTGCTCGATCCCCCTCGCCGAGGTGATGGCCGCGCCGCCCACCGACACCCGCGGCGACTGGCGATACTCGAACGGCAACTACTGCGCCCTCGGTCTGCTGATCGAGCACCTCACCGGACTACCGCTCGACATGGCGACGGCGCAGTTGGTCTTCGCTCCCGCAGGTGTCGACGGGCCGACGGTCAGTTCGGCCGGCACACCCGCCGACATGGCCCCCTACCCGCTGGGCATCGGCCGCCTCGATCGACTGGGCGGTGCCGGTGCCTGGCTGGCGTCGAGCGACGACGTGGCCGCCGTGGTGGCCTCCATCACCGACGCCGACCGGGCCACGATGACCTACCCGGCGGTGATGACCGACCAGTACGGCTGGGGGCACACCGGCACGGTCGACGGCGCGAAGGCCTGCGCCTGGCGCTTCGCCGACGGCGCCGTGGTGGTGGGCCTCGTCGCCGGCAACCAACCCGGCACCGGAGGCGGCGTGTGCGATCGGCTGGTCACTGCGCTGGCGGTCGATCTCGGGCTGCTGCGCGGTGAACCGCTGCGTCTGCCGCGCTGACATCCCCGGCACCGGAGCAGCGGCAAACTAGGTTTTCACTTGCATTTCCGCTGCCCCGAAGGAGCCCACCCATGATCCGCGGCATCGTCTCGATCGTGCTCATCCTGCTCATCGCCACCTTCCCCGCCACCTGGCTGCTGATGCTGTTCATCGGCAACGTGGCCCCGGGTGTGGGCCTCGGCTACTGGGGCACCCTGCCGTTGGGCATCCTCGTCTCGTCGCTCCTGGCCGGCGCCGGGTCGTCGACGGTCTACAACGTCAGGGGCTGAGCCCCCACCCTCGGGAATCGCTGTCCGGTTCAGGCACCGGGCGGGCGATACTCGCTGCCATGAGCAGCATCACCGTCTCGGAACTCGCCTACGCGCCCCCGGGCGCCGACCAGCTGTTCTTCGACGTGTCGTTCGGCGTCGCCCCCGGCGAACACGCCGCCATCGTGGGTGCCAACGGGGTGGGCAAGAGCACCATCCTGCGCATTCTCTCGAACGTCATCGAGGCCGACGAGGGCGAGTTCGCGGTCGGCGGCACTGCGCTGAGCATGACCCAGGACGTGGGCATGTCGCGGCCCACCGACACGCTGCGCGAGATGTTGCTGGAGGTGGCGCCGCCTGCGTTGCGCACCGCCGGCAAGGCGCTGGTTGCTGCCGAACGCGGTCTGCTCGACGGCAGCGACGACGGCATGGCCTACGCCACGGCGCTGGCCGACTGGGGCGACCTCGGCGGATACGAACTCGAAGCAGCGTGGTATGCGGCAGCGCAGCGCAGCGTGAAGACGCCTGTCGACGACATGTCGCGCCGACTCGTCGGCGAACTGTCGGGCGGCGAGCGCAAGCGACTGGTCCTCGACCTCCTGCTCACCTCGGGCGCCGATGTGCTGCTGCTCGACGAACCCGACAACTACCTCGACATCCCCACCCGGCACTGGCTCGAAGAGCAGATCCGCGCGTCGCGGTCGACCATCTTGATGGTCAGCCACGACCGCACCCTGCTCGAGCGGGTGGCCACCAAGATCATCGTCGTCGAGGGTTCGGGCTGCTGGGTGCACGGCGGGTCGTACACCACGTTCCCCGAGGCACGCGCCAAGCGTCAGGAACTGCTGGGCGACGAACTGAAGCGCTGGAACGACGAGGAACGGCGCCTGTTCCAGCACATGAAGATGATGAAGGTGCGGGCCGCGCAGAACTTCAAGAACGCCACCAAGGCCAATGCTGCCGAGACGCGGTGGGAGAAGTTCGTCGCAGCGGGTCCCCCACCCCCGCCGGTGGCCGACCAGCAGATCCACGTGCGCCTGCGCGGCGCCGACGCCGCCCGCCGCGTGGCCAAGCTCGAGCAGGTGGGCATCGGCGACCTCTTCCTGCCGTTCTCCGACGAGATCCACCACGGCGAGCGCGTCGGGCTGATCGGCCCCAACGGCACGGGCAAGAGCCACCTGCTGCGCGCCCTGTCGGGCGAGTCGGCACCCGACCTCGGCACCATCACGTTCGGGCCGCGCACGTCGGTGGGTGTGTTCACCCAGGTGAACGACCGCCCCGACTTCCTCAACCGCGAGTGCATCGACATCGTGCGCGAGCGCGTGTACGACGAGATGAAGGCGATGCAGTCGTTGGCCCGCTACGGCCTGCGGCTGAACGCCCGCCAGGAGTTCCAGACGCTGTCGGGCGGACAGAAGGCGCGCCTCGAGATCCTCTGCCTCGAGTTGGAGGGACACAACGTGCTGCTGCTCGACGAGCCCACCGACAACCTCGACATCGAGTCGAGCGAGGCGCTCGAGCAGGCCCTCGACGGGTTCGAGGGCACGGTGGTGGCGGTCAGCCACGACCGCACCTTCCTGGCGTCGCTCGACCGCTTCGTGATGATCACCGACGACGGCGACGTGTTCGGCCTGCCCGAGTTCGACCTAGCGCTCACGGCGCTGTCGGCACCCGAGCGGGTCGGTTCGCTCCGTCTGGCCAAGCAACTCACCTGACCGGCGCCACCGTCACCCCTCCGGGTCGGTCGCAGCACCGAGGCGAGCACGGATGTCGGCCACCTCGGCGCGCAGGGCCCGCACCTCGGCCAGCAGCAGGCTGCGCTCGTCGGCACCGAGTTCGGCTCCGGGCTGCACACCGGCTTCGGCGTCCGGCTCGTCGTCAAACTCCCCGTCACCGGCAAGCGTGCCACCCGAGTTGAAGAACGACCCGAGCGAGGCGGCGAGGCTGCCGATCAGGGCGACACCGCCGAGCATCAGCATGATGCCCGCCACCCTGCCGCCCGAGGTGACCGGGTACAGGTCGCCGTAGCCGACGGTGGTGAACGTGACGACGGCCCACCACATCGCGTCGCCGAACGAGGCGTACCCCGACGACTCGGGCTCGACCGCCTTCACCACGATCGCGCACACCAGGACGAGCACACCGCTGTACAGGGCGGCCTTGCCCAGGCGCTCGCCCAACTCCTGCATCTTCTTGCTGTGGTTCGACACGACGAACACCCGCAGCAGCCGACCGAGACGGGCAAGGCTGAGCAGTCGCCCCGCACCGAGACCTGGGATGAGGTACCACGGCACCGTGAGCACGACGATGACGAGGTCGAAGATGCCCGCCTTGGTGCGCAGGAAGCCGCGACGCAGGCGGAGGTGGACGATGAAGTCGACGAGGAACACCAGCCACGACGTGACATCGATCCACACCGCGTGGCCGCTCTGGCCGCGGTTGGTGAGGCCAGCGGCGATGGGTAGCAGGGTGGCCACCATCATCACCGGGCTCATCCGCTGCTTCCATCGAGCCAGGCGCTGTTCGTCGGAGTTCACGGAGCGAGCGTAGGGCGGGGCACCCGTGTGGCTGCCGGATACCACCTGCTCGTGCACCCGGGTGTGAATCAGGTGAGGGTCACCCGCCTGCCGATCTCGGGGATACCGGGCGCCGCTACCGTGCAGGCGATCGCGAGGAGGCCCGCATGATCGAAGCCCGTGGACTGGTGAAGCGGTACGGCGACAAGACGGCCGTCGACGACCTCTCGTTCGATGTGAAGCCGGGCATCGTCACCGGCTTCCTCGGCCCGAACGGGGCGGGCAAGTCGACCACGATGCGAATGATCATCGGCCTCGATGCCCCCACCCGCGGCACGGTCACGGTGAACGGCCGCCGCTACAGCGAGCACCGGGCCCCACTGCACGAGGTGGGCGCACTGCTCGAGGCCCGGGCGGTCCATGTCGGCCGATCGGCCCGCAACCATCTGCTCTCCCTGGCGGCCACCACCGGCATTCCCACCCGTCGGGTCGACGAACTACTCGAACTGGTGGGCCTCACCGAGGTGGCCACCCGCCGCATCGGCGGCTTCTCGCTGGGCATGGGCCAGCGCCTCGGTATCGCCGCTGCACTCCTGGGCGATCCGGGAACGCTCATCCTCGACGAGCCGGTGAACGGCCTCGATCCGGAGGGCATTCTGTGGATCCGCCACCTGCTCAAGTCGCTCGCCCGCGAGGGACGCACCGTGCTGGTGTCGTCGCACCTCATGTCGGAGATGGCGCTCACGGCCGAGCACCTCATCGTCATCGGCCGTGGTCGACTCATCGCCGACGTGCCGATGGCCGAGTTCGTCGATCGGGCATCGAGCGACCACGTCTTCGTGCGCAGCCCGCAGGCCGACCGGTTGCGCCAGCTGCTCACCGGCCCGGGGGTGATCGTCACGAGTGCAGCCGCCGGACAACTCGATGTGGTGGGACTCACGAGCGATCACATCGGCGATGTGGCGGCTGCCAACGCCATCGCCGTGCACGAACTCACTCCGCAGCAGGCCTCACTGGAGGAAGCGTTCATGGCCCTCACCCGCGACGCGGTCGAGTACCACACCACCGACTCGGAGACGCGATGAACACGGTCGACACCGGTCCCACCATCGCCGTGCCCACGCTGTCGGCCGACGACGTCGCGCGGCTGCGCGTCACCCCGACGCGCGTGGTGCGTTCGGAGTGGCGCAAGACGTTCTCGGTGCGTTCCACCTGGATCACCCTCGGGCTCGCGGTGCTGTTCCTCATCGGCATCGGCAGCGCCATCGCCTGGTCGACGGCGAACGACTGGGACTCGATGCGCCCCCGCCAGAAGCGGCGCTTCGACGCGCTGGCGTCGCCGATGTCGGGCTTCTATCTGTCCCAGTTGGCCATCGGCGTGCTGGCCGTGCTGCTCGTCGCCGGCGAGTACTCGGGCGGCATGATCCGCGCCTCGCTCGGCGCGGTGCCCAAGCGCCTGCCGGTGCTGTGGGCCAAGTTGCTCGTGTTCTGCACCGTCACGCTGGCCACCACCACCCCGGCCGCGGTGGCCACGTTCTTCCTGGCCCAGTCGCTGCTGGCGGAGCAGGGCATCGACACCACCTGGGACGCCCCTGATGTGGCCCGATCCGTCATCGGCGTGGGTCTGTACCTCACGGTGGTGGCGGCATTCGCCATCGGACTCGGGGCCATCATCCGCAACGTCGCCGGGGCCATCGCCGCTCTGGTGGGTGTGCTGATGGTGCTGCCCGTCGTGGCCCTCGCCCTGCCCGACACCTGGTTCGACCGCGTGTACAAGTGGCTGCCCAGCAACGCCGGTCAGGCGCTGTTGGCATTCGGCAGCCAGGGCGAGACGCTGGCACCGTGGCATGGATTCGCCGTGTTCTGTGGGTACGCCGCGGCCACGCTCATCGTCGCCGCCGTGCTGTTGCGCCGCCGCGACGCCTGACGTCGGCGTCGGGCGGGTTCAGCACGGGTAGTACGGCCTTGCGCATCACCCTGCCCATCTCCACGAACAGCGGGCCGTTCACGGTGCTGCGCCGCCACACCACGCCCACCTCGCGCTGCGGTGCGGGTGCTGCGAACGGCACCACCGTCAGGTGTGTGGTCGGCGAGACGGGCGAGGCGACCGCCAGTTCAGGGAGCAGGGTGATGCCCACCCCCGCAGCCACCATCTGACGCAGTGTCTCGAGGCTGGTGGCTCGGAAGTCGCTGCGTTCGGTGGCGCCCGCCAGGTGGCACACGCTCAACGCCTGGTCGCGCAGGCAGTGCCCTTCCTCCAGCAGCAGCACCGGCTCGCCGGCCAGCACGTCGGTACCCACCTCGGCACGAGCCCCCAGCGCATGACCGCTCGGCACCGCCAACACGAACCGCTCGGCGAACAGGAACTCCTCGTGCAGTTGATCGTCGCTCAGCGGCAGGGCCAGCACGGCGGCGTCGAGTCGGCCCTCCCGCAGTTGCTGGTGCAGCACCTCGGTCTTGTCCTCCACCAGCAGCAGTTCGAGGTGTGGGAAGCGCTGCCGCAGCGGCGACACGACATGGGCCAGCAGGTAAGGAGCGAGGGTGGGGATGAGGCCGAGGCGGACCGTGCCCGACTCGGGGTCCTTCGCCCGGCGGGCGATGTCGTCGATGTCGGCGGCCGTGCTGAGCATGCCGCGGGCACGCTCGACGATCTGTGCGCCCGCCTCGGTGAGCAGCACCTGCCGGGGGTGACGCTCGAACAGCTCCACCCCCAGCTCGCGCTCGAGTTTCTTGATCTGCGCGCTCAGCGTCGGCTGGCTGACGAAGCAGGCCTCGGCTGCCTTGCCGAAGTGGCGGTGGTCGGCCACCGCCACCAGGTACTGCAGATCGCGCAGGTTCATCGGGGCGAACCCTAGGCGCCGACGAGCGCGGGCTCGGATGCCACGGTGCGGATGAGGTGATCGAACGCGCTGAGGGCAGCGGTGGATCCTGCGCCCAGCGCGATGACGATCTGCTTGTACGGCACCGTGGTGCAGTCGCCGGCGGCGAACACGCCCGGCACCGAGGTACGGCCGCGGTCGTCGATGATCACTTCGCCCCGGTCGCTCAACTCCACCGTGCCGCGCAGCCAGTCGGTGTTGGGCAGCAGCCCGATCTGCACGAACACGCCGTCGAGCGGCACCGTGTGCGTCGTGTCGGTGGCCCGCTCGACGTACACGAGGCCCGTCACCTTGCTGCCGTCGCCAAGCACCTCGGTGGTGCGTGCGCCGGTGACAACCGTGACGTTGGGGAGAGAACGCAGCGAGCGTTGCAGCACCTCGTCGGCGCGAAGACGGTCGTCGAACTCGAGCAGGGTGACGTGGCGCACCAGGCCGGCCAGGTCGATGGCCGCTTCCACGCCCGAGTTGCCACCGCCCACGACGGCCACGTCCTTGCCGCGGAACAGCGGGCCGTCGCAGTGCGGGCAGAACGTGACGCCCTTGTTCC
Source organism: Ilumatobacteraceae bacterium (assembly GCA_044238435.1). Lineage (GTDB taxonomy): Bacteria > Actinomycetota > Acidimicrobiia > Acidimicrobiales > Ilumatobacteraceae > VFMC01. The sequence goes on along the minus strand of JBIIDH010000068.1, from coordinate 1,100 downwards.
GGTACTGCTCCTCGCCCGGCACACCCAGTGTGCGCCAGCGGGCACCGGTGCTGACCACCACGGTGCGGGCCTGCAACGTGGCACCGCTCTCGAGCCGCACCGTCGCCAGACCACCGGGCTCGGTGGCCGGTTGCAGCGCGACCGCGCGCTGCAGGTTCATCACGTCGACGTCGTACTCGTTCACGTGCTGTTCGAGGGCGGCGGCGAGGCGCGGTCCCTCGGTGTGCGGCACGGAGATGAGGTTCTCGATGCTCATCGTGTCGAGCACCTGCCCGCCGAAGCGCTCGGCGGCCACACCGGTGCGGATGCCCTTGCGGGCTGCGTACACCGCAGCTGCTGCACCGGCCGGGCCACCCCCGACGACGAGCACGTCGAAGGGATCCTTGGCGTCGATCGCCGCCGCAGCACGAGCAGCGGCTCCGGTGTCGAGCCGGGCGATGATCTGTTCGAGGCTCATCCGCCCCTGGGCGAACGGCTGGCCGTTCAGGAACACGCTCGGCACCGCCATCACCTGGCGCGCCTCCACCTCGTGCTGGAACACGGCGCCGTCGATGGCGACGTGACGCACAAGCGGGTTCAGCACGCTCATCAGGTTCAGCGCCTGCACCACATCGGGGCAGTTCTGGCACGACAGCGAGTAGTACGTCTCGAAGACGTACTCGCCGTCGAGCGAACGGATCTGGTCGATCAGTTCGGCCGACGCGGTGGAGGGGTGGCCACCCACCTGCAGCAGGGCGAGCACGAGGGAGGTGAACTCGTGTCCCAGCGGCACACCGGCGAAGCGCACGGCGACGTTGGTGCCCGCTCGTTCGATGGCGAACGAGGGCCGACGCACTGCAGCGTCGGTCGAGCCGTCGGCAGTGACCGTGATCTGCTCGCTCAGCGCGGCGAGCTCGTCGAGCAGACCGCGCAGCTCGGCCGAGGTGGCCGAGTCGTCGAGCGCGGCGACCAGGCGCACCGGGTGCACGATCTTGGCGAAGTGGCTGCGCAGTTGGGTGGTGATGGCGGTGTCGAGCACGGCGATCAGATCTTTCCGACCAGGTCGAGCGACGGGGCCAGCGTCTCGGCGCCCTGCTCCCACTTGGCGGGGCACACCTCGC
>JBIIDH010000160.1:0-5661 GCA_044238435.1 Ilumatobacteraceae bacterium | reverse complement strand
TACATCACCAGAGAGATCCCGCCGTACGAACTGCTCTCCCCCGACGGACTCGACGTGGTCGAGGCACACGCCGACCGCATCCTCGCCGAGGTGGGCGTCGAGATCCGGGGCGACGACGAGGCGCTGGCCCTGTTCCAGGCCGCGGGCGCCCAGGTCGACGGCATCACCGTCCGCTTCGAACCGGGCATGGTGCGCGCCCTGTGCTCCACTGCGCCGCGCGAGTTCACCCAGTTGGCCCGCAACCCTGATCGCTCGGTGCAGATCGGTGGCAACAACGTCGTGCTCGCCCCAGCGTACGGATCGCCGTTCGTGCACGACCTCGAGCAGGGCCGCCGCTACGGCACCATCGCCGACTTCGAGAACTTCGTGAAGCTGGCGTACGCCACCCCGTACCTGCACCACAGCGGCGGCACGGTGTGCGAACCCGTCGACGTACCGGTCAACAAGCGCCACCTCGACATGGTGTACGCCCACCTCCGCTACAGCGACAAGGGGTTCCTCGGGTCGGTCACGGCGCCCTACCGGGCCGCCGACAGCATCGAGATGGCCCGCATCGTGTTCGGCGCCGACGTGGTCGACACCTCGTGCGTGGTGATGGGCAACGTGAACGCCAACTCGCCGCTGGTGTGGGACGCCACGATGACGGGCGCTCTGAAGACCTACGCCCGGGCCAACCAGGCACCCATCGTCGTGCCCTTCATCCTCGGCGGCGCGATGGGTCCGGTCACCACGGCCGGCGCGGTGGCGCAGTCGCACGCAGAGACGATGGTGGGCGTGGCCCTTGGCCAACTCGTCCGGCCGGGCTCACCCGTCATCTATGGCAACTTCCTGTCGTCGATGGCGCTGCGCAGCGGCAGCCCCACGTTCGGCACCCCCGAGCCCGCACTCGGTTCGCTCATCGTCGGGCAGCTGGCGCGTCGGGTGGGCCTGCCGCTGCGCTGCGCCGGCGCGTTCACCTCGTCGAAGCTGCCCGACGGCCAGGCGATGATGGAGAGCGCCGTCAGCTTCCTGTCGGCCCTGCAGTGCGGGGCCAACTACATCCTCCACTCCGCGGGTTGGTTGGAGGGCGCACTGTCGATGGGGTACGAGAAGTTCATGCTCGACCTCGACCAGTGCGGCGCTGCGCACACCTACCTGAAGGGCGTGTCCATCGACGAGGACCAGTTCGCCATGGACGCCTTCGCCGAGGTGGGCCCGGGCAAGCACTTCTTCGGCTCGCAACACACCCTTCGGCACTACGAGACCGCGTTCTACGACGCGCCGCTCAGCGACAACAACTCGTTCGAGCAGTGGCGCGACTCGGGCAGCCAGCCGTCGGAACAGCGCGCCACCGCGCTGTGGAAGCAGACCCTCGCCAACTACGAAGCGCCACCCATCGACGACGCCGTCGACGCCGAACTGCGCGAGTTCGTCGCCCGCCGCAAGGCCGAGATGCCCGACCAGTGGTACTGACATGAGCACCCACGCTCGATGCATGTGCGGCGCGGTGCAGTTCTCCGTCACCGGCGAACTCCGCCCGGTGGTGAACTGCCACTGCCACCGCTGCCGACGATGGAGCGGCCACTACTGGGCGGCCACGGCCGCGTCGCCCGACGATCTCCGATTCGAATCGGGCGAAGAGGCCGTGTCGTGGTACTCCCCCGCCGAGGGCATCGAGTACGGGTTCTGCTCGCAGTGCGGTTCGTCGCTGTTCTGGCGACTCGCCGATCGTCCCGACCTCGTATCCATCAGCGCCGGCTGCCTCGATCAGCCCACCGGCCTGCACACCGCGGCGCAGATCTGGATGGCCGAGCACGGCGATTACCACCCGCCGCTGCCGGGCCTCGTCGAGCACGAGTACGACTGAACCATGGCCGACGACCCGCTCCTCGCCCCGTTCACGCTGAAGCACCTCACGTTGCGCAACCGCATCTTCTCCTCCGCGCACGAACCCGCCTACTCCGAAGACGGCATGCCGAAGGACCGGTACCGCGCCTACCACGTCGAGAAGGCCAAGGGCGGTGTGGCGATGACGATGACCGCCGGCTCGGCGGTGGTGTCGCCCGACAGCCCGCCCGCGTTCGGCAACCTCCACGCCTGGAACGACGCCATCGTGCCGTGGCTGCGGGCCATGACCGACGAGATCCACGAACACGGTGCCGTGGCCATGATCCAGATCACCCACCTCGGACGCCGGACCGGGTGGGGCCAGGACGACTGGCTGCCGGTGGTGGCGCCGTCGCGCCTGCGTGAACCCGCCCACCGCAACCACCCGAAAGAGGCCGAGCAGTGGGACATCGACCGCATCGTGGGCGAGTACGCCGACGCTGCTGAGCGCATGGTGGCCGGTGGCATGGACGGCATCGAGATCGAGTCGTACGGGCACCTCTTCGACCAGTTCTGGTCGCCCGCCACCAACCGCCGCACCGACCTGTACGGCGGCTCGGTCGAGAACCGGATGCGCTTCTCGCTGGAGGTGCTGCACGCCGTGCGCCGTCGCATCGGGCCCGATGTGCCGCTGGGGCTGCGCATGGCGGTCGACGAACGACTGCACGAGGCCGGGGCCGACGGCTTCGACGAACCGGCAGGCCTGGCGATGCTGCGCCGGGTGTGCACCGACGGGCTCATCGACTTCGTCAACGTCATCCGCGGCAACGTGGCCGACGAGGTGGCGCTCACCGAGGTGATCCCCATCCACGGCATGGCCTCGGCGCCGCACCTCGACGTGACCGGGCGGGTGAAGGCACTGCTCGCCGAGGTGGCGCCGCAGGTGGCAGTGCTGCACGCCGCGAAGGTCGACGACGTCGCCACGGCACGGCACGCGATCCGTGAGGGCCTGGTCGACCTCATCGGCATGACCCGCGCCCAGATGGCCGAACCGCACCTGGTGCGCAAGATCCAGCTGGGGGCCGAGCACACCATCCGGCCCTGCGTGGGCGCCACCTACTGCCTCGACCGCATCTACCAGGCGGGCGAGGCGCTGTGCATCCACAATGCGGCCACCGGGCGCGAGCTTGCGATGCCGCACGTCATCGAGCGCGCCGACCGCACCCGCCGAGTGGTGGTCGTGGGTGCGGGGCCGGCTGGACTCGAGGCCGCACGGGTGAGCGCCGAACGCGGTCACGACGTCGTGCTGCTCGAGGCCATGCCATGGGCGGGCGGACAGCTGCGCCTGGCGGCTCGGAACCCTCGCCGCCGCGATCTCATCGGAATCGTCGACTGGCGGGTGGCCGAGCTCGAGCGTCTCGGCGTGGAGGTGCGGTACGACACCTTCGCCGACACCGATCTGATCGCATCGCTCGGGCCCGAGGTGGTCGTGGTCGCCACGGGGGGCCTCCCCCAGCTGCCACATCTCGACGAGGGTGCCCACCTGCTCACGTCGTCGTGGGACGTGGTCGGCGGCGATGTACGACTCAGCGGCGACGTGCTGCTGTACGACGACGACGGCTCGCACTCGGCCATGACCACGGCCGAGATGCTCGTCCGTTCTGGAGTGCGCCTCGAGATCGTCACCCCCGAGCGCACCCTCGGCATCGACGTGGGCGGCATGAACCTGGTGCCCTACGCCCGGGCGTTCAACGAGACCGACACCCGCGTCAGTCTGAACCAACGGGTCGTGGCGGTACGGCGACACGAGGGACGGTTGCAGGCCGAGATCGGCAGCGACCACAGCACCCACCGGCGTACCGTCGTGGTCGACGCCGTGGTGGCCGACCACGGGGTGCTCGCCAACGACGACCTCTACCACCGGCTCGTGCCCGGCTCGGTGAACCTCGGCGAGGTCGACCACGATGCACTGCGAGCCGGGCAGCCCCAGGCCGTCGTGCGAAACCCCGGCGGCACCTATCGCCTGCTGCGCATCGGCGACGCTGTGGCCGGCCGCAACATCCACGCCGCCGTCTACGACGCGCTGCGGACCTGTCACCTTCTCTGAGACGCTGCGCCCGGCTCGACCGGCGGGTGACACCGAGATGAACAGTAGGTGTTCCGCATCGTGGAAGGGTTCCATCATCCGGAACCTGTGCGCTATTCTCGGGACGAACGTTCCGTGTCTGGGGGTCCCCACATGTCATTTCCGTCCGATCTCGCCATTGCCCGCGCCGCAACGCTGGCACCGCTCACCGACATCGCTGCGCAGATGGGCATCGGCCCGCACCTGCTCGAGGCCCACGGTGACGAACTCGCCAAGATCCGCCTCGAGGCCATCGACGAGCTGAGCGACCGCCCGAAGGCCAAGTACGTCGTCGTCACGGCCATCACCCCCACCCCGCTCGGCGAGGGCAAGACCACCACGACGGTCGGCCTCGGCCAGGCCATGAAGCACATCGGCAAGAAGGCCGTCATCAGCCTGCGCCAGCCCAGCATGGGCCCCACCTTCGGCATCAAGGGTGGCGCGGCCGGCGGCGGCTACAGCCAGGTCATCCCGATGGAGTTGCTGAACCTGCACCTCACCGGCGACTTCCACGCCGTCACCGCAGCCCACAACCTGCTGTCGGCAATGGTCGACAACCACCTCCACCAGGGCAACGAGCTGAATCTCGATCTGCACAACATCACCTGGCGCCGTGTGCTCGACGTGAACGACCGCAGCCTGCGCAACATCATCGTCGGCCTCGGCGGCAAGATGGACGGCGTCACCCGCCAGACCGGCTTCGACATCACCGCCGCCTCCGAGGTGATGGCCATCTTCGCCCTGTCGACCTCGCTGGAAGACATGCGCGCCCGCATGGGTCGCATCGTGGTGGGCTACACGCCCGACGGCGAGCCCGTCACCGCCGAGCAGTTGAAGGCCGCCGGCTCCATGGCCGTCATCATGCGCGAGGCGCTGAAGCCCAACCTGCTGCAGACCCTCGAGCACACCCCGGTCATCGTGCACGCCGGACCGTTCGGCAACATCGCCCACGGCAACTCGTCGATCGTGGGTGACCTCATCGGCATCCGCGGCGGCGACTACCTCATCACCGAGGCCGGCTTCGGCGCCGACATGGGCGCCGAGCGCTTCTTCAACATCAAGTGCCGCAACTCGGGCATGGTGCCCGACGCCGCCGTGCTCGTCGCCACCGTTCGTGCCCTCAAGGCCCACAGCGGCAAGTTCAAGATCACGCCAGGCAAGCCGCTGCCCGCCGACCTGCTGGCCGAGAACCCCGACGACGTGCGCGCCGGTGCAGCCAACCTCATCAAGCAGATCGAGAACGTGAAGGTGCACGGCGTCTCGCCGGTCGTCGCCATCAACGCCTTCCCCGGCGACTACGCCAGCGAGCACCAGGCCATCCGCGAGATCGCCGAGAGCGTCGGCGCCCGCGTGGCCGTGTGCACCCACTTCAGCGAGGGCGGCAAGGGCGCTACCGAACTGGCCCAGGCCGTGGTCGAGGCCTGCGACGAGCCGAGCAACTTCCAGTTCTGCTACGACGACACCGACAGCCTGAAGACCAAGATCGAGAAGGTCGCCACGAAGATCTACGGCGCCGCCAAGGTCACCTACTCGGCCGCGGCCAACACCCAGCTCGACCGGTACGAGAAGAACGGCTACGGCAACCTCCCGGTCTGCATCGCCAAGACCCACCTGTCCATCAGCGCCGACGCATCGCTGAAGGGTGCGCCCACCGGCCACACGGTGAACGTGCGCGAGGCCCGCGCCAGCGTGGGCGCCGGGTTCGTCTACCCCATCTGCGGCGACATGAC
>JBIIDH010000067.1:0-19348 GCA_044238435.1 Ilumatobacteraceae bacterium | reverse complement strand
CTGTACGACGCCGACGAGGTGCCGGTGGGCGACGACCAGCGCCAGCACGTCGAGATCACCCGCGACATTGCCATCCGCTTCAACACCCGCTTCGGCGACACGTTCACCGTGCCCAAGGCCGTGCACCCCAAGGCCGGTGCCCGGGTGATGGACCTGCAGGACCCCACCTCGAAGATGTCGAAGTCGGCGGGCAGCGACGCCGGTCTGGTGTACCTGCTCGACGACCCCGCCGCCATCGCCAAGAAGTTCAAGCGGGCCGTCACCGACAGCGACAGCGAGGTGCGCTACGACCGGGCCGAGAAGCCCGGCGTGTCGAACCTGCTCGACATCCTGTCGGCCTGCACGGGCGACACACCCGAGGTGCTGGCCGGTCGCTACACCCAGTACGGCCCGCTGAAGGGCGACACCGGCGACGCCGTGGTGGAACTGGTGCGCCCCATCCAGGCCCGCTACCACGAGTTGATGGACGACCGCGGCGAACTCACCCGTCTGCTGCGGGTGGGTGCCGACAAGGCCGGTGCCGTCGCCCGCGCCACCCTCCAGCGCGCCTACGACCACATCGGCCTCCTCCCCCGCTGACGCCTCCGTCCAGGGGGTGCAGCCGCTCAGATGTCGTCGGCGGCGCGCAGATCGACGAACGCGTCGCCGCTCCCCCGCACCAGCGCCACCGTCACCGGGTCGCTGCCCGCCGACTCGAGCAACTCGGCCCCGATGTGCTCGTGGTCGTGATAGCGCCGGAACCGATCGGTTCGCGGGCCCACCAACGTCGCCACGACCCTCGCCAGCGTGCCCAGCCCTGCGTCGATCTTGCCGACGTCGTGCAACAGCGCGCCCGCCATCTCGGCCCGCGTTGCCGACGGGCGGCGCTCGATGAAGCGCCGGGCCACCAGCACGGAGTGGCGCCGATCGGCCACCGCCATCTGCTCCCACAGCGCCCACTCGCCGTCGGCCAGCCAGTCGCGGACCCAGCCCTCGTCGGCGGCCGACGGCGGCCGACGCGACAGCGACCCCACGAACCGTCGGGCGAGATGAGCCGGGCTCGCCATCAACGCCCCCGCGCCCGCGGGTGGGCATCTCGGTACACCGACACCAGCCGTTCCTGGCTCACCTTGGTGTACACCTGCGTCGTCGACACCGAGGCGTGACCCAGCAGTTCCTGCACGATGCGCAGGTCGGCGCCATGGTCGAGCAGATGGGTGGCGCACGAGTGCCGCAGCACGTGCGGCGACAGGTCGTCGGCGGGTATGCCGGCCAGGCGCCCGTACCGCTTCACCACCGACCAGGCCGACTGCCGGGTCAGGCGCGCCCCGCGCTGGTTCAGGAACACCGCCTCGGCGTCACCGCGCCTACTCCACCGATCGGGCTCGAGATGCGGCCGACCCGACGGGCCGAGCCAATCGGCCAGCGCCCCGGCCGCCAGTCGCCCGAACGGCACCAGCCGCTCCTTCGAACCCTTGCCGTACAGCCGTGCGGTGCGGCTCGTGAGGTCGACATCGCCGATCGACAGACCGCACAGCTCACTGATGCGGGCGCCAGTGGCGTAGAGGAACTCGAGCATCGCCCGATCGCGACGGGCCACCGGATCGGTGCCGCGCGCGGCATCGAGCAGGCTCGCCACCTGTGCCTCGCTGAGTGGTTTGGGGATACCTGCCGGCACACGCACCCCGTCGAGGTCGGCTGTCGGGTCGTCGGTGCGGCTCGCTTCGTCGACGAGAAAGCGATGGAACATGCGCATCGCCGCGACTTGGCGCGCCACGCTGGCCGGTGCCGCCTGCTGGCGCCGCACACCGATGTACCGCTCGATGTCGGCGGATGCCACCGATGCCACATCGAGGTGCTCGGCGACGAGCCACTCGGTGTACGCCCGCAGGTCGCGCCGATAGGCGGCAAGAGTGTTGGCCGAACGCCCGCGTTCGGTGAGCAGCCACGACAGGAACTCCTCCACCTCGAGTGGCAGATCGTGATCATCACCGATCGAACGGTCGCGGGCGGCCGCCGCCATCAACCCTCCAGATGCCGAACAGCGTCGCCGCGCAGCAACTGACGCTCCACCAGCAGCAGGCCGATGATGGTCTTGGCATCGCGGATCTCACCCGACTCCACCATCGCCATCGCCTCGGCGAGCGGCAGGTGCACCACCTCCGAGTGCGCTTCCTCCGGGCCGTGTGTCTCGCGGTCGACCACCGTCAGTTCGGTGGCCAGGAACAGGTGCAGCACCGAGTTCGTCATCCCGGCCGACGGGTAGAAGGCATGCATCGGCTCCAGTCGACCGGCCGCCAAGCCCACCTCCTCCACCAGTTCGCGCGCCGCGGTCACCACGGTCGGTTCGTCGGGAACATCGCGCATGCCCGCGGGAATCTCGAGCACCAGTTCGTCGAACGCAGCGCGGTACTGCCGCACGAGCACGACCGACGGACTGCCCTCGGCATCGAACAGCAGCGGTACCGCGGCCACCGCCCCCGGCGAGCGCACGACGTCGCGTTCGAACGTCTCGCCGTCGGGCGACTCGAAACGAGCGACAGCAACGTTCCAGATGTGGCCCTGATGGACCAGGCGATCGTCGACGTGGCGAAAGCCGCTCACGCCACCGACGACGGCGCGGCCGACTGGTCGAGCACGACCAGTCGAGGTGCCCGTGCCTCGTGGCGGGCGAGCGCTGCGTCGACCAGATCGCGGAACAGCGGGTGCGGTCGATCGGGTCGGCTCTTGAACTCGGGGTGCGCCTGGGTGGCCACCCAGAACGGATGGTCGTCGAGTTCGATGAACTCGACGAGCCGCCGGTCGGGCGACACGCCGCTGCAGCGCAGACCAGCTGCCTCGAGCTTGGGCTTCAACTGGGCGCTCAGTTCGTAGCGGTGACGGTGGCGCTCGGACACGACGGGTTCGCCGTAGGCCTGGGCCACACGGGTGCCGGGCTCGAGGATGGCGTAGAACGCACCGAGCCGCTGCGTACCGCCCTTGTCGGTGATGTCGCGCTGATCGTGCATCAGGTCGATCACCGGATACGGCGTGTTCGGATTCATCTCCGTCGAATTGGCATCGGTCATGCCCAGCACGTTGCGGCAGAACTCGATGGTCATGGCCTGCAGGCCGAGACACAGTCCGAGGCACGGGATGTCGTTCTCGCGGGCGTAGCCGGCAGCAGCGATCTTGCCCTCGAAGCCGCGCTCACCGAACCCGCCGGGGATGACGATGCCGTCGAGATCGGCCAGACGGCCGGCCACCAGCAGACCCTCCACCTCCTCGGCCTGGATCCAGTCGATCTCCACCTTGGCGCCGTGGTGGAACCCGGCATGCTTCAGGCTCTCGACCACCGACAGGTAGGCGTCCTGTAGGTCGATGTACTTGCCGATCAGCCCGATCTTCACCGGCCGGGTGGCGGCCTCCACCTTGTCGACGAGCTGCTGCCACGGGGCCAGGTCGAGGGGTGCATCGATGCGCAGCACATCGCACACCACGTCGTCGAGACCCTCGTTGTGCAAGATGAGCGGCAGTTCGTAGATGTTGCGAGCGTCGGCCGCATTCACCACCGCCTTCTCATCCACGTCGCACAGCCCCGAGATCTTGCGCTTCAGGCTGTCGGACAGCGGCTCTTCGCTGCGGCACACGATGACGTCGGGCTGGATGCCCCGGCTGCGCAACTCGGTGACCGAGTGCTGGGTGGGCTTGGTCTTCTGCTCGCCGCTCGGCCCGATGAACGGCACCAGCGTGACGTGGATGTAGCAGACGTTGTCGCGGCCGGCTTCCTTGCGGTACTGCCGGATGGCCTCGAGGAACGGGAGGATCTCGATGTCGCCCACCGTGCCACCCACCTCGGTGATCACCACATCGACGTCGTCGGTGGCGAGGCGGCGGATGCGGCGCTTGATCTCGTCGGTGATGTGCGGGATGACCTGCACCGTCTTGCCGAGGTAGTCGCCGCGCCGTTCGGCGGCGAGCACCGCCTGGTAGATCGAGCCGGTGGTGGCGTTCGAGTTGCGGCTGAGGTTCTCGTCGATGAACCGCTCGTAGTGACCGAGGTCGAGGTCGGTCTCACCACCGTCGTCGGTGACGAACACCTCGCCGTGTTCGAACGGGTTCATCGTGCCGGGGTCGACGTTGATGTACGGATCGAGCTTCTGCATCGTCACCCGCAGGCCACGCATCTTCAACAGGCGACCGAGCGACGAACCGGTGAGGCCCTTGCCCAGCGAGGAGGCGACGCCCCCGGTCACGAACACGTGCTTGGGCATCTGCGCTTCCTCCGTCTCAGCCGACCTGACAACGGGATGTCAGGGTATCGCGACGCGCGAGGCGTTCGCGCGGATGATCGGCCACAGGGTACGCGACCAGCAGTTTCACCGTAGACGCCGCTCGGGCAACGTACCCAGACGATCGAACCAACGCAGCGGTGCGACAGCGTCGATCACCCGGGTGAAGCTCACCCGTTCGCTCACCAGGTTCAGCAGCACCACCACGGCCAGGGCCACCCACTCGCCTGCCGAACCCAGGGCCAGCACCAGGCCCCAGCCCACCGCGGCACCCAGCACGTTGGCGCCGGTGTCGCCCAGCATGCACTGCTCGCGCAGGTCGGGCCACAGCATCGCGGCGCCGCCGCCCAGCACCACCAGCGGCCCGGTCAGCGACCATCCCAGCCCACCGAGCGCCACCACCACGACACCACCCAGCAGCGACACCTTCACCACCCGACCGGGTGCTCGGTCGAACAGGTTGGCCACGTTCGCCGTGGCCGCCACCAGCAATCCACCGCGCAACGTGTCGACCAGGTCGCCCGGCACTGCCAGCACGCCGAACAGCACTCCTCCGGCCAGCTTCACCATCCCGGAGGTGACCTCGCCGTGGCGCAGCGCCCCGAGATGACCGGCGAAGCCCTTCACCGCTGTGTCGCCTGCAAGATCGTCGAACAGGCCGATGAGTGCGAACCCGATGGTGGCCCCTCCGAGCACCGTCGCACCTCGCGTCGCCTCCGCGGCATCGATCCCTCCGACGCGCTCGACCAGTGCGTACAGGGCCTGCACCACCACCGTGCCCAGCACAACGGCCAGGCCGGCAGCGATGGGAAGCCGATGACCGCGGTAGTTCGCGCGTTGCAGCACCTCGGTGCGGGCGAACGGACCGCGCAGACCGCGCCACAGCGCCGCCGTGCTCAGCGCACCTGCCACGAACGCACCGAACGCGATCACCGTGCCACCCGTTCCGGAACCGGCACCATGGTCGCGAGAACCCGGGGCACTGCCACCGCCAGCATCACGGCGGGCACGGCGATACCGCTGTCGTTGAGGGCCAGGCCGAGTATCGCCACGGTGCCGAAGCCTGCCAGGAACGCACGCACCGCACGGCGATCACGCAGCAGCACCGCCAGGTCGTTGCGCCGCCGCCAGGCGTAGAGCGCACCGAGCGCCACGACGAGAACACCCAGCACGGGGAACACGCTGGCCGTGAACAGGTCGATGTTGCCCTGCATCTTCCGGCGCAGAATGAGACCTGCCTCACCGTCGAGCAGGCGGCCGACGAATCGCCCGAGGTGGGTCTGCTCCGAGGCAGGTCGGGCATGGTCGAGCATTCCCAGCGCCACCACCGACCCCACAGTCGCCACCGCCATCACCGCGATCCGCCGCCACCCGATGCGACGCCCGGTGGCCACGGCGAACGCCACCGCGATGCTCGGCACCACGGCCAGCGTGCCGCCCATGTCGCTGCCGAACCGCGGGGCCGCCACCACCACCGCCGTCAGCGCGCCGACCGCGACGAGCCACCCGCTCGCCCACCAGGCCACCGAGCGACCGCGTCGCTCGCCCACCTCGTGCACGGCACAGGCCGTGGCCACACCGGCCACGGCGAGCAGGCCGAAGGCGACGTTCCCGAGACCCTGGAACCGCCCCGCCACGGTGGGCGTGTACCCGAGCGGGGTATTGATCTGCAGATGTCCACCGGTGACCAGGTCGACGACGAGCACCACCCAGAGCACGCCGGCGAGGATGTCGACGGTGGTGAACGACATCGTCCCCGCCGCAGCGCCGGCTGCAGCAGCCATGGCCAGCACCGATGCGGCCACCACCGCCACCACGACATACACCCAGAGGGGTAGCAGGTGATAGTCGGTCGCCCCCGACAGGAACGCCACCGTTGGCAGCGCCACGGTGGTGGCCCCGACGGCACGGGCATGGCGAATACGGCCTCGCCACCACAGCACGATGCACAGCGCGACACCGATGGCGATACAGGCGACCACGGGAGTGATGGCTCTGTCGCGGAACGCCACCCGGTCGGCCAGGTCGGCCAACTCCCGCACCCGCTCGCTCGTCGAGGCAACCGCTCCGGCCGACACTGCAGGTGTGCCGTTCATCGACTCGGGTGACGCGAGCCCCACGACCGACAGCACGGTGGGCGCGAGATCGTTCAGTGTGAGGTACCCGGCCCGCCGCGTCGACGGACTCTGCAAGGCCTCCGGAGCCGCTCCGACCTCACTACCACGCCATGCAACCACCGTCACCTCGGCGCCATCATCGACGGCCATCGCAGCCACCAGGCCGACAGCAGCGTCGGCCGGGATCGCCCACGAGGCCACGGCTGCGTCGAGCGCCAGCACCGCCTCCACCCGCTCGGCTGCCGGTCCGCCGACTTCGAGTCCGCGCCACTCGACCAGGGTGACGTCGGCGTCGAACACGGGCGCTGCACCGGTGTCGAACCGGTCGACGCACCCGCTGCCGTCCATCAACACCGCGACCGCCTCGACGCCCCCGAACACCGCCGTGGTGAGACCGGCGCCGCGCAGCACATCACCGAGGGCCCCCGGAACAGCCCCGTTCAGTTCGTCGTCGGCGGCGTCGGCGAGCGCCGCAGCCATGCCTGCTGCGCACCCGTCGACCACCTCGAATCGCTGCTCACCGCCTGACGGCTCGAGGCGGTTCCCAGCACCCCACGAGGCATAGCCCTCCAGCAGCGACGTGCTCGAGCCGATGGCGCGCACACTGAGCAACGCGGAATCGCCGATCAGCGCGTCGAGGTGGGGTGTGTCGACTGCATCGAGGTCCTGCCAGCGCACTCCGGGCACGCTCACCAGCACCACCTGTTCGGCCCGTGCCAGAGGTTCGGTGGCTGGGGCAGGTCGGACACCGAACCAGCCGAGCACCATCAGCGCCACGACTCCTGCAGCGACCAGCAGTCGCCGGGTCGAGCGCGCAGGCGGCTGCGAACCCTCAGTCACCGTCGCCCGCCTTGCCGAGAAGCGATCGAGGGCGGATCCCGGCGAACACGCCGACGCACATGATGAACACCACCGCTCCGATGCCGCCGGCCACCATGATGGCGGCGAGCGACGCCAGACGCGAGCTGCCGAACCACTGCTGGACGCCGAACATGACCACACCTGCAGCGACCGCAGCGGCGAGTGAACCGACACCGAGACGGCCGATCGATCGACGCGTCGGGAAGCCCGTCACCTGATGGGCCCGCCAGGTCAGCAGCGCCGCCGACAGGGTCTGCGTGGTGCCGTAGCCGAGCGCCAGTGCCGCCGCACGATCGCTGTCGGGCATCACGACGGACGCAATCGTCATCGCTCCCACCCCCAGCAGCGCTGCCGCGGCGACCAGCATCGAGGCCCGCTTCACATCACTCAGGCTGAACAGCACCCTCGTCATCGTGAATGCCATGCCGTAACCCAACAGACCGAGACCGAACATCGCCAGCGCATGGGCGATGGGGGCAACGCCCTGACTGGCCGCTTGGCCGAACGACGAGGCCAGACGTGCCACCGGCCACGACAGGGCGACCAGGGCCGCTCCGGCCAGCAGCAACAACGGCACGATCACCCGGGCCGAGCGCTCGATGAGGGCGCCGGTCCGCGCTCGGTCACCCCGCTGCCACGCGTCGGCGATACGCGGCGCCGAGGTGGTCGCAACAGGCACCGCGATGAGAGCGTGCGGTAGCACGAAAAACGCGAAGGTCATCGTGAACACCGCCACCCCGCCCTCCACCCGGTAGCCCAGCACGATGGCCGCCGCGGTCGGCACCAGGGTGCCGACAATCGACAGCATCGCCCAACCCACCGAGGCGCGCAGATCGCCCACAAGGCGATCGCGGGGCGTCCAGCGCGGCCGCCAGTGCACGCCCTGCATCCGTAGCACCACGCCCGGCACCGCAGTGAAGGCGATGACGGCAAGGGTGGTACCACCGGCCACCAGCAGGAATTGGGTGGTGTCGAGGTCGAGCGATGCCGCCTCCCCCTGGCGGCTGGCACGGTAGAGCAGGTAGCAGGTGATGACGACGATGTTGTTGACCGCCGGCGCAAGTGCGGCTGCAGCGAACCGCCCACGAGCGGCGAGCGCAGCGGTGGTGACCATGCCCATGCCGTAGAACGCGATCTGGGGAATGAACATCAGCAGCATCGGCGTCATCACGGCGCGCTTGTCGGCGATCACCGCCGCGTCACTGCCGCCCGATGTGAGCACCCGGGTGATCACCGGAGCCAGCGCCATCACGGCTGCCGCCACGACCGACAGCGCCGCGAGCAACACTCCGAGCACGACACCGGCGGAACGACCCAACTCCTCGTCGCCCCCCGACCGCCGCGCCGCCACGAACGAGGGAACGAGGAAGGCCTGCAGCACGCCGCCAGCCACGAGTTCGAACAGCAGGTTCGGGATGGTGTTGGCCGCATGATAGGTGTCGCCGAGCAACCCATTGCTCAGCACCGCTGCAGCAACGAGCACCCGGACGAAGCCCGTCATCCGCGACACGAGGGTGCACACCGTCACGACGATGGTGTCGCGGGCGAACCCCTGCGGCCGCAGCAGCGCCGCTGTTCGAGCCTCGTTGATCACGTCGGGGAGGGCGGCACGGAGCGCTCGGCACCATCGCGGAATCCGTAGTGGCCCACGTCAGCGGCCAACGCGGCTCGCATCGCCAGCACGGTCGCCGTCCACCCGAGGAACGTCTCCGCGTTGTCGACCGTGCCCACCTCGTCGCGCAGTCGGCCGCTGTCGCGGATCGTGGTGACGAACGACGGTGCCGGGGTCTCGTTGTCCTGCAGAACACGGCCCACCTCGGCCACGACGGTGACGATCGACTTCTGGTCGTCGAGCGGCGAGGCGATCGAGATCATCGAGCCGAGCACGGTGCCCGGATCGTTGGCGAGGTTGCGGTCGGTCATCACCACGATCTGTACGTCGTCGGTGGTGAACTCGTCGCGGTTCACTCCCAACACATCGACGATGCCGTCGTCCTCCAGATCGCCGAATGCGCTGCGCACCAGGGCATCGGAGCGAAGTGGCCCATCGGCTTGGCGGACCTCTCCCACCATCTGCCGTAGGCGTGAGGCCAACTCGTCACCCATCACCACCAGCGGATCGCTGTCGCCGATGGCGTCGGCACCGAGCGCCGCCACGACACGGTCGACCTGGGCCGGGTCGAAGACAGCGGTGTCGATCCGTACCTCGCCCACGAATGCGGCCGACGATGCCCGAATCGAGCGGATCATGCCGGCGACGGCGTCGGCATCGGTGT
Source organism: Ilumatobacteraceae bacterium (assembly GCA_044238435.1). GTDB lineage: Bacteria > Actinomycetota > Acidimicrobiia > Acidimicrobiales > Ilumatobacteraceae > VFMC01. The sequence continues at coordinate 9,844 of JBIIDH010000067.1, read as the reverse complement.
CGCCGGCCACCACCAGCAGCAGCGCCCGGCCTTCCAGTTGGCCGCCGAGCAGCTGCGTGGGGCCATCGACCGCCCAGCCGTCGAGTTGCGCAACTTCGGCTGCCAGTCGGTCGTTCTCCGCCCGTTCCGTAGCGATGATGGCCTCGGCGGACTCGAGTCGCGCTCGGGTGCTGTCGAGCAGCGGACCGCGCACGACCGTGGAGCCTGCGGCGATCCCGACCGCCAGCGCGACGAACACGGCCACGAGGCTGAAGATGTGCTGGCGCAGGCTGATCATCGGTCGTTCACTCTGTCATGTCCGGCGCGTACCGCGCTCACCAACCGATCCGCGCCCGCAGCCACAGCCACAGACTCCGGAACCACAACCGCACCGGCTCGCTCACCGCCACCACGAGAGCCAGCGAACTCAGCATGGCCGCGACGAACAGCACGATGTCGCGACCCTTCACCACCGGCCGGTACAGGTTGTTCACGCCCTTGGCGTCGATCAGCACCCGCCCCACCTTCAGCCGCACCAGGAACGTCGACGCCATGCCCTGACGACCCTTGTCGAGAAAATCCTCCATCGAGTTGTGCGACCCGACCGCCACGATCAGTTCGGTGCCGCGTTCATAGGCGAGCAACATCGCGATGTCCTCGCTGGTGCCGGCACTCTCGAACAACAGGTACTGCAGACCGAGGTCACGCAATCGGTCGGCACCCGGCGCACGACCGCCAGGGTAGGCGTGCACGATCAGTTCGGCACCGCACCGCAGCGTACGCTCGCTCACCGAGTCGAAGTCGCCGATGATGATGTCGGGCGTGTAGCCCAACTCCAGCAGGGCGTCGGCTCCGCCATCGACCCCGATCATCACCGGCTTCAATTCGCGGAGGTACCCCGAGCGGTGCAGCGCGCTGAGGTCTTCGCGGAAGTCGATACCACGCACCACCACGAGTGTCTGCCGTCGCGAGAACTGCACAGTCGTCGGCGGCAGGTCGGGGTTGTCGGTGGCGAGGTGCCGCTCGCGTCGCAGGTATTCGAGCGTGTTGGCGGCGAACATCTCGAGCTGCTCACCGACGTTGCTGCGGGCTTCGGCCACCCGGGCCTCGAGTTCGTCCTCGCTGCGCCGTGCACCGACAGCAAGCAACTCGTCGCCGATCATCACCCGACCGCCGTCGAGGCTGACCACCTCACCGTCACCGACACGGTCCAGCAGGGCTGGCCCCACCTCGTCGATCAGCACCACACCAGCGCGCACCAACTGCAGCGGGCCGAGGTTCGGGTAGCGGCCGGTGAACGAACTCGTTGCGTTCACCACGGCCACCACGCCCGCCTCGATCAGACCGGCCGCAGCGACGGGGTCGACGTCGGAGTGGTTGATGACGGCGATCTCGCCGGGTTCGAGACGCTTGACCAGATCCTTGGTGCGCGCACCGGCTCGTGCCCGCGCCGTCACGACCATCTGCTGAGCCGGCGATGTCATCGGTCGGAACCCGACTGGTGGCGCTTCCCACCACGCTCACGCACCGCGGCCAATAGGGCGGCAGCGTGCTCGCGGGCCACTCCTGCCTCCGGAGTACCCGACAGCATCCGCGCCACCTCGGCGATGCGCTCGTCGCCCTCCACGGGCACCACTTGCGCGACTGTCACCCCGTCGATCACGTCTTTGCTCACCACCACCTGATGATCGGCGAGCGCCGCCACCTGGGCCAGATGCGTGACGACGAGTACCTGGTGCCGTTCGCCGAGCGACGCCAGGGCTTCACCGACGGCCGTGGCTGCAGTGCCACCGATCCCTGCGTCGACCTCGTCGAACACCAGTGTGCCCGGTGCACCCGACAGTACGAGGCGCAGCGACAGCATGGCCCGGGCGAGTTCTCCCCCCGAGGCCACCTTGGCGAGGGGCAGCGCCGGCATCCCGGGGTTCGCCGTGAACAACAGCGTCACCTCGTCGCCCGGGTCGTCGTCACCCACCGCCACGGTCAGTTCGGCGCGAGGCATCGCCAGCGTGCGCAACGGTGCCTGCACCGCTGCCGCGAGCGACGCTGCTGCGGCGCGCCGCTGCGCTCCCACAGCGGCCGCTGCCCGGCGTTCGGTGTGCAACGCCTCGGTCCGTTCGGTCTCGAGGCGCGCCACGCTGCGTTCGTAGCCCGACAGTTCGTCGAGGCGAGCCTGCGTGGCCTGTCGGTACTCGATCACGTCGGCCAGCGTGTCGCCGTACTTGCGGCGCAGGGTGCGCAACACCTGGCGGCGTTCACGCACGTCGGCGAGGCGCTGCGGGTCGTCGTCGATCGCCTCAGCGGCTGCACGCAACTCGTGCGCCACGTCGGCCAACTCGGCGCTCAGGCCGCGCAGACGATCGGCGAGCTCACGGAACGGCCCCCGATGACCGAGCGCCGACACAGCGCCGTCGACCGCGTCGACCGCCCCCTGCTCGTCGACCAGCGTCGCCAACGCCGTCGCTGCGGCCTCACGATGGGCCTGCGCGCCGGCGAGCACGTCCTCCAGCCGATCGAGGTCGGCTTCCTCGTCCGGGTCGTCGAGGGCTGCCGAGTCGAGTTCGTCGAGTTGGAAGCGCAGCAGATCGATCTCGCGCTCACGGGTACGGGCGTCGCCGCCGAGCGCGGCGAGTGCCGCGTCGATCTCGGTGAGTCGTCCACGTGCGGCACGCAGTTCGCCGAGGTCGACTCCGGCGTACTGATCGAGCGCGGCGCGCTGAGTGGCCGCCGACAGCAGACTCTGGTGGGCGTGCTGGCCGTGGATGTCGACCAGTCGCTCGGCGTGTTCGGCGAGGTTCGCCACGGTGGCCAACCGGCCGTTCACGTAGGCCCGCGACCGTCCGTCGGCGGGTACCACCGGGGCCAGCACCACCTCGTCGTCACCGACGACGAAGCGACCCTCCACCCGAGCCTCGGTGGCACCGGGCCGCACGATCGATGGATCGGCTCGTTCGCCCACCAGGAGGCTGATCGCCTCGATGAGCATCGTCTTGCCTGCCCCGGTCTCGCCCGTGAGCACCGTCAGACCGCGGTCCAGCACCACGTCGAGCTCGGCGATCACGCCCAGGTTCTCGATGTGGAGCTCGGTGAGCATCAGCGATCCGCCAGACCGAACTTGCTCTTCAGGATGCGATGGAAACGGTGACGGCCGAACCGGACGAACTGTGCGGTGGCCGACGACGCAGCGAACGACACAACGTCTCCCTCGGTGAGAGTGACCGTCTGCTGCCCATCGACCGAGAGCGCCACCGGACGGTGACCCGCCACCTCGACCTCGACCCACTCGTCCGGATCGAGCACCAGCGACCGGTCGAACAGCATGTGCGGCGACACGGGGGTGAGCAGCAGCGCTCGATGCCGGGGCGACACCACCGGCCCCCTCGCCGACAGCGAGTAGGCCGTCGAGCCGGTGGGCGTGGCGACGATGAGGCCGTCGGCGGCATAGGAGGTGAAATCCACCCCGTCGATGCGCACCAGCAGGCGAACGGTGTGTCCGGGCTCGAGCTTCTCGACCACTCCTTCGTTCAGCGCCTGGAAGCGCTGATCGGCCCGACCATCGCGGCCGCGCACGATGACGTCGAGGAGCATCCGTTCCTCGACGTGCCAGTCGTCGTCGCCCGACACCTCGTGGCCCTGCAGGAATCGCTCGAGCGCCGGCACCATCGCGTGCGGCTCCACCTCGGTGAGGTAGCCGAGCAGGCCGACGTTCACGCCGACGATCGGCACGGCGGCACCGCCGAGCAGTTGCACCGAACGCAGCATCGTGCCGTCGCCGCCGAGGCTCACCAGGAGATCGGCCGAGGAGGCTGCGTCATCTGCCGCAAGGTCGCCCATGTCGAGCGCCGAGGCGTCGTCGGGCAGCATCCACACCAGGTGCCCATGGGCAGCGAGCCAGGTCGACGCCTCACGAGCCAGCGCAGCCGCCTCGGCGCGCTGGTGATGCGCCACGATCAGCACTCTCGACATGCCCCGCTCACCCCTCCCCGACGATCGCGTGCACCAGGAACTCATGATTACCGTCGGCCCCGGTGATGGGCGAGTCGCACCAGGCCACCACCGCACAGCCCGCTGCGTGCAACGCGGCCTCCACATCGTCGCGCACGCGGGCGTGCACCGCAGGGTCGGTGATCACTCCCTGTCCCTTCGACACCTCGCGTCGCCCGGCCTCGAACTGCGGTTTCACCAGCAGCACCAGGTCGGCCGAGGGCGCTGCCACACCGACGAGCGCCGGAATCACCTTGGTGAGCGAGATGAACGACACGTCGGCCACCACCAGCGTGGGGGCGGCGGCGAGGTGCTCGGGTGTGAGCGAGCGGACGTTGAACCGCTCGATCACCTGCACGCGCGCATCAGTGCGGATCCGTGGATGCAGTTGCCCATGACCCACGTCGAGCGCAACCACCTCGGCCGCTCCACGTTGGAGTACGCAGTCGGTGAAGCCACCGGTGGAGGCACCGACGTCGAGCACTGCGCGACCCGCCGGGTCGACCCCGAAGGTGTCGAGCGCGTGCGCCAACTTCTCGCCACCTCGGCTGACGTACTGCGGCGGCTCACCGGTGACGACGACGGGATCGCCCGGGTCGACCAGACGCGAGGGCTTGTCTGCCATGGTGCCGCACACGAGCACGCGACGGAGTTCGATCATGCGGCCGGCCTCGGTGCGGCTCGCTACCAGACCGCGGCGCACCAGTTCAGCGTCGAGACGGGCCCGGCGCGCCACGCGTCAGTTCTTCGCAGCCTTCTTGGTGGCCACCTTGGCGACACCGGAGGGGCCGGCAGCCTTCTTGGCCGGAGCCTTCTTCGCAGCTGCAGCCTTCTTGGCCGGAGCCTTCTTCGCAGCTGCAGCCTTCTTGGCCGGAGCCTTCTTGGCAGCTGCAGCCTTCTTGGTCGGCGCTGCAGCCGGAGCGGGCGCAGCGGGCACGGGCGCCGACACCACACCCAGCTTCGCACCGAGTTCCTCGAGACGCCGCTCGACACCGTCGAGCTGCTCGGTCAACCGCGCCACCTGCTTGTTCACCTCGGCCTGCACCGTGGCGACGATCTGCTCGCTACTCGTGCGACCACGCTCGAGCAGTTGCTGCACCGTCTTTTCGGCGTCCTTCCGGCGAACCTGGCCGTTGTGCACCAATTCGTGCACCAGCTTCTCGGCCGACGACTGCGACATCTCGGTGAACTGCATCCCGGCGTCGAGGAGACGCTTGATCATGTTTCGTGCCATGTCCAAACTCTACCGATGCGGGCCGATGGAACGGCCGCGCGGGGTGGGCGTCACACCTGCTCAGCGATGGTCGTCGCGCGGTAGCGCGAGCAGTTGCTCGACCACCGCGGCGAGATTCGCGCCCGTGAGATCGGGTACCGGGTCCACCTCGCTGTCCGCCGGGGTGACGCCCGACCACACCTGTGCGTAGCGACAGCCGAGTCGTCGGGCGAACAGACCGTCGGTCTCGGGTCGATCACCCACCATCACCGCCGCAGCAGCCGCACCATCGCCCACCATCTGCCGGACGAGCGACGCCATCGGCTCGTGCGGTTTGCCCGCCACCAACGGGGTCGCTCCCGATGCCACCTGCACGGCGGCCAGGATCGCCCCTCCCCCTGGGATGGGGCCATCCGGCGTGGGATAGGTGGCGTCGTCGTTGGTACCGATCAGCCTCGCACCATCGCGAACAGCAGCGGATGCGAGGCGCAACGTGTCGTAGTCGAAACGACGGTTGATACCCACCACCACAACAGTGCCCGGCTCATCGTTGTCCACCCGCGCCCCGCGGCGTTCGAGTGCCTCGACGATTCCGGGCCCGCCACACACGTGCACGGTCTCACCCGGTTCCACGAGCAGTGCCGCCGCCAGGGCCGAGGTGACGACATCGCCCGCTGCAGGCACGCCAATTCGGGCCAACGCCTCCTCCTGCTCGGCCAGGCGCGCCGACGAGTTGTTCGTCACGAACAACACCCGCACACCGGCAGCGCGAAGCGCCGCGATGGCCTCGACCGAACCAGGGATCGGTTGGTGCGCGAGCCACACCACGCCGTCGAGGTCGAGCAGCACCACGGGAGGTCGCGCTCCGCTGAATCGGGGATCCTCGGTCGTCACGGTGGCCATCGTGCCACGCCGCCTGCCATTGTTGTACGTATGCCGCGTTTCGAACCCTTCGCCGCCGTGCGTTTCGCACCCTCACTGCCTCTGGGCGAGGTGACCGCTCCCCCCTACGACGTGCTCTCGGTCGCCGACACCGACGCACTCGCTGCACGCCACCCACGCAACATCGTGGTAGTCGACGTGCCCCGGCCCGACGACGACCCCGAACGCTACGACCGGTCGGCCGCAGTGTTGGCTGCCTGGCTGGCCGATGGCACGCTCGTGCGCGACCCGCGCCCTTCGTTCACCCTGTACCGCATGGCGTTCACCACCGAGGCCGGTACCCGGCGCGAGACGGTGGGCGTGCTCGGTGCGCTCGAGGTGGTCGACCTCGGTGCAGGTGGCGTGCTGCCCCACGAGCGCACCACCCCGAAGGCCACCACCGACCGCCTCGACCTCACCCGTGCCACCGAGGCGAACCTCTCGCCCGTGTGGGGACTGTCGCTCACGGCCGGTCTCACCGAGGTGCTCGCCGCACCCGGCGAGCCAGTCGGTTCGTTCACCGACGACCGTGGGGTCACCCACACCGTCGAGCGGGTCGACGAACCCACCCGGGTGGCGGCCATCGCTGCGGCCGTCTCGGCCAATCCGGTCCTCATTGCCGACGGGCACCACCGCTATGCGATCAGCCGCACCTACCGCGACGAGCGACGCGCCACCGACGGAGCCGGCCCCTGGGATCTCACCCTCACCTACGTGGGCGAACTCGTCGAGTCGCAGTTGAGCATCGACGCCATCCACCGCCTGTACCGCGGCATCTCGGTCGAGGCGCTCACCTCCGTGCTGGCCGACTCGTTCGACCTGTCGCCGGCGGGCCCGATCGACGCCTCGTTCGCTCAGCAGGTCGTCAGCCGCGGCGCGCTGTGCCTGGTGCACAGCGACGGCACCGGCACCTGGCTCACGCCGCGCCCCGACGCGTTCGCCGGAGTGCGCTCCCTCGATGGCGCGCTACTCGAGCACGCGCTGCGCGACGCCACACTCGAGGTGTCGTACCAGCACGGTGTGCAGCACGTGGTCGACCTCGTGCGCAGCGGCGAGGTCGAGGCAGGTGTGCTCATCCGCCCCACCGGCATCGACGAGATCCGGCGCACCGCCGACGAAGGCCTGCTGATGCCGCCGAAGTCGACGTTCTTCACCCCGAAGCTGCGCACCGGCCTGGTGATGCGCCCGCTCGACTGAGCCGGCACCGGGCCACCGCAGCGCTGCTCAGGTACGCGAGGCAGCGAAAATCGAGGCGATGGCCGCGTCGAGCGTGGCGTTGAATTCGTCGTCGCTCTGCTGGGCGCTGAGGCCCTCGGTGAGCGCCCGCGAGAAACTGGCGATGATGCCGTGGTTGCGCGCCAGGCGCGCATTGGCGTCGTCGCGGCTGTAGCCCCCCGACAGCGCCACCACCCGCAACACCCGCGGGTGCTGGACGAGATCGAGATAGAAGTCGTCGATGTTAGGAAGCGTGAGCTTCAGCATCACCGGCTGATCGGCCGGCTGCTGATCGAGTTGCGCCAGGATGGCCGACTTCAGCAGGGCCTCGGCCTCCTGCTTGGTGGGGCTGTTGATGTCGACCTCGGGCTCGATGATGGGCATCAACCCGGCTGCCAGGATCTGTCGACCGACCTCGAACTGTTGCGCCACCACGGCGTTGATGCCCGCAGCATCGGCGTGCTTGATGACCGAGCGCATCTTGGTGCCGAACACACCCTTGTCGCGAGCACGGGCAAGCAGATCGTCGAGGCCCGGCATCGGCTTCATCACCTGCACACCATCGGCCTCATCGACCAGACCCTTGTCGACCTTCAGGAACGGCACCACGCGCTTCACCGACCACAGGTAGTCGGCGCTGCCGCGCCCCTCGATCTCGCGGTCCATCGTGCCTTCGAACAGGATGGCGCCGAGGACCCGATCCCCGTTGAAGCCTGGGCTGGTGATCATGCGCGAGCGCATCTGGTGCATCAGGCCGAACATCTCGTCGTCGCCGGAGTAGGTCGACTCGTCGATGCCGTACAGCTTCAGCGCCTTCGGGGTGCTCCCGCCGCTCTGGTCGAGAGCGGCGATGAAGCCCTCACCGGTGCGGACGCGTTCGAACTGCTCGGTGTTCATCACTGGGTACCTCTCGTTGACGGTGGTGCCCGGCCACGGCCGGGCGGTCACCCTGAGCGTAGTGCCCCACCTGCGTCGACACCGAGCGACTCGCCCAGTCGGTCGAGCAGCCGCCGGGTACGGCGACGATCGGTGGCCGCCACCACCTCGGCCGCCACCACCTCGGTGCGGCTCTGCGTGGCGGCGGCGACACGGAAGAACCGGCGACGCACCACGCCGCGCACCACGACCTCGTCGCCCGCCTCCCAGGTGGGCGGCGTGGCCGGGTCGAACCAGGCCACCGGCACCGACGCAGTGCCTTCGGTCGTGGTCGTAGTGACTTCGAGCGTGTAGAGGGTGGAACCCGATGCGAGCACACGCACCACCGGCGCGCTGCTGAGATGCCCCCGAAGGACGACGATGTTCATGGCGACTCCCTTGCCGGCACACGGGCCGGACGATGTGAGGTCGATGCAGTTGGGGGAAGTACCGTCAGCCTGCCAAAGGGGTGTGACACCGTTGCCGGAACGAGGAACGGACCCTTACCTCAGCGTCCGAGCGCACTCAATCGTTGCACGACATCGCCGTATTCGGCGTCGACGCTCGCCACCAGCCCGAAGAACCGGCGCGCCTCGATGATGTCGCCCGAACGGTCGAGCAGATCGGCCAGTACGTACCACTGGCGAAGGTGATGATCACGCGGTTTGCGCGGAATCTCCCGCGCCTTGGCGAGCAACTCGAGCGCTCCCGTCAGGTCACCCTGGTCGGCAAGCGCGCCGGCTGCCACGATGCGGCCCTCGGCCATCAGCGCATGCGAGGGCGATGCCGAACGGAGTTCGTTCCACAATTGCTGCACCGTGTCGTAGCGACGCATCGCCCGGTAGCAGTCGGCCAACACAGCGTGGAGCCGGACGCCCTGCTCGAGCGACCGGGCCACCTCGAGTTCGGCTGCCGCCTTGCGCCACTCACCCTTGCCGTAGAACGACAGCCCTGCGATCTCGTGGGCCAGTGCGATGTTCGGCAGATCGCGGAGCACCGGTTGCACCATGCGTCGAGCGTCGTCGTAGCGGCCGCGTTCGAGGGCTTCACCCGCTGAGAGCAAGCGTTCGTGATACCGCGCAGCTCGCGCCGCGCCTGCATCGCGCTGCACCTCGGCGACCACTACGGGGTCGAGTTCGCCCGATGAACGCCTGCCCGTCTCGCTCCGATCGGTACGGGCCCGCTCGGTGGCCTCACGCGCCACCTCACGTAGCGGCCCCTCATCGACCCAGGTCTCACGTTCCCACGGAGCCGGCTGCACCTTCTCGCGCTCGATCTTGGGGCCACGCCGCTCGCGCACCTCTGCCGCCCGCCGCTCGGCCGCCGTGAGCTGACGCCGTTGCGGCGCTGCTCCACGCTCACCGGGACGGCCCGTCGGCCTACCCCCATCACGAGGACCCCGATCCGGACGACCCCCATCACGAGGACCCCGATCCGGACGACCCTCACCACGAGGACCCCGATCCGGACGACCCTCACCACGAGGACCCCGATCCGGACGACCCCCATCACGAGGACCCCGATCCGGACGACCCCCATCACGAGGACCCCGATCCGGACGACCCCCATCACGAGGACCCCGATCCGGACGACCCTCACCACGAGGACCCCGATCCG
>JBIIDH010000066.1:0-19492 GCA_044238435.1 Ilumatobacteraceae bacterium | reverse complement strand
TCGCTGGGTATCTACCCGGCGGTGGATCCGCTGGCCAGCACCAGCACCATCCTCCAGCCCGAGGTGGTGGGCGACCGGCACTACACCATCGCCCGTCGCGTGCAGGAGACGCTGCAGCGCTACAAGGAACTGCAGGACATCATCGCCATTCTCGGTCTCGACGAACTGTCGGAAGAAGACCGCCTCACCGTGGCCCGTGCCCGCAAGGTGCAGCGCTTCCTCAGCCAGCCGTTCTACGTGGCCGAGGTGTTCACCGGCGTGAGCGGCGAGACCGTGCCGGTGGCCGAGACCGTCGAGAGCTTCGAGGCCATCGTCAACGGCGAACTCGACGAGGTGCCCGAGCAGGCGTTCCTCAACGTGGGCGGTGTCGAGCAGGTGCTGGCCAAGGCCAAGGCGCTGCAGGAAGGCGCAGCCTGACCATGGCCACCATGCAGGTCGAGGTCGTCTCGCCGGAGCGGGTGCTCTTCTCCGGCGAGGCCACACAGGTCATCACGCGCACCCTCGGCGGTGGCGAGATCGCCTTCCTGCCCGGCCATGCTCCGTTCCTGGGTGCCGTCACCGAGTGCCACACCCGCATCTCGCTGGCCGACGGCACGGTGGTCGACGCTGCCATCCACGGCGGTTTCGTGCAGGTGAGCGGCAACACCGTCAGCATCCTGTCCGACGCTGCCGAACTGGGCGAGGAGATCGACCGCGCCCGGGCCCTGGCCGCCAAGGAGCGTGCCGAGGAGCGTTTGCGTCACGAGCACGACGCTGAGGGTGTCGCGGCGCTCAGTCGGGCCCATGCCCGCCTCGCCGCCAGTGGCGGCATCACCGCCACCCCTGGCGCACACTGACCTCCGACCGTCGTCGGACGGGATGACCTGCCTCCGAGCGCGCCTGAACGCATCGCTCGTACACTGCCTCCATGGCAGCGAAACTTCCCTTCCGTCGCGCCCTGGTGACCGGTGCGTCGTCGGGCATCGGCGAATCGATGGCCCGCATTCTCGGCGCCGCCGGCATTCCGCAGGTGGTGGTGGCCCGCCGTGTCGACCGACTCGAGGAACTCGCCCTCGGCTTTCCCGGTGTGGAGGTGCTGGCGGCCGATCTCACCACCCCCGAGGGTGTGCGAGCCGTGGAGAACCGCATCGCCAGCGACGCCGACCCCATCGACCTGGTGGTGAACAACGCTGGCTTCGGCACCTCGGGGGTGTTCCACACACTCGACGCCGATCGCCTCGAGCGTGAGATCGCGCTGAACATCACCGCCCTCACCCGCTTGTCTCACGCAGCGATGAACACGTTCATGCCCCGTGGCCGCGGCTACCTGCTGAACGTCAGCAGCGTCGCCAGTTTCCAACCGGCACCCAAGTTGGCCGTGTACGCCGCCACGAAGGCCTACGTGACGAGCCTGACCGAGAGCCTCCACGAAGAGGCCCGCGGCACCGGCGTGAAGGTGACCGCACTCTGCCCGGGACTCACCCGCACCGAATTCCAGAGCGTCAGCAGCACCGAGTCGTACGCCACCAACTACCCGTCGTTCGCCTGGGTCGACGTCGACGTGGTGGCCCGCACCGGCCTCGACGACGTTGCCCGCGGCAAGGCCCTGTCGGTACCCGGCGCCATCTACAAGGGCCTCACCGGTGCCACCAGTGTGAGCCCGCGTTGGCTCACCCGGCGCGCCTCCAGCCTCGTCCAGCGCGACTGAGTCCGCCCGAGCACGCCGGGTCATCCCGCGCCGCGGGACTCGCCGTCGCACCGGGCGCAACGCTGCTGTCGGACCTGACTGTGCCGTCGGACCTGCCTGTGCCGTCGGGACTTCTCGGGAACGGTGGGGCATCCCCGCACTGCCGGGTTCGCTCCGCATCCCTGGGTCCGTTCAGCGCACTCGGACTTCACCCTGGTAGTCAGAGCAGGGCTCAGGCCCACTGCAGTGCCGGTGGTCCGGTGGTTATGAGCACGGTTCCGTCGCGTGCGCGCACGGTGATGGCCCGGTTGTTCGACATGGTGAGTCGCCATCGTTCTGCGTGGAGTCGGTCGTGGTGGTGCCTGCACAGTGGCAGCAGGTTGGCGAGGTCGGTGTGTCCGCCGTGTTCCCAGTAGTGGATGTGGTGGGCTTCGGTGATCGACACGTGCCGTGCGCAGCCGGGGATGGCGCACGTTCGGTACATCGCCCGTAAGGCGCGCCGTTGTCGGACGCTCGCATGCCGCCGACTGCGGCCGTGGTCGAGCGCGACCGGCCGGGTGAGTGACTGGACGATTTGGTCGTAGCTGGGCACCGGGTCGCCCTGCACGAGCGCGACACCATCACGGTTGACGACGACCGGCACGAACCGCGTCCGCCCGGCGATCGCGCGGATGGTGTCGATCGGAAGGTCGATGCCCGGCCCGGCGTCGATCTTCGACTGTGCGTGCCGTCCGTGTTCGAAGGTCTGTTGATCGATGACCACGATCACCTCGGGTTTGCCGATCGGCCCGGCCGCGCCGGTGATGAGGTCCATGAAGGCGTGGGCGCGCAGCCAGTCCATTGCGTCGAGCGGATCGGTCGGGCACTCCGCCGGCCGCTGTAGGGCGAGGCGGGCTTGGAGTTGTTCGTGGAGCAGATGCTGGAAGGTGGCGCCGATCTCCGGGTCGAGCGCCAGATTCGCTTTCACCATCCCGGTGTTCGGGTCGACCCACACCCGGCACCGGCTGTCGCGTTTCTGACGCTCCAACCGCCGCTTGCCGTCGTCGGCTTCGATGAGCCGGATCTCGCGCTGTAACCAGCCCCGGAACTGCTCGACTGTCGCCCGCTGCGACACTGCGCGGGCGACGAGGTCGGCTTCCAATGCGCGCAGCGCGGGCTGCAACCGCGCGTCCAGCGACCGGACCGCCGCGGTGAACGCATCGAGATGCTCGCCCGACAGTCGGCCCTCGTCCATCGACGCCTTCAACTCGGGTGCCTGCACAGCCTGTTCAGCACGCTCCAGAGCCCGCCCCGCCCCACCAGCTGAGCGGCCCGTCGCACGCGCGTTGATCGCAGTCGGATCCACCCCGGGACACCGGGCCGCGAGCTGCCGGAGCCGCTGGTTCAGATCGATCTCACGCGCCTGCAAGAACCGCACCAACCCCGCCACATCACCCAACAACCCGGCCACCCCGACCTCGTCGAGCAACCCCACATCAGCACCAGCAACCCGCATGAACCGATCGACCACCGGCAAGGCGGCCCCGCGTGCCACACCCCCAGCAGATACTGACAACACAGCCGTGCTCACACGCACCTCCCCACACCCCCGCACCAGCAGCGAGCGACCAGCAACCGATATGACGGGAACCCGAACCGGGTTCGATCTGGTTCCGAGGGGAAGATCGGAACACCGAGCACCCTATACGTACACCAGTTCGTATGGCAACCCGGTCGACGACGAAATTCTCCGACCGCTCACGACGACGCGGGAACCTCGGCGCAGCGCAGCCGACCCGATCGTGTGGTGCGCCGTACGATGCACGGCGTGGATCCCGCGCTACCGGTTGCCGACATCCGTGGGTTCATCACCGATCCGTACTCTGCAGCCGGGTTGGCCTTCGTCGACGACCTGCGAACAGCAGCCCACCTCAACGGGGCGCTGTACCTCGAGGGCCACGGCGTCGACGAGCAGTTGGTGGCGCAGATGATCGAGCGCTCGCGGGCCATCGTCTCGCCCGAGGAGATCACGCCGCTCACCACGCTGTGGGCCGCGGAGATGGCGCGAGTGGCTCGCTGGCTCATCCGTGGTCTGGCACTCACGCTCGGCCAGACCATCGATCGATTCGACTCGTTCGTGTCGCCCGAACCCGACATCGTCGTGGCTGCGGTGCGCGCCACGGCAGAGACGAAGCGAGTGCGGGCCCGGCAGAACACAGGCATCCGTCAGGACCGCGACCTGTTCACGCTCACCCACCACGACGAATGGGGCGGACTGCAGGTACGCCTCGGCGACCGAGCGGTGGAGGTGACACCGCGCCCGGGGGCGTGTGTGGTGCAGATCGGCACGGTCATGCAGACCATCTCACGCTTCTACTTCCCGGCGACGCGCTACCGAGTGGCGGGCCAGCACGCCGGGCGCGAGTGCACCATCGTCACCTGCCGGGTGAACGCGCGCGGCGGTGCGCGTATCGAGCCAGTCGATCTGCCCGAACCCCTGCTGCGCAAAGCAGCGGGGCTCGATGGGCCTCAGGCGTAGTCGATCGCGGCGAAGCCCGACAGCTTGTCGAGGCGGTGGTGGGCCTCGACCAGACGGACCGTGCCACTGCGTGACCGCATCACCAGGCTCTGGGTGTGCGCACCACGCGGGCTGAAGCGAACGCCCCGCAGCAGTTCGCCGTCGGTGATGCCGGTGGCAGCGAAGAACGCGTCGTCGCCACGGACGAGGTCGTCGGTGGTGAGCACGGCGTCGACGTCGTAACCGCCGGCGAGGGCCGCTTCACGCTCGGACTCCGACCGTGGCCACAACTGGCCCTGGATCTCGCCGCCCATGCACTTCAGTGCGGCTGCGGCGATGACACCCTCGGGGGTGCCGCCGATTCCGAACAGCACGTCGACGCCGGCGTCGGGCCAGGCGGTGGCGATGGCGCCGAAGATGTCGCCGTCGGAGATGAGCTTCACCCGCGCCCCGCTGGTGCGGATCTCGGCGATGAGGTCGTCGTGGCGGGGGCGATCGAGGACCACCACCGTGAGGTCGCGCACCGTGGTGCCCTTGGCCTTGGCGATCCAGCGCAGGTTCTGCGTGGGCGAGGCGGTGATGTCGATGGCGCCGACGGCATCGGGGCCAACGGCGATCTTGCGCATGTAGAAGCACGGACCTGGGTCGAACATGCTGCCGCGCTCGCTGACGGCGATGACCGAGATGGCGTTCGCCCGGCCGAGTGCGGTGAGGCTGGTGCCGTCGATGGGGTCGACCGCGACGTCGACGCGCGGCGCATTGCCGTCGCCGATCTGCTCGCCGTTGAACAGCATGGGCGCTTCGTCCTTCTCGCCCTCGCCGATGACGACGATGCCGTCCATGCTGACGGTGGACAGCACGGTGCGCATGGCATCGACTGCCGCACCGTCGGCGCCGATCTTGTCGCCACGGCCCACCCATCGGGAGGCGGCCAGCGCGGCACTTTCGGTGACGCGAACGAGTTCGAGTGCGAGGTTGCGATCAGGAGCGCTCATCACCACCCACCGTAGCCGCCCCACCCACGTGCCGAAGGTCCCGCGATGAGCAGTCTGCGCAGGTGGCGCGCAGACTGCTCATCGCGCCGGGAGGGTGCCCGCCCGCGCCGGGAGGGCGCACGGCGCGGGGTGGCTACCATGCCGCCATGGCTGCGATCCCGGTGGAACGATGCCTCGGCGGCCGCGATCTCACCGAGCCACGACTGCACCCCGACGGGACCCGCCTCGTGGTGGCGGTGGCGTCGGAGGGTGTGGCCGATCTGGTGGTGCACAGCCTCGCCGACGGCAGTGTCCGGACGCTGGGCGGTGTGGTGGCACCCCGGTCGGGCCGGGGCCTGGGCGGCGGATGCTGGTGCTGGTCGGCAGATGGCACCGCCGTGGTGTACGCCGGGGTCGACGGCAACCTGTGGTGGCAGCCGCTCGCCGGCGGGCTGTCGCGGCGCCTCACCGATCACGGACCCGAACGCGCCGCACAGGCGCCGGTGGCCACGCCCGACGCGGCCCGCATCGTGTACGTGATCGATCAGGCCGAGGTGTGGAGCATCGGTGTCGACGGCCGCCGGACGGAACGGCTCGACGACGGGTCGGCCGACTTCTGCTTCGACCCGTGGTCGACTCCCGGTGGCGATGGCGCAGTGTGGCTGGCATGGAACGTGCCCGATATGCCGTGGGACCGGTCGAGGGTGGTGCACCGGATGTTCGATGTGCCGGGCACGTCGCAGATGGTGCCACCGCACAGCGTGCAGCAACCCCGCGTGTTGCCCGACGGGCGGCGCGTCGCGGTACGTGACGACCACGGCTGGACCAACGTGTGGGTCGACGACGAGCCGCTGGTCGACGAACCGTTCGAGCACGCAGGGCCCACCTGGGGTCTCGGCCAGCGGTCGTACTGCTGGTCGCCCGACGGCCGGTACGTGGCCTTCACCCGCAACGAGGCGGGATTCGGTCGACTGTGTGTCGCAGCGATCGATTCGGGTGACGTGCACGAGGTGGGCCGCGGTGTGCACGGGCAGCTGTCGTGGGCGGGCAACCGGTTGGCGGCGCTGCGTACCGGTGCGCGCACCCCCACCCAGGTGGTGGTGTACGAGCACGGCGGCGACCCGCTCGGCGCCTGGCAACGGCGCATCGTGGAACAGGGGCCCGATCCATCGTGGTCGGCCGACGACCTGGTGGAACCCGAGGCGGTGGTGCTGGCCGCCGGCGACGGCGGTGCGGTGCATGCCCGGTTGTACCGGGCCGACGAGCAGCCCGATGGTCATACGGGTCGGATGATCTGCTGGTTGCACGGCGGCCCCACCGACCAGTGGCAGGTCAGCTTCATGCCACGTGTCGCGTTCTGGCGGTCGCGCGGCTACCACGTCCTGGTGGTCGACCACCGTGGCTCGACCGGGCACGGCCGTGCCTACCAGCAGGCGCTGCGCGGCCGGTGGGGCGAACTCGATGTGGCCGATGTGGTGGCTGCCGTGCGCGACGCACACGCACGCGGCTGGGCCGCGCCCGAGGGCACCGTGCTGATCGGCGGGTCGGCCGGCGGATTCACCGTGCTCGGCGTGCTGCGTGACGCACCCGATCTGGTGGCGGCAGCGGTGGTGGCGTATCCGGTGGCTGATCTGGCCGACCTCGCCGAGCGGAGCCACCGCTTCGAGCGGCACTACACCGTGTCGCTGGTGGGCGACCCAGCCGACCCGGCCCTGGCCGACACCTACCGGACGCGTTCGCCGGTGTGGTTCGCCGACCGCATCACCACGCCGCTGCTGGTGTTCCACGGCGACGACGACCCCGTGGTGCCGGTTGGGCAGAGCCGCCTGCTGGTGGAACGGATGAAGGCGGCAGGCGCCGATGTGGAGTTGTGCGTGTACCCCGGCGAGGGCCACGGCTTTCGGCAACGCCATCACCAACTCGACGAGTACGCCCGCACCGAGGCCTTCCTGAGCCGTCACGTTCGCTGACCGATAGCGTCACCCACGCCGTTGCACGTCGACCGAGCGGAGTGGCCATGACCGAGTGGAATCCCGACGATCCCGACGCCGCCCGCGTCCACTACGACCTGTCGGCATGGAACTTCGACCAGCAGGCCGAACTCGCTGCGGCGATGGCCGACGCCGAGGTCCCTCACGGCTGGATGGGCGCCGAACTGGTGGTGCCCGACGACTTCGAGGACATGGCCGACGGCATCATCGCCGAGGTGGAGGAACGCCTCGGCATCGCCTACGACGAGTCGATCGAGTACGGCGAGTCGATCGAATACGGCGAGGTCGTGGTGCTGCTGAGCGACGGCGAGCCCACCACCGAGTACGACCTCGACGAGTGGCCTGCCGACGACCGCACACTGGCCGGCCGGGCGATGGTCGACGCCCAGCTCGCTCATCGCTGGGACGGCACGGTGCTGCTGGTGCGCACGGCCGACGAAGCCGTCGTCGAAACACTGCTCGACATGGTCGAGCGCGGTGAGTTCGTCGACCTCGAGGCATCGGCACCCGCCGGCATCGACCCCGACCTCGACGCCGAGATCCTCACCACCTTCTTCCTCGCCGGCGAGCGGCTGCGGCGCAATCCGCTCGACGCCGACGGTCTCGAACAACTCGTCGCCGCCACCGAGGTGGCCGATCCCGACCGTCCGCCGTTCGGCGTGCAGCAACGCCTGTGGCAGCAGACCTGCGCGCTGGCCGACCGGGTGGTCGACGCACTGGTGGGCGACACCGGCGACATCGGTGGCACTGCGATCGACGACGTCGTCGGCGAGCCCGGCACCATCGACTTCGACGCCGCTGCCGAGGCGGCCGCCGAGCTGCACGACCTCCTCCGTCCGTACGTCTGACCTCGTCGCAACACGATGCTCCTCTCCGAACTCGAGATCTGGCACTCGCGCCCGGTCACGCCCACCCGCCGGGTGGCGCTGGGCAACCTCGTGCTGCCCGTCGACCCGGCGCCCGGCTTCGGTGGGTTGCTGCTCGGCGCGGTGATGGCCAAGTACCTGCCCGAGGTCGACGACGATCTGGTTCCCGATGTGCACCGCCTGCTCGACCAGGTGCACACCGGGGTGCGCGTCACCCAGCCGCGCCTGCGTCACCGCTATCAGGTCGATCGCCATGGCCTGGCCGTCAGCCGTCATCGCCTGCGCGGCGAGGGCGAGAACGTCACCTTCGACCTGCATGCCCAGGGCAGCGGCCTCGCTCAGGTGCTGGGTGCCATCTACGCCGTCGAGCGTCTCGACCTCGAGGCGCGCCGGGTACTGGTGCCCGTGCTGCACCGGGCGATGCGCTGGCGCGGTCCCATCGGGCCGGCGTTCATCGCCAACCTGGCCGGGTCGGCGTCCACCTCGCTGTCGGCGCTGGCCGATCCGCGGGCCTGGGCGCTGGAGGTGCTCGGCTTCCCGCCCGGCACCGGCAAGGTGACCAAGAAGGAAGTGTCGGCTCGCTTCCGCGACGAACTCCGCCGGGTGCACCCCGACCACGGCGCCGCGCAGGTGGGTGCCAGCAAGGCCATCAGCGACCTCACCGAGGCGCGGCGCATCCTGTCGGCATGAGCCGTCGCCGAACCCCGCGGCTGGTGCTGTTCCCCGGGGCCGGTTCGACGCGCGACCACGGTTCGCTGGTGGAGATCGAACAGGCCGTAGCCCCGCGGCCATGTGTGCGCGCCGACTTCCCGTACCGCAAGGCGGGCCGTCGCGCCCCCGACCGCGCACCGGTGCTGCTCGACGCCGTCGTGGCCGAAGTGGCCGCACTGCCGCGGGGTGGGGCGCCGGTACTGGGCGGTCGATCGATGGGCGGGCGCATCTGCTCGATGGCGGTGGCCGAGGGCCGGGTGCGGGCCGCCGGACTGGTGCTGGTGAGCTACCCGCTGCACCCGCCCGGCAAGCCCGACCGACTGCGGGTGGAGCACCTGCCCGACATCGCCGTGCCGTGCCTGTTCGTGCACGGCACCCGCGACGAGTTCGGCACGCCCGCCGAGTTGCAGCAGTGGACCGCCACCATCGCCGGGCCGGTGGAACACGTGTGGATCGAAGGCGGCCGGCACGAATTGAAGGGCGCCGACACGCTCGTGGCTGCAGCGGTGGCCGACTGGCTGAACCGCACGTTCAGCCGAGCGCCGGTGCGTCCTCGGGGTTGATGTCCTCCAGCGCCCGGTGCGCGGTCTCGGGATAGCGAGCCAGCACGATGGTGGCAGCCACCACCTGGCCGGTGGCCAGCAGCGCCATCACCTGGCCGTAGCTCCAGCCCTGGTCGAGCAGCCAGCCGGCCAGCAGCAGGCCGACGCTGCCGCCCAGCAGCGCAGCCGTCGCCAGTAGCCCACCCGCCTGGCCGCGGCGGCCGGTGGGGAACATCTCGGTGCGGTACACGGCGAACGCCGGATAGGCCACGCCGCCCAGCAGGCCGCCCAGGAACGCGCTGGCCCACATCAGCGGGCCACCCACGATGAACGACAGCACCAGCAGCGCGGTGGCGGCGGGCATGGTGGCGGCCAGTACCCGGCGGCGGCCGGTGGTGTCGGCGATGCGGCCGCCGATGACGAAGCCCACCGATGCGGGGGTGGCCGTGGCCAGCGTGAAAAGCGCGATGCCGGCGCCGCTGTAGCCGCGCACGTCGTCGAGGTAGCGGTTCTGGAAGAACGACGCCGGGGCGACGAACAGGTTGGCGCTGGCGGCCACCGTGGCGATGAGGGCGAAGCGGCGCCGGTCGAGGCGACGGCGCTGCCAGCGGTGCTGCACCACGGCACGGGTGAAGCGGTCGGTCTCGACCAGGCGCCGGGTGAGGCTGAGCGCCACCAGCATCCACACCAGGGCCACCACGTACACCAGGCGCCAGCCCCGCTCGCCGAGGTCGGCGAGGGGGAGCGACCCGACGGCCACGCCGGCCCCCAATCCGCTCGCCATCGCCAGCAGGCTGACGGCGTAGGCGCGGCTGTTGCGCGGCATCACCTCGGCCGCCACGATGGCCACCATCAGGTCGAGGGCGATACCCAGTGGTCGGCCGATGGTCTGCGACGCGGTGAGTACCCAGAACGTGGGCGCCAGCGCACCTGCGGCGGCGCACAGCGGGGCCAGCCAGGCGAGCAGCACCATCACCCGTCGTCGGCCGATGCGGTCGGCCATCAGGGTGAACGGAAGGGCGATGACGATGCCGCAGCGCACCACCACCCCGGCGAGGCCCTGTCCGTTCTCGCTGACCCCGAACTCGGTGGCGGCGAAGTTGACGGTCTGGGTGAACAAGGTGTTCACGAACGCCGCCGACATCGACGCCGCAGCCAGCAGGCCCAGCGTCAGTACCTGCAGCGGGTCGAGTCGGTCGGGCGGGGCCCACACAGGCGTGGCCCCGTCGGCCCGCACGTTCGGGGCGTGGCGCAGCGCCGCCCGGACCGGCCGTGTGAACAGCCAGCCGAACCAGGGGACGACCAGCCGGTACACGGTGCGCTCGAGCACATGGTCGGGCCGCACGTGCACGCTGCGCTCGTACTGCGCGAACGGGCCGCTGGCCTGTACGAAGCGGGTCACCCCGGGCAGCTCGGGATGTTGTTCGCCCGCCGCCTCGGCGACCAGGCCGGAGCGGGGCCGGAGGGCGGCGTCGAGGTGGTCGAGGGGCCAGGTCCGCTCGACGACTCTGGCTGAACGACCCACAGCGGCACACTAATCGGGGCATACTTGACGGTCATGTCGTCCGGTACACCTGAACAGCTCGCCGACGAGCAGATCGTGGTGGCCCGGTCGGGGCCGCTGTCGGGTGAGGTGACGGTTCCCGGTGCCAAGAACTCGGTGCTGAAGCTGATGGCCGCCACCCTGTTGGCCGACGGCACCACCACCCTCACCAACGTGCCCGACATCGTCGACGTGGGCATCATGAGCGAACTACTGGCGGCCATCGGTGTCACCACCACCGGCAGTTCGCGCGACGGCACCATCTCGCTCACCAACCACGGCGAACTCACCCCGGTGGCCCCCTACGAACTCGTCGAACGCATCCGCGCCTCCATCAACGTGCTCGGGCCGCTCCTCGGCCGCTGCGGCCGGGTGCGCCTGTCGCTGCCCGGCGGCGACGACTTCGGGTCGCGGCCCATCGACATGCACCTGCGCGGCCTCGAGGCCATGGGCGCCTCGTTCGAGATCACCCACGGCTACGTCGACGCGGTGGCCGACAGCGACCGTCTGCACGGTGCCGACATCACCTTCGAGTTCCCCAGCGTGGGCGCTACCGAGAACATCCTCACCGCCGCCGTGTACGCCAAGGGCACCACGGTCATCGACAACGCCGCCCGCGAACCCGAGATCGCCGACCTGTGCCACCTGCTGGTGGGAATGGGTGCCGACATCGAGGGCATCGGCTCGGCCACCCTGGTGGTGCACGGTGTCGAGCCTGGCTCGCTGCGCGCCGCCGACCACCGCGTGGTCACCGACCGCATCCAGGTGGCCACCTATTTGGCCGCCGTCGGCGTGGCGGGCGGCGAACTCACCGTGCGCGGCGCCCGGCCCGAGCACATGGAGATGCTGCTGCGCCGCTTCGGCGACATGGGCATCGAACTGGTCGCCCAGCACGACGGGGTGACGGCGCGGGTGCACGACCGACTGCGTTCCATCGACGTGGCCACCCTGCCGTACCCGGGCATCGCCACCGACTACAAGCCGCTCATCGTCACCATGCTCACCGTGGCCGACCAGGTGGGCATCGTCACCGAGAACCTCTACCCGGGCCGGTTCCGCTACGTGGAGGAACTGCACCGTCTGGGCGCCGACATCCGCACCGACGGCCACCACGCCGTGGTTCGCGGTCGGCCGCAGCTGAGCGGCGCCCCCGTGCGGGCCCACGACATCCGCGCCGGCGCGGCCCTGGTGGTGGCCGGTCTGGCCGCCGAGGGCGAGACGGTCATCAGCGGTGTGCACCACATCGACCGCGGCTACGACGACCTCGTCGGCCGCCTCGCCGCAGTGGGCGCCCCGATCAGTCGCCGCTGATCGTCGGCGCCGGTTCGTCGGCGGCAGGGGAGTCGGTGGTGGCCGCGGCGTTGCGCTCGACCCGCTTCTTCAGCAGCCGCAGCAGGCCAACTACCACCAGGATGGGGCCGACGATGAGCAGGATCTCGTCCCAGCCGCCCTGGTGCGCGAGCAACGCAGCCACCTCACACCACCCGCAGCAGGAGCAGCAGTGCCTCGGTGCTGTGGCTCTCGAGTTCGAACTCGCCGGCGGTGTCGGCGGTGAACGTGAAGGTGACCGACTCGCCGGCGGCCACTTCCTGGCTGTCGCCCAGGTCGTAGCCATGGAGGTGGAATTCGTCGTCGCTGTCGGGGTTGGTGATGGTGATCGACACCACTGAGCCGATGGGCACCGACTCGATGCGGTCTTCGCCCGAGTCGACACCGACGGTGACGCTGATGACCACCGGCATGTCGCTGGTATCGGGCGGCGGGGGCAGCACGATGTCGCTGGAATCGACCGGGGCAGGGGTGACCTCAGGGACGGTGGTGACCACCGGCACGTCGGCGCTGTCGGTGGGGGCCATTGACGAGACGGGTGCCGCGGTGGTGGCAGTTGCCCCGCCAGCGGCCGACGTGGCGACCGAGTCGCCCGCGGCCGTGGTGGTGGCGGCGGTGTCGTCGTCGGAGCCGCCGCACGCTGCGAGGAGGCCGAGTGCCGCCGTGAGGCCGATGAGCAGGGAGGGAAGGCGGTGCCGCCGAAGGTTGGTTGCCATGAGTCGTCATCGTATTGGTGGCGCTGGTTGAATGGCAGTCGTCAGCGAACCCGAAGGTCTGTGATGTTGCGTACGCGCGTTGAGGAAACGATCGAGGTCATCCGACCGGCCCTGCAGGCCGATGGGGGCGACATCGTGCTGCGCGACGTCGACGAGACCACCGGCATCGTCTCGGTCACCCTGGTGGGTGCCTGCGGCACCTGCCCCGCCAGCACACAGACTCTCAAGGCCGGCATCGAGCGCATCATGCGCGACCGCATCGACGGCGTCACCGAAGTCATCAACGTCGACTGACGCACGATGAGCCGTCGCAGCACCTCACCCGTCGAGTTGTTCGAGGCCGCCCTCGGCGGCGACCGTGGCGCGTTGGCGCGCCTGCTGTCGCTCATCGAGCGTGGTGGCGACGAAGCCCGCGAGATCGGTCGCCTCACCTACCCGCGTGGCGGCCGCGGTTACACGGTGGGGTTCACCGGGGCCCCCGGCGCGGGCAAGAGCACGCTCACCAGCGCGGTCATCGGGCACCTGCGTGCCATGGCCATCGAGGTGGCGGTGCTGGCCATCGATCCGTCGTCGCCGTTCACTGGCGGCGCCATCCTGGGCGACCGGGTGCGCATGCAAGACCATGCCACCGATCCGGGTGTGTTCATCCGCTCGATGGCCACCCGTGGGCACCTGGGCGGGCTGTCGCTGGCCTGCCCCGAGGCCGTGCGCCTGCTCGATGCCATCGGCCGCCAGTGGATCCTGGTCGAGACCGTGGGCGTGGGCCAGGTGGAGGTGGAGATCGCCGGCAAGGCCGACACCACCGTGGTGGTGCTGAATCCCGGCTGGGGCGACAGCGTGCAGGCCAACAAGGCGGGCCTGATGGAGATCGCCGACGTGTTCGTGATCAACAAGGCCGACCGCAAGGGTGTCGACGAGACCCGCCGCGACATCGAGCAGATGCTCGACCTGTCCGACCTGCCGCACGAGGCCTGGCGCCCGCCCATCATCCCGGTGGTGGCCACCGAGCGCAAGGGCATCGACGAACTGTGGGACACCGTGGTGCAGCACCGGGCCTTCATCGAGGCCAACGGCGAACTGGCCCGCCGCCGCGAGTTCCGCCTGCGCGAGGAGTTGCGCGAGATCGTGGCCCGTCGTCTCGAACAGCGGGCCCGCGAACTCACCACCGGCGAACGGTGGGACGGCCTGCAGCAGCAGGTCATCGACCGCACCCTCGACCCGTGGGGCGCAGCCGACGAGATGCTGCACACCGTCGGCGCCTGACGTAGCGTTCCGACCATGTCGGAACTGGTGCTGTGCGAGCGGCGCGACGATGGCGTCGCCGTCGTCACGCTGAACAACCCGAAGGTGAACGCCCTGTCGCAGGAGGTGTTGGCCGCGCTGCGCGACGTGGCCCACGACCTGACGACCAACCCGCCCGGTGCGGTGGTCATCACCGGTGGCGAGCGCATCTTCGCCGCCGGCGCCGACATCTCGCAGTTCGGGGGTCCGGCCGAGGCCGACACCATCGGCCTCGGCTTCCACAGCACGCTCGACGCGGTGGCCGCCATCCCGCGGTTCGTCATCGCCGCAGTCAGCGGGTACGCGCTGGGTGGTGGCTGCGAGCTGGCGCTGGCGTGCGACTACCGCATCGCCGGCGAGAAGGCCGTGTTCGGCCAGCCCGAGATCCTGCTGGGCATCATCCCTGGCGGCGGCGGCACGCAGCGCCTGCCCCGAGCTGTCGGTGCCAGCCGGGCCAAGGAGATGATGATCACCGGCCGCCAGGTGAAGGCCGACGAGGCGCTGCGCATCGGCCTGGCCGACGAGGTGGTGCCGAACGAGACGCTCCACGAGCGGGCGCTGGCGCTGGCTGCCGAGGTGGCCCGTGGTGCGCTGCAGGCACAGGCGCTGGTGAAGCGAGCGGTCGACGAGGGGCTCGACGCCACGCTGGCCGACGGCCTGCTGCTCGAGCGCCGGTTGTTCACCGAGGTGTTCCACACCGACGATTCGCAGATCGGCGTGCAGAGCTTCCTGGCCAACGGCCCCGGCAAAGCCTCCTTCACCGGCAAGTAGCCGCACGGGTCGGTCGTCGTCTCGCCGTCCCCGCTCGACCCCCCGTCCGTGAGCCTGGGCCACCCCAGCAGGGGTCCACGCGCACGGAGCTCGCCGCTTCGTGCGGCTCGACCCCCTCGGCGGTGGTCCACGCTCACGAAGCCATGGGGGCAGGGGCGGCGGTGTCGGCCTGGACGGCGGTGGGGTGAAGCGTCCCCGGGGGTCAGCCGGCCCAGGTGGCGCGGCCGAGTTCGACGGGGGTGAGCAGGCCGTCGTGGCGGGGGAGTACCCGCACGGTGAGGCCATAGGCGCCGGCGGCGTCGATGCGGTAGTCGACCTCCCATGTGCCGTCGCCCACATGGCGCATCGGCAGGTGTTCGGGGTGGCCGACGAAGGCGCCGGTGGAGTCGATGGCGCCGTGCAGCAACTGCACCGCCACCTCGTCGGTGCCGAGGCCACCGGCACCACCGAGGTCGATACGGGCACGAGCCGTCCGCACATCGCCCTCGTGGGCCGGGCTGGTGTCGGCATCGACGCCTGCCACGCGCACCCCGCCCCAGCGCTCGATCACACCTGCCTTCCACGCCGCCAGCGAGCGGGCCCGCGCCCAGTCGTCGGCCGCCACGGCCTGCGCACTGGCGGCGGCGGGCTCGTAGATCTCGGTGGTGTAGTCGCGCACCATGCGGGCCGCCGTGACGAACGGGCCGAGCGACGCCCAGTTGTGCTTCATCATGTCGATCCAGCCGTGCGGGATGCCGGCGGTGTCGCGCTGGTGGAACAGCGGCACGATGTCGCGCTCGAGCAGACCGAACAGGCTGGTGGCCTCGCGCTGGTCGCGGCGGGCCAGATCGGGGTCGTCGTCGGCCGAGTTGATGGCCCAGCCGTTGTGGCCGTCGAAGCACTCGTCCCACCAGCCGTCGAGGATGCTGCAGTTCAGGCAGCCGTTCAGCGCCGCCTTCATGCCACTGGTGCCGCACGCCTCGAGTGGGCGGCGCGGGTTGTTCAGCCACACGTCGCAGCCCTGGTACATCAGGCGTGCCACGGCCATGTCGTAGTCGGGAACGAACACGAACCGGTGGCCCACGTCGAGGTGGCGGGCGAACAACTCGATCTCGCGGATCATGTCCTTGCCCGGGTGGTCGGCGGGGTGCGCCTTGCCGGCGAACACGAACTGCACCGGCCGGTCGGCCGACAGCAGCATCTCGCGCAGCCGGTCGGGCTGGCCGAGCAGCAGCGTGGCGCGCTTGTAGGTGGCGAAGCGGCGGGCGAAGCCGATGGTGAGCGCATCGGGGTCGAGCAGGTTCTCGCCGAGGCGCGAGCGCACGAACTGCACCAGGGCGCTGCGACCCGCCCGGCGGGTCGACCACACGTCGGTCGGGTCGAGGTCGTGCACCCGCTGCCAGGCCTGAGCGTCGGCGCCGTCCCACATACCGCCCACCGAACGGCGCAGCAGGTGGTCGATACCGTCGCCCACCCAGGTGTGCGCGTGCACGCCGTTGGTGATGGCACCGATGGGCACCTCGTCGACCGCGACATCGGGCCACAGCCCGCCGAACATCTCGCGGCTGACCGCACCGTGCAGTTGAGCGACACCGTTCGAGCGGCCGCCGAGGCGCAGGCCCATCACCGCCATGTTGAACCGCGAATCGTCCTCGTCGGGGCGGCGGCCCAGTTGCAGCAGCCGTTCGAGGTCGACGCCGCACGAGGTGGCGAACGTGCCGAAGTACTTCTCGATGAGGTCGGCTTCGAACCGGTCGATACCGGCGGGCACCGGTGTGTGGGTGGTGAACACGCCGCCGGCGCGCACCGCCTCGACGGCCTCGGCGAACGACATGGCGTGCGACGTGACCAGTTCGCGGATCCGCTCGAGCGACAGGAACCCGGCGTGGCCCTCGTTGGTGTGGAACACCTCGGGATGCAGGCCCAGCGCGCGCAGCACGCGCACACCACCGATGCCGAGGATGATCTCCTGGCGGAGACGGTGCTCGGCGTCGCCGCCGTACAGCCGGTTGGTGACGGCGGCGCCCTCGGGGCTGTTGCCGTCGACCGCGGTGTCGAGCAGGTACAGCCGCACCCGGCCCACCTGCACCGCCCAGGCCGCCACGGTGACCGGGTCGCCTGCCAGATCGACGATGACCCGCACCCCGGTGTCGGTGATGGCGAGGCCGCTGGGGTCGAGACGGGGGAAGCGCTCCTCCTGGTAGCCGTCGGCGTTCAGGCGCTGGCGGAAGTAGCCCTCGGCGTACAGCAGGCCCACGGCTACCAGGGGCACGCCGAGGTCGCTGGCGGCCTTGAGGTGGTCGCCGGCCAGCACGCCCAGGCCGCCGCTGTACTGCGGCAGCGTCTCGCTGATGCCGAACTCGGGCGAGAAGTAGGCGACGAGGTGCAGCCGCGAGTCGTGACGGCCCTGGAACCAGCGCGGTTCGTTCACCGCAGCGTCGAGCCGCATGCTGGCGGCTGCGGTGGCGGCGACGATGTCGGGGTCGGCCGCCAGCTCGGCCCAGCGCTCGGGGCTGATGTCGGCGATGTGGCGCAGCGGGTCGTGGCCGCTGGCCTGCCAGCCGGCCGGGTCGAGCTGTTCGAAGAGCTGGCGGGTCTCGCGGTCCCACGTCCAGTGCAGGTTGGTGGCCAACGGCCGCAACGCCGCCAGGGCGGGCGGGATGGCGGGGATGACGGTGAAGTGGCGAACAGCTCGCATCGGGTCGAGGCTAGTTGGCCGAGCGGAAGAGTGTCCCGGGGCCTTCAGCGGCAGGCGGTGGCGTACACGGCCACGGTGGAGGCGGCGATGGCGTCCCAGCTGTAGTGATCGGCGATGAGGCGGGCCGCCGTGGTGCGCATCGACTCGGCCAGCACCGGGTCGCCCAGCACCTCGCTGATGCGTGCCGCCAGGTCGTGGTGGTTGCCGGGCTCGAACAGCAGGCCGCCACCGGTGCCGTCGACGATCTCGGCCAGGCCACCGGTGCGGGCCACGATGGTGGGCGCACCGGCCGCCATGCCCTCGAGGGCGACGATGCCGAAGGGCTCGTACAGCGACGGGATGATGACGCACCCGGCGCGGGCCAGGATGCGACGCAGTTCGTCGTCGGCCACGAATCCGGCCAGGTCGACGATGTCGCCCACACCCTCCATGTCGACCTGGGTCTGCAGTTCGGGCAGGTAGCTGCCGCGCCCGGCGATGACGCACCGCAACCCGGGGATGCTGTGGCGCAGCTCGGCGACGGCGCGCACCAGGACCTGGAAGCCCTTCTCGTACTGCACCCGGCCCCACGCCACCACCAGCGGTTCGCGTGTAGCGGTGGCCGCTTCGTCGGTGCGCCAGCCGGCCGGGTCGACACCGTTGGGCACCAGGTGCACCTTCTCGATGGGCAACTCGAACCCGCTCACCACCTCGCGCACCATGAACTTCGAGCAGGCGATCACTTCGCGAGCCTGATACGTGAGCCACCACTCGACGGCGTTGATGGCGGCGGGCATACCGGGCGGCACATGGCCACCGTGACGGCCGCGCTCGGTGGCGTGGATGGTGGCCACCAGGGGCACACCCCACAGCGACTTCAACGTGTCGCCTGCCCACGCGACCAGCCAGTCGTGCGCGTGCACCACCTCGGGCTTCCAGTCGCCGAGCCGCGCGGCCAGGGCCACGAGCTGGTGGTTGGCCGACGCCATGCGCGCCACCAGATCGTGATCGGGCAGCCAGGGCAGATCGGCGGTGGCGCGCAGCACGCGCACGCCCTCGAGCACCTCGTCGTCGGGTGCCACCGACGCGCCGTGGTCGTGACGCTGGAGCGTGAGCACCACCACGTCGTGCCCGGCACGCACCATCGCCCGGGCCAGGCCGTCGGCGTGGGCAGCGATACCGCCGACCACGAACGGCGGGTACTCCCACGACAACATCACCACGCGCATCGGCCAGACGGTAGTCGCCACGACGACGCA
Organism: Ilumatobacteraceae bacterium; assembly: GCA_044238435.1. Classification (GTDB taxonomy): domain Bacteria; phylum Actinomycetota; class Acidimicrobiia; order Acidimicrobiales; family Ilumatobacteraceae; genus VFMC01. The sequence goes on along the minus strand of JBIIDH010000066.1, from coordinate 690 downwards.
GTGGCATACGATCGGCATTCGTGCTGCTCGGCGACATCGACCTCCATCTGTTCGGTGAGGGCACGCACCGCCGACTGTGGGAGGTGCTCGGCGCAGTACCGCTGGCCGATGGGCGCACCCGTTTCGCCGTGTGGGCGCCGAACGCCCGCGCCGTGCAGGTGTGTGGCGACTGGAACGGCTGGTCGGGTGAGGCGCTGACCCCGCAGGGTGTGTCGGGCGTGTGGGCGATGGTCAGCGACAGCGCAGCCCCCGGGCACCGCTACAAGTACCGCGTGGTGGCTGCCGACGGGCGCGAGATGATGAAGGCCGACCCGATGGCTCGCGCCGCGGAGTGCCCGCCCGCCGACGCGAGCGTGGTGACCGGTGCCAGCACGTACCGCTGGAGCGACGAGGCGTGGCGGGCGGCCGCGGCCGAACGAGCGAGCGGTCCACTGCGCGTGTACGAGGTGCACCTCGGATCGTGGCGCCAGGGCGTGGGCGGGTACGCCGAGTTGGGCCATGCGCTGGCCCAGCACGTGCAGGCGCTGGGGTTCACCCACGTGGAGCTGCTGCCCATCGCCGAACACCCCTTCGGTGGCTCGTGGGGCTACCAGGTCACCGGCTACTACGCGCCCACCGCCCGCTACGGCTCGCCCGACGACTTCCGCGCCTTCGTCGACACGATGCACCAGTACGGCATCGGCGTCATCC
>JBIIDH010000159.1:0-5939 GCA_044238435.1 Ilumatobacteraceae bacterium | reverse complement strand
GATGGACCGGTTCGCCGGTCACAGGCAAGGGTGAAACGGTGCGGTAAGAGCGCACCAGCGTGTGGAGCGATCCCCACGGCTCGGTCAACCCCATCCGGAGCAAGATCAAGCAGGAGGCGTGGGCTGCTCGTCCGGCCCGGGCAACCGGGTCAACCTCCGGGTCGATCGCAGAGATGGATGGTCACCAGGGCCGGCAACGGCCCCACAGGATCCCGCTTACAGACCGACTCACCGTCACCCACCCGAGTCCCAGCCGCCCACCCGAGTCGCACTCGACCATCCGAGGGTTGTTCGTACACCCGGGCGGCAAACGACACTCGGGTGCCGTCAACGGACGGCGACCAACTCCCCAGCGCGAACCGCTCGGCGGCGACGTGCCGGGTCGGCCAGGCCGAACAGACGCCAGGCCCACACCAGCAATGCCGCGCCCGCTACCTCGAGCGCCAGATTCCACCACCCACGGGCCATCACCGGCAGTCGGTGGTCGCCGAAACCGCCCGAGGCAGGCCACCAGAACACCTCGGTGGTACTGAAGGCGCCGTCGAACACGATGTGCAGCAGCACGCCGATGGGCAGGCCGAGCAGTCGCTTGCGCAACGGTCGATTGCCAACGGTGGCCGCCATCACCACGATCAGCAGGCCGACTGCACCGCCGAGGCTGTGCAGCACCCACATCCGACCAGCGAACGCATCGACGACGTCGGGCAGCAGGGCACCCAACACCAGGAACCGGTAATCGAACCGCGGGTCGCGGAACACGAAGTAGACGGTGAGCACCGAAGTGGCGGCGAACCAGAGCAGCACGGCGAGCGATCAGACGACGACGAGGCGGCCACAGTTGGGGCACTCGGGCAGTTCGCCCGCTGGCGCCGAACGCAGCTGCTCGAACTCGCCCTGCGACATGTCGACATGGCAGCCGCTGCACGACCGGCCATCGATGCTGACGAACCCCACGCCACCGTGGCGCTTGCGCGTGGCTGCGTACACGTCGAGCGCCGCGGCATCGAGCGCACCAGCGGCGTCGGTGCGGCGCTGCGCCACCTCCTGCTCGACGGCTGCGAGCGCAGCCAGCGCGTCGTCGAGCGCGGCGCGGGCAACAGCGATCTCCTGGTCGAGCGATGCCTCATCGACCGCGAGGCGTTCGAGCGCCGCTTCGGCATCGGCCTGCTGCTCCATCGCCTCGAGCTCGGCGTCGTCGACCAGCGACCGCTTCGCCCGCAGTCCGTCGATCTCGTGGGTGAGCGCTTCGGCCTCGCGCGGGGCGATGATGGTCTTCATCTGCGCCTCGAGGCGAGCACGCTGCTTGTCGAGCTGAGCACCCTCGTGCTCGCCCGCTTCGATGGCCGCCTGGGCGGCATCGATGGCCGCCTGTTGGCGCCCCTGCTCGGCACGGAGGGCTGCGAGCCGCTGTTCGACCTCCGCCAGCGCAGCCCGCTCGGGCAGGCGGGCCTTCCGGGCCGCGAGCTGGTCGAGTTCGCTGTCGATGCGCTGCAGCGCCAGCAGGGCCGGACCGGGCAGGCTCACTTCTGCTTCTTCGGTGGCAGCAGGGTGACGGTGGGCGGGATCTCGCGGCACGCCACGACCGGTTGCTTCACCGGCACCGACGGCAGCGGCGCGCGCGGATCAAGGATCTCGGGCGGAATGGTCGTCGCGTCGGGGAGGAGTTGGAGCACCACGGGTTTCACCGTAGTCGGTGTGGTCGGATCGGGCTCCGGTGGAAGCGTGGCGTCCGGGTCGTTCGGATCCAGCGTGGGTGGGGGCGGAGCGATCGTCGTAGTGGTCGACGTCGTGGGCGTACCCGGGATGATGAACTCGCCGCTCACGATCTCGAACACGCATTCCTCACCCGGCAAGAACAGACGTGCAGCCTTGCGTATCGGAGCGGGCGGCGGATACCAGTCCTCCACGGCCAGGCCGGCGATGGCAGGCCCCTGATAGGCACCCCAGATGCGAGCCGGATAGGTGCCGCCCTGCACTGCCTCGACGCCGTCGAGGTCGTAGAACTCGGGCACGTTCTCACGCACCATCGGGGTGTAGCCGTCGGGGTCGCCCACCCACACGGCCGTCGCAAGTTGCGGCGTGTAGCCCACGAACCACGAGTTGGTGTTGTCGACCTGGGTGCCCGTCTTGCCTGCCGCCGGGAACGGGAACTCGGCCAGCGAGCGCCGCGCCGTGCCCCGCGTGAGCACGCCCTTCAGGATCGACGTGGTGGTGAGCGCCGCGCCCACGTCGAGCACCTGCTCGCCCAGACTCTCGTGCGTGTACAGCCGCGTGCCATCGGGATTCAGCACGTAGTCGACGTAGTACGGCTCCTGGTGCAGACCGTTGTTGGCCAGCGTCTGGGCACCCGAGGCCATGTCGAGCGGGCTCATCTCGTTGGCACCGGTGGCGAAGCTGGCGTACGGCTCGATGGGCCGGCGGTCCTCCTTCGGCTGGCCGCGATAGAGGTACGACGACCGCGACATGCGGTACACCGTGTCGACGGTGCGGTTCAGGCCGACGATCTGCGACAGCCGGGCATAGGCGCAGTTCAGCGACGACCACGTGGCCTGCTGCAGCGAGCCGAGACTGCCCGACGCGCCGTTGTCGATGACGAAGGGGTTCTTCGGATCACCAGGGTTCGGCAGCACGCACCCGCGCCGGCCGTCGATCTGATCGTCGGGCTGGGCCCCGGCCTGGACGGCGGCAGCGAGGATGAACAGCTTGATGCTCGATCCGGTCTGGCGCGGCACCAGGGCCATGTTGATCTCGTTCGTGCGTTGCACGAAGCCACGCCCACCCACCATCGCCCGGATCGCTCCGGTGCGGGCATCGAGCGACACGATGGCGGCGTCGATGCCCACCCGCGTGTCGGGCAGTTGGTTGCGAGCCTGTTCGGCCAACACCTGCAGTTGCGGATCGAGGGTGGTGTGGATCTCGAGGCCACCGCGGTACAGCAGGTTCGCCCGCTCCTGTTCGGTGTCGCCGAGGATGTTCGAGCGCTCGAGCAGGTACTCGCGCAGTGCCTCGGTGTAGTAGGTGGGCTTGGTCGACAGGGTGGGCAGTGCCTGCAGCCGTTCGGGGATGGGCCACGTGGCGGCCAGTTCATCGGCCCCCTCGGCCGGCACCATGCCCACGTCGACGAGCCGCTCGACCACCTGGACGAACCGGGCGCGGGCCCGCTCCGGCCGACGGATGGGGTCGTACCCCGACGGCGACCGGATGAGGCCCGCCAGGAACGCCCCCTCGATCATCGTCAGCTCGCCCACCGGCTTGCCGAAGTACACCTCCGAGGCCGCCTGCAGGCCGTAGGCGTTGTTGCCGAAGAAGATCGTGTTGACGTACCGCTCGAGGATCTCGTCCTTGGTGAGCTTCTTGTCGAGCATCAGTGCGTAGTGCGCCTGCAACAGCTTGTACCTGCCGTCGCGCTGCAGACCGGCCAGGAACTCGTTCTTCACCACCTGCTGGGTGACGGTGCTGGCGCCCTGGCGAGGCGCATCACTGGAGAAGTTCGACAACGTGGCACGGATGAGGCTGCGCACGTTCACGCCCTTGTGCACGTAGAACTCGTTGTCCTCCACCGCCAAGATTGCGCCCAGCACATCGGTGGGCACGCTCGACAACGCGATCGGCTGGCTGTTCTCGCGTTCGAACACGGCGATCACGTTGCCGGCGACGTCGTAGGCGATGCTGCGCTGCGACAGCGACTCGAACTCGGGCAGATCGACCGGCAGTTCCTCGTGAGCATTGGCTACCTGCCACAGGCGCGGCGCGGCCCCGACCACCACGGCGGTGATGAGCAGCGCTCCCGCGCCGACGATGGCTGCGAGACGGAGGAACCAGGCGACGGACCGCACGACGACCGCACGCTAGTGGTGCACGCCACCGCCCAACAGTCACCCAGGGAGGGCACCGACGTACCCGAGGCTGCAGCATCCGAGGGCTAGGGTTCCTCCATGTCTTCTCCGCGGCCCTTCCGATTCGGCGTCCAGGCAAGTGGCAGCGCCGACCGCAGCCACTGGGTCGATCTCGCCCGCCGCAGCGAAGCACTGGGCTACGACGTACTGACGATGCCCGACCACTTCACCGAGCAACTCGCGCCGGTGCCTGCGCTGATGTGTGCCGCCGACGCCACCAGCACCCTGCGCATCGGTGCGCTGGTGTGGGACAACGACTACAAGCATCCCGTCGTGCTGGCGAAGGAGCTTGCCACGCTCGACGTGCTGTCCGAGGGCAGGCTCGAGATCGGCATCGGCGCGGGTTGGATGATCTCCGACTACGAGCAGTCAGGCATCCCCTACGACCCCGCCCGGGTGCGCATCGACCGGTTCGAGGAGGGCCTCGAGATCATCAAGCAGGCCATGGGGCCCGAGTCGTTCTCCTTCACCGGCAGCCACTACTCGATCACCGACTACAACGGCACGCCCAAGCCGGTGCAGGCACCCTGCCCGCCCATCCTCATCGGTGGGGGCGGTAAGCGCGTGCTGGGCATCGCCGCCCGCCAGGCCGACATCGTGGGCATCAACGCCACGATGCACTCGGGCGTCGTGGGGCTCGACACCTTCTCCACGATGACGGCCGAAGCGGTCGACGACAAGGTGGCCATCGTGCGCGAGGCTGCGGGCGACCGGTTCGATCAGATCGAGATGAACATCCGCGCCTTCCTCGTCAGCATCACCCCCGACCGTGCAGGCGCGGTGGCGATGATGTCGGGTGCGATGGGCGTGAGCGCCGAGATGATCGAACAGACACCGTTCGCACTCATCGGGCCGCCCGAGGCGCTCATCGACGACCTGCTCGCGCGCCGCGAGCGCTGGGGGTTCTCGTACGTGATCGTGGGCGAAGGTGATGTCGATGGGTTTGCGCCGGTCGTTGCGGCGCTCGCCGGCCGCTGAGACGCCGGCGACGGCGCCGACAGTCGCCCTGTTCGGGGCCGGGGTCATCTCGATGGCGCACGGCGCCGCGGCGCGCCTCGCCGCGATGCAGGTGGTGGCTGTCGCGTCTCGCTCCTCGACCCGCTCCGAGTCACGCGCTCGCGAGTTCGATGCTGTTGCCGTGCACTACGACGACCTGCGCACCGGCTCGGTGCCGGCCGACATCGTCGTCGTCGCCACACCACCCCAGTGCCATGCCGCCGACGCCATCGACCTGCTCGACCGCGGCTATGCGGTGCTGCTCGAGAAGCCACTGTGCCGCACGCTGGCCGAGGCCGATGCACTGGTGGCCGCTGCAGCCCGAAACGGCAGGCGGCTGCTGTACGGCGAGAACCTGGCCTACGCGCCGGTCATCCAGCATCTCGTCACCCGCGCCGCCCGGATCGGATCGCTCACCGCCATCGAGGTGCGCTCGCTGCAGGGCCTACCCACCTGGGGCGACTTCACCACCGACGACTGGGGTGGCGGCGCACTGTTCGACCTCGGTGTGCACCCGCTGGCGGTTGCGCTGCTGTGCGCCAATGCCGCCGGTGCCGGAACTCCCACCGCCGTCACCGCGACGCTGCGTGGCGGGCCCGGACACGACAGCGACGAGTGGGCCGAGGTGCGGCTGCACTACCCGAGCGGACTGGTCGCCCGCGTGGAGGCCAGCTGGCAGGCCGGACCCGCGCCCATCTGGGACGCCCAGGTGTCGGGCGCGTCGGATGTGGTGCGCGCCGAAGTGATGCCGGTACCGGCGCTCGAACACAACGGCGAGCCGGTAGCGCTGCCTGCCGTGACGGCGCCCATCGCACCGCTCGAACAGTTCGGGTACCTGGCGCAACTCCGTGCGTTCGCGGCTGACCTCGCAGCGGGTGACGAACCGGTGATGAGTGCGGCGTTCGGTCGACTGGTGCTCGATGTGGTGTGCGCGGCCTATACCTCGGCCGGGCGCGCCGGTGGCCCGGTGGAACTACCGTTCACCGGGCCACGCGACCTCACACCACTCGAGTTGTGGAGGCGGGGATGACCCCCGCCCGGCACTCA
>JBIIDH010000158.1:0-5995 GCA_044238435.1 Ilumatobacteraceae bacterium | reverse complement strand
GTCCTTGTAGAAGTCGAGGTGCCCGCTGGTCTGGAACAGGTTGGCGTTGGCCAGGTGCGGGGTGAAGACGAACTGGTAGCCGCCCGTGGTGTGGCGCTCGCGGCTGTAGTCCTCCATCAGCTTGCGGATGGTGGCGCCCTTCGGGTGCCACACCGCCAGACCGCCGCCCAGCTCGGTGGGGAAACTGAGCAGGTCGAGCTCGACGGCCAGCTTGCGATGGTCGCGCTTCTCGGCTTCCTCCAGACGATGGAGGTGCTCGTCGAGGGCGGCCTTCGAATCCCATGCCGTGCCGTAGACGCGCTGCAGCATCGGGCCCTTTTCGTTGCCGCGCCAATAGGCGCCGGCCACCTTCATCAGCCTGAAGTGACCGAGGCGGCTCGTGCTGGGCACGTGCGGTCCGCGGCACAGGTCGACGAACTCGGCGGTGTTCCGATACACGCTGATGGTGTCGCCACCACCCACCTCACCGGCATCGGCGCCGTCGGCACCGCCCTGCGACACACGCTGGATGATCTCGCACTTGTACGGCTGGTCGGCGAACAGGACGAGCGCGGCGGCAGCGGGCACCTCGTCGCGCTCGAAGGGCTGGTCGGCAGCCATGATCTCGCGCATCCGTGCGTCGATGGCCTGCAAGTCGGCTTCGGCGAACGTGCGACCCTCGGGCAGCTCGAAGTCGTAGTAGAACCCGTCTTCGATGGCGGGGCCGATGGTGTACTTCGCCCCGGGGAACAGCTGCGTGACCGCCTGGGCGAGCACATGCGCCGTCGAGTGGCGCAGCACGTGCCTGCCCGCATCGGAGTCGGCGGTGACCACGGCGACGTTGGCGCCGTCGGGCAACGGACGGGTGAGGTCCCACTCCTCGCCGTCGACCACCGCAGCCACAGCCGCCTTGGCCAGCCGCGAGCCGATCGAGGCCGCCACGTCGGCAGTCGAGGCGCCGGCGGGATAGGCGCGTTGCGAACCGTCGGGGAGCGAGATCGTGATCTGTGCCATAGCGCAGCCGAGTCTACGGCTGCGCCCCCGGTGGACGGGGGACGGTTATCGCTCAGGCAGCGTCGCCAGCGACCACCGACAGCGGCTCTGCCGGTGCGTCGTCGACCGAGCCCACCCGGGCCGCTGTGGCCGCAGGTTCGGAGTCGGCGGTCTTGCCGGCGTACACGTTGCGATACTCCTGGCCGGTGAGTTCGCGGATCTCGAACATCAACTCGTCGGTGATCTGGCGCAACACCCGGTGGTCGTCGGCACGGCTGCGATACCGCTCGACGTTGATGGCTCGGCCGATGGTGATGGTGCAGTCGCGGCGGAACTTGGGCATCACCGCATCGGGCGGCTGGATCTCGCGGGTGCCGACGATGCCCACGGGATAGATGGGGCAACCGATCTTCAACGCCAGCCGCGCCGCACCGGTACGGCCCTTGTAGAGGTAACCGTCGCGGCTGCGCGTGCCCTCGGGGAAGATGCCGAACAACTCACCCCGGCGCAGCACGGCCTCGGCAGTGTCGAGCGCGGCCTGGCTCTTGTCGCCGCCTGAACGGTCGATGGGGATCATGCCCATCATCGGAAACAGATGCTTCGTCTTCCACGAGTCCATGTACTCGGCCTTGCCGACGAAGCTGATGTTGCGCGGCACGAGCAGCATCAAGAACGCGCTGTCGAGGAAACTGACGTGGTTGGGGCACAGAATGGCCGGGCCGTCGGTGGGCAGGCGGTCGAGGCCCTCCACGTGGAAGCGCCACAACCGTCGGGCGATCGGTCGCACCACGCGCCGCACGCGACGTTGGGCTCTGCCGGCTCCCTGCTGCTTCATCCGACCCCCTTCCCGTTCTGCTGTGCTCCTACTGACCTGCGGTGTTCCTGCGCCGACGCGTCGCTGCGCCGCTGCGGTCACTGTAGGCGTTCCTGCACCACCACGGGAATGGCGGAAGTCACTTTCCTGTGAACAGGGTGAGTGATGCCGGGCCAGCAGTGCCGGGCCAGCAGTGCCGGATCAGAGGTCGACGCCGAGCAGCGCCGCTGCAGCGCCGACCGGCTGACCAGCAGCGGCAGCAGCGTCGATCAGCGCCAGCGCGGCCGGGGTGTCGAGATCGTCGTCGAGCGCAGCCCGCACATCGGCGAGCAGCGAGCCGTCGTCGCCGGCACCCGCTGCCTGCCAGGCGGCAAGGCGGGCCGTGTTGCGCGGCATGAGGGTGTCTTCCCACTCCCACTCACGCCGGTAGTGGTGCTCGATGATGGCCAGACGGATGGCCCGCGGGTCCCACTCGGTGCGCAGCCGGTCGACGAACACCAGGTTGCCCAGGCTCTTCGACATCTTGTGGCCGTTCATGTACACCATGGCCACGTGCATCCAGTGCCGCACGAAGGGCTCACCAGTCGCGGCCTCGCTCTGGGCCCGCTCGCACTCGTGGTGCGGGAAGATGAGGTCGGAGCCACCGCCGTGCAGGTCGATCGTGGTACCCAGCTCGCGGAGCGCCAACGCGCTGCACTCGATGTGCCAGCCCGGGCGACCCGCACCCCACATGGTGTCCCAGCTCGGCTCGTCGGCCGCCGACGGGTGCCAGAGCACGAAGTCGAGCGGGTGCCGCTTGTTGGGGTCGTCGACGTGGCCGCCGCGCTCGCGGGCGAAGTCGATCATCTGCTCGGTGCTGTAGTGGCTGATCGAGCCGAACGAGGGGAACTTCGACACGTCGAAGTACACGCTGCCACCCGACTCGTACGCGAAGCCGCGATCGAGCACCATGCCGATGAAGCCGCGGATGTCGGGAATGGCCGACGAGGCACGGGGCGTGCTGAACACGGGCAGCGCGTTCAGGGCCTCCATGTCGCGGTTGAAGCGCGCCTCCTCCCCTGCCGCCAGGTCGAGGTAGTGCACGCCGAGCTCGCGGGCCTTGGCGAACAGGGGGTCGTCGACGTCGGTGACATTGCGCACGCACTTCACCGTGTGTCCGAGATCGATGAGGCGGCGCTGCAGCACGTCGTACGCGATGAAGGTGGCCGCGTGGCCGAGGTGCGTCGCGTCGTACGGCGTGATGCCGCAGGTGTACATCAACACCTCGGGCTCGGGCTCGAAGGGCACGACCTGCTGTCGTGCGGTGTCGTACAGGCGCATCGTCATGGATGTGGGCTCATGGAGGTGGGGTCACGCCGTGGGAACGCGCGGGTCGCGGCGGATGCCGGTGAGTTTAGGAGCCACGCGGGTCTTGTACCTGACGTTCAGTTGCAGCAGCACCGCAGTGAAGGCCTCGATGGCAGTGGCGTTCGACAGTTCGCCGGCATCGAGCGGGCGGCAGCCGGGGATCTTGGTGACGATGGCGCTGATGGTCTCGACCGCGTCGGGATCGTCACCGCAGATGAGCACATCGGAATCGATCGGTTCGCCGAGGTGGCCCAGTTCGGTAGCAGGCAGGTGATGGAACGCCGCCACCACCCGGCACTGCGGCACTGCGGCCTGCACGTGAGCGGCCACGCTGCCTCGCGGCGGTACGAGCGGCTGGAACTCGTGACCCACCCGCACCAGGGCGTTCGCCATGCTGACGACCACCTTGCCGCGGAGGTACTCGACGTTCTCCTGCGCCGTCGTGGCAGCCGAGTCCCAGGGCGTGGCGATGACCACCACGTCGCACTGGGCTGCCGCCACGTTGTCGCCGAAGCCGAGCAACGGCGCGATGTCGGGCCACTTCGACACCATGGTGTCGCGGGCCTCCATGGCCCGGTACTTCGACCGCGACCCGATGACGACCTCGTAGCCGATCGATGCGAGCCGGGCCGCGAGCGCGCTGCCTGCGGGGCCGGTTCCGCCGAGAATGCCGATGCGCATCGGGGCAGCCTTGCACACCGATGGCCGCCGCACCGAAGGCACCGAGGAGCGACCGGTCGGGCGCGCCCGACGAGGTTGGCCGTATGGGGCTGCTCGACGGCAAGAACATCATCGTCACCGGTGTGCTCACCGACGCCTCGCTGGCGTTCGGCGTGGCGGCCCTGGCACAGCAGGAAGGCGCCAACGTGTTGCTCACCGGCGCGGGGCGAGCGCTGAGCCTCACCGAGCGCACCGCTCGCAAACTGCCCGCGCCGGCACCCGTGTTCGAGTTCGACGTCACCGTCGCCGAACACGTCGAGCGGGTGCGCCACGACGCCGACCAGCACTTCGGTGGTCGAGTCGACGGCGTGCTGCACTCCATCGGGTTCGCCCCCGAGGTGTGCCTCGGCGACGACTTCATGGCGGCGCAGTGGAGCGATGTGGCCGTGGCCATGCAGATCTCGGCCTATTCGCTGAAGACCCTGGCCGACGCGTTCGTGCCGCTGATGGGGCGCGGCGGCTCGTTCGTCGGGCTCGACTTCGACAACACCGTCGCCTGGCCCGCGTACAACTGGATGGGCGTCGCCAAGTCGGCACTCGAGAGCGTGAACCGCTACCTGGCCAAGGAACTCGGCCCGAAGGGCATCCGCTCCAACCTCGTCGCCGCCGGCCCGGTGAAGACGATGGCGGCCAAGAGCATCCCCGGGTTCAAGAAGTTCGAGGACGTGTGGGACGAGCGGGCACCGCTCGGCTGGGACGTCACCGACTCCACCGCCGTGGCCAGGGCCTGCGTGGCGCTGCTCAGCGACTGGTTCCCGGCCACCACCGGCTCGATGATCCACGTCGACGGTGGCTATCACGCCGTCGGCGCCTGACCGGCCCGCATCGCACCCGGCTCACCACCCGCCGCGGTGGATGATGGCCTCGGCCGGACGGCGTCGGCGAGTGGCGCTGCGGCCCTGTTCGGCAGTGGCATCGTCGGCTGGCCAGCCCAGGGCGACTGCGCCGAGCAACTGCAGGTGGTCGGGGATCCCGAGTTCGGCCCGCACCTCGTCGGCACCGTTGAAGACAGCGAAGAACAGCGCGCCCAGACCCGCCTCCTCGGCTCCGTGGAGCAGGGTCATCACCGCCATCGATGCGTCGACTGTCCAGTAGGGCGTCGGCCAGGCGTCGACCCCGGCGCCGAGGCCGGTGGCGGCCTTGTCGGGCTCGCCGTAGCGCTCGACATAGGCCGACGGATCGGCCAGCGGCAGCGCGATGACGGGCGCCGTGAACAGGCCCGGCCAGCGGAACCCGGCACGACGCTCGAGCGGGAAGGCATGACGCCAGAACCGCTCGGTGGCATCAGCCTCGAGCACCACCAGATGCCACCCCTGGGTCTTGCCGGCGCTCGGTGAACGCGACGCGAGGTCGACCAACGCGTCGATGAGCGCAGGGTCGACCGGGTCGGGTCGGAACGAGCGGCACATCCGTCGGCGCCGCACGATGGCGCCGAAGTCGCTCACACCAGTTGCCGTGCCCCGAGCTTCACCAGGTCTTCGGCCATCGTCCACCCATGGACGATGAGCGAACCACCCTTGGCGGCCGGTACGTCGGCGAACAGCGACTGGGCGCTGACGGAGATCTTCTCCGGCTTCAGCGACTCGTGGTCGATGAAGCCGTTCTGGCCGTTCGACTTCACGACAAAGCTCTGCTCGTCGTAGCTGGCGTCGACACCGAAGCGGCGGGCCAGGCGCCGACCCCAGGCTCGCTCCTCACCGACTGCGCGGTGACCCGAGCGCGGGATGATCTCGTCGAGTTGCTTGAACGCCTCGAGCGCGTCGGGGCGCACCATGCGGGCACCGATGACGACGTCTTCGTCGGGGAAGGCCATGAGTGCACGGTGGTATGCCTCGTGCATCAGGCCCTTCAGCACCGCATCGCGCTTGGAGGTGCGCTTCACGCTGAGCAGGCCCACGAGCACACACGGCGTGCCCCCGATTCGCTCGAGCGTGGAGAATGTGAACCCCTGGAGCTTGCCGTCGATGCGAGCGACGGTGCACAGCACCCAGTCCTCCTTGGCTTTCGACATCAACCCGATGTCGAACGCTCCTCCCATCGACGCCATGTCATCGAGGTCGCCGTCGGTGAGCGCCGAGCAGTCCCTGGTTTCCACCTGGATTGCCATTGCCCTGAACTCCTGTCGGATCGAATCGGCCCGGT
>JBIIDH010000065.1:0-20380 GCA_044238435.1 Ilumatobacteraceae bacterium | reverse complement strand
GATCCTTGCGTCGAGCCTTGCCCTCGCGAACGCCGACTACACGTGGCGCAGCCTTGCGGTGTGCCGCGGCACCGATCCCGACCTGTTCTTCCCGGTCGGTACGACAGGGCAGGCGCTGGTCCAGATCGCTCGGGCCAAGGAAGTGTGCTTCGAGTGCCCGGTGCGCACCGAGTGCCTCGACTACGCCATCGCCACCAACCAGGACTCGGGCATCTGGGGCGGCCTCGACGAAGAGCAGCGCCGAGGCATCCGACGTCAGAACGCCGCCCGCCAGCGCGCCTTCGCCTGACGTACCCGTCCGCTCAGCCGATCGGCACGGTGAGCTGCACGACGGTGCCGGTGCCATCGCGCACACCTTCGATGCCGACGGTGTCGAAGTCGCCATGCATACCGGCGCGCATCACGATGGTGCCGCCGAGTTCGGTGGTCACGAGCGTGCGCACGATCGACAGGCCCAGTCCGGTGGCACGGTTCAGCTCGAACCCGGGCTCGAGGCCCACGCCGTCGTTCACCACGGTGATCGACAACGTGCCGGGCGTGCGGGCCAGGTGCACCACCACATCGCCGCCCTGACTGCCCTCGGGGAAGCCGTGGTCGATGGCGTTCTGCAACAGTTCGATCAGCACCACCGACAGCGGCGTGGCCACGGTGGTGGGCAGGCGCCCACCGTCGCCGTGCACCGTGAAGCGCACCGGCCGGTCGGCCGACTGCAGCCCCTCTTCCGACAGGCGCAGCAGCGGCCGCACGATGTCGATGAACGCCACGTCCTCACCCGCTTCGCGCGACAGCGTCTCGTGCACGACCGCGATGGTGCGGATGCGGCGCACCGACTCGTTGATGGCGGCCTTGGCCTCGGCCGACTCGAGCCGGCGGGCCTGCAGCCGCAGCAGCGACGAGATGGTCTGCAGGTTGTTCTTCACCCGGTGGTGCACTTCGCGGATGGTGGCGTCTTTCGACAGCAGCAACTTGTCGCGCTTGCGCACTTCGGTGACGTCGCGCACCAGCAGCAGGCCTCCGGTGACCACACCGTGCTCGACGATGGGCAGGCACCGGCTCAGCAGTGTGATCTCGTTGGTCTGGTCGAACTCCTCGATGACCGGGCGCCCCGACTCGAGCGCCCGGCGGGCCGAGCTGTCGTTGAAGCCCAGTTCGGTGAGGCGCATGCCCAGCGCGTTGGCCGTGATGCCCACGCGGTGGAAGACGCTCATCGCGTTCGGTGAGGCGTACTGCACCCGTGCATCGGCATCGAGCAGGATCGTGCCGTCGCCGATACGCGGCGCAGCGCTCGAATCCTCCTGCGGGCCCTCGCTCGGGAACTGCCCCTCGGCCACCATCACGGCGAAGCGGTCGAACACACCCAGGTAGGTGCGCTCCAGCTCGCCCGCCTCGCGGGTCTCGTCGGCCCGGGTCTCGCGGGCCAGCACGGCGATGACCTCGCCGTGGTACCGCACCGGGATGGCCCGCACACGGGTGGGCGTGGGCATACCGGAGAACAGCAGGTCGCGCACCGCCACTTCACCGGTGGTCCGTACGTGGTCGAGCATCTCGTGCGCCGAGTCGGCCGACTCGCCCACGTAGTCGGCCACGTAGATGGTGCGAGCCGTCGAGGGTCGAACCTGGGCGAGCACGAGCCAACTCCCGTCGGCATCGGCAGTGGGTACGTACAGCAGCAGGTCACCGAACGACAGATCGGCCAGCACCCCCCACTCGGCGACGAGTTGTTGAAGGTGGACGACCTGGTCGTGGGAGAGCGCGCTGCGCTGTCGCGCGAGCTCGGCGAGCGTTGCCATGGTGCCGAGTGTGCCAGACCGCCCGGTGCCGAACGTGCCACCGCCATCAGGAGCAGCAGCGGTGGAGCGAATCTGCCCGAGCCCCTCAGCCCGCAACGAGGAGGTGCCCGCCGAGTTCGACGAGACCGCCGAGATCGGCCACGTCGTGGGTGAGCGTGGGGGCCACCACCGTGATCGCCCCGAGCGCCTCGAGTTCGCCACGGCGTTCGGCCTCGCGGTTGGCCACCACCGCCACGTCGTGGAACCGCTCGCTCACCTCCACCAGCACGGTGCGCACCGAGGCGACGTCGGTTGCAGCGGCCGCAGCGAGCGGGGCGAGGCGTGCCGGATCGTCGGCGGCGGCACGAAGGCGCCGGGCAGCGGTGGCTGCAGCCGGGCGGCGCAGTGAGGCGGGCAGCGCCCGGTTCACCACCACGGCACCCAGGTTCATCGAGCGTCGCTGCAGTTCGTCGGCCAGATAGCGGGCCTCGTAGGCCGGGGCGGCCTCGAGCGTCGACACCACCACGAAGGCCGTGCGCGGGTCGACCAGCAGTCGCTCCACCTCGTCGGCGCGGGCGACGAAGCCGGCCTCCATCGACTGGAACAGCACGAAGAACTCGGCGATGTCCTGCAGGAACCGCGAGCCGAGCACCCGGTCGGCCACTTGGTAGAACGGCTTCGACGCCGCTGTGAACAACCGCGACCGGTAGGGCACGGTGAGCCAGCGCAGCAGACGGCTGCCGAAGAACTCCTTCATCCGCCCCGGCGCGTCGAGCAGGTCGAGTGCATTGCGCGACGGTGGGGTGTCGATGACGACCAGGTCGTATCGGCCCGACGCGTGCACCTCGAGCAACTGCTCCATCGCCAGGTAGTCGTGGCTGTGCACGAAACGACCGGTGATGTTCTGGTACA
The DNA here is from genome assembly GCA_044238435.1 of Ilumatobacteraceae bacterium. Taxonomy (GTDB): domain Bacteria; phylum Actinomycetota; class Acidimicrobiia; order Acidimicrobiales; family Ilumatobacteraceae; genus VFMC01. Next base: position 17,699 of record JBIIDH010000065.1, on the reverse strand, counting down.
GCGGGTTGGCGAGCACCCGGTCGCGCACGTCGGTGTCGGGTGCGTGACGGCGGATCAGCTCGTCCCATCCCGCCTTGGTGTCGAGCATGGCCACCCACAGCTCGCCCTGGCCGCCCACCGGTACGTCGAGCAGCGAGCCGGGCGCCGCCGCAGCAGCGAGCGCGGCCGGGTCGATGCGGGTGGGTTGCCCGCCCATGCCCGCCGGGTCGAGGCCGAGCGAGGTGGCGAGGCGCCGGGCCGGGTCGACGGTGAGCACGAGCACCCGCGCCCCCAGGCGCACCGCGGCGATAGCGCCCAGCGACGCCGACACCGTGGTCTTGCCGGTGCCGCCGCTGCCGCACACCACCAGCATCTCCTTCGAGGCCAGCAGCGCCTCCAGGCCGGGCGGCTCGGCCGGGCGCCGCGCACGAGACCGGGCCATCACGCCACCTCGTCGTGGATGGCCTCGGCCATCAGGGTGACCACCCGGCGGCCAGTGGCCCGGGTGAACAGTTCGGGCACCGCCAGCAGCGGCGTGCGCGGGTCGAGGGCGCGGCGCAGCCGCTCGAGGTGGCCGGCGCCCACCTGTCGGCGCGCCTCGTTCAGCGCCGCGGCATCGAGCACCGTGGTGGCCTCGCGCCCACCGAGTGCCACCACCTCGGTGCGACTCGCCGGCGACTGCAGGCGGCCGAACACCTCGAGTTCGCGCTCACTGAACAGCGCAGGCAACACACGGTTGGCCACCACTGCCGCCACGTCGACCTTCGTCTCGCGGTGCACCCGGTCGATCAGTTCGATGGTCTCGACCACCGGCATCTCCTCGGGGGTCGTGACCACCACCAGGCCGGTGCACGCCGCGTCGTCGAGGATCTCGAGCATCCAGTCGGTCTGATCGCGCACCAGGCCAACCTGCACCAACTGGCGGATCACCGTGGGCGCCGCGATCTGGGCGACGATGTGCCCGCTGGCCTCGGCATCGACCACCACCAGGTCGTAGTGGCGTTCGCGCACCTCGTAGCACAGCTTGCCGACGGCGAGGATCTCCTTCACGCCCGGTGCCGCGTCGGCGACGAAGTCGAACGTCCGCGCCAGCGGGCCGATGCGGGCCACCAGCGGGATGCGCACGAACAACCGCAGGTACTCGCGCAGCGCGTCCTCGGTGTTCATCTGCATCGCCCACAGCCGCTCGCCCACCTGAGTGGGAGCGAACCCGAGTGGGCCGACATCGAACGCGGTGGACAGGCTGCCCTTGGCATCCATCTCGCACACGAGCGTGCGCTTGCCGAGGCTGGCGGCCAACTCGGCCAGCGCCGCAGCCGCGGTGGTCTTCCCGACGCCGCCCTTGCCGGTGACGAACAGCAGGCGGCGGTCGAGCAGTGTCAGGCGCCGAACCCGATCTTACGCGTCGCGTCGGCCGAGCCGATCTCGACGTAGGCGATCTTCGCCGCCGATACCGCGGTGCGGCGACCCTTCTTGTCGGTCACCCACAGCACGTCGACGGCGCCCGACAGGGCCGCCTCGACCTGCTGCTGCAACACATCACGATCGGTGTCGTCGGCCAGTTCGATCGACAACTCGCGGGGAGACTGGGTGACACCGATGCGCAGATCCATGCCTGCGAGTCTACGGACCCAACCCCCGCGATGAGCGATGTGCGCACCAGCTGCGCAGGTTGCTCATCGCACAAGGGGAACAGTGGGTCAGAGGACGACGACGGAGCGGAGCACCTCACCGCGCTCCATCTTGTGGAAGGCCTCCTCGACATCGTCGAGGCCGATGATCTCGCTGACGAAGCCGTCGAGGGGCAGACGACCCTGCAGGTAGAGGTCGATGAGCATCGGGAAGTCGCGGCTGGGCAGGCAGTCGCCGTACCAGCTGCTCTTCAGCGAGCCGCCCCGGCCGAACACCTCGATGAACGGCAGTTCGAGCGTCATGTCGGGCCGCGGCACGCCCACCAGCACGACGGTGCCGGCGAGGTCGCGGGCGTCGAAGGCCTGGCGGTACACGGCGGGGTGACCGACCGCCTCGATGCACACGTCGGCGCCGTTGCCGCCGGTGACGCTCTTCACGAACTCGACCGGGTCGGTGGTGGACGCGTTCACGGTGTGGGTGGCACCGAACTGCGTGGCCCACTCGAGCTTGCGGTCGTCGAGGTCGATGCCGATGATGGTGTGCGCACCGGCCAGACGGGCACCGGCGATGGCCGCGTTGCCCACACCGCCGCAGCCAAACACGGCCACCGAGTCGCCACGGCCGACGTTGCCGGTGTTGATGGCGGCGCCGATGCCCGCCATGACACCGCAACCCAGCAGGCCCGCCGCAGTTGCCGGTGCCGACGGGTCGACCTTGGTGCACTGGCCGGCGGCGACGAGGGTCTTCTCGACGAAGGCACCGATACCCAGTGCCGGCGACAGCTCGGTGCCGTCGAGCAGGGTCATCTTCTGCTTCGCGTTGAACGTGCTGAAGCAGTACCAGGGGCGGCCGCGCAGGCACGAGCGGCAGGTACCGCACACCGCGCGCCAGTTGAGGACGACGTAGTCGCCCGGTGCGACACCGGTGACCCCCTCACCCACCGACTCGACCACGCCTGCGGCCTCGTGGCCGAGCAGGAATGGGAAGTCGTCGTTGATGCCGCCCTCGCGGTAGTGGAGGTCGGTGTGGCACACACCGCAGGCCTGGATCTTCACGACGGCCTCGCCCGGGCCCGGATCAGGCACCACGATGGTCTCGATCGACACCGGCTGGCCCTTGCCCCGGGCTACGACTCCACGCACCTGCTGCGGCATGACTGCTCCCCTTTCGAACGTGCGCCCACGACGCTGTGGGCGCAACGCAGCGAACGGTAGCCGGTCAGACCGTGGTGGCGCAGAAGGTGTCGCCCTGGGGCAACGACTGCTGCAACGACGGCTCGGTGTCGCCGCTGTACAGCGCCTCGAGCATCCCCTTCACCATGCCCCGGTCGACCGCGCAGATGACCGGGTGCTCGATGGCCACGTCGCCGAAGGGGCAGTGGTTGTTGATGATGCGCAGCTGGTTGTTGCGCTGGTCGGCGTGGGCGGCGAACCCGTGGGCTGTGAGGGCGTCGGCCACCGCCTGCAGCGCCGAGCGCAACGAGCGTTGGCCGGCCGCCACATCGGGGCCGGTGATGCCCGCCGCCATGGTGGTGCCGTAGGTGCGACCGACCTCCTCAGCCATCGCCTCGGCCTGCTCGCGGGGCAGCAGTTCGAGTGCCCGCCCGAGCAGGGTGAGCACCAGATCGTCGCTGCGCACCGGCACATCGGGCAGCGACTCGCTGGCGGCGCGGTAGTGCTTCGACGGTCGGCCGGCACCCGACCCCTCGGCGCGCTCGACGGCGACCTCCAGGTAGCCGCCGGCAGCAAGACGGTCGAGATGGTGGCGAGCGACGTTGGGATGCAGTCCGAACTGCGCTGCCACCTGCGCCGCGGTGACGCCACGGTCGGTGGACCGGGCGAACAGATAGATGCTGCGCCGGGTGGGGTCGCCGAAGGCACTGGTGATGGCCGAGACGGTGGCGGAGAACGCGCCGTGGTCTCGGTCGGCCCCGTGATCTCGACCCGTGTCGGGGGCTGCGCTCGGCTGCTTGGCTGCCACGCCGGTATTCTACCTATCCAGGTAGTGGTAATTCGACCGACCCCTCCCGCCCCCTCCCCCGCCGCCCCCAAGGACGCCCCATGCCCACGCACGACCAGATCATCGACGCGCTCCGCCCGGTGGAAGACCCCGAGCTGCGTCGCTCGATCGTCGACCTCGGCATGGTGCGCAACGTCATCGTCGACGGTGGAACGGTCAGCGTCCTCGTGGCCCTCACCGTGGCCGGCTGCCCGCTGCGCAACGAGATCCAGAACCGTGTCACCACGGCCGTCACGGCCCTCGACGGGGTGAACAGCGTGGCGCTCGACTTCACGGTGATGACCGACCAGGAGCGCGAAGAGCTGCGCATGAAGCTGCACGGCAACCCGGGCGCGACGGCCGGCCAGGGTCAGGCCCACGGCCACGCCGAGGGCCGCACCATCCCGTTCAGCCAGCCCGGCTCGAAGACCCGACCGCTGCTCATCTCGTCGGGCAAGGGTGGCGTGGGCAAGAGCTCGGTCACCGTCAACCTCGCGGTCGCCCTCGCCTCGCAGGGCTACTCGGTGGGTGTGGTCGACGCCGACATCTACGGGTACTCGGTGCCGCGCATGCTGGGCACCGACCGCGACCCGGTGGTCATCGACCAGATGCTGATCCCGCCCGAGCAGTGGGGCGTGCGGTGCATCTCGATCGGCTACTTCGTGCCCCAGGGGCAGGCGGTCATCTGGCGCGGCCCCATGCTGCACAAGGCGCTCGAGCAGTTCCTCACCGACGTGTACTGGGACGAACCCGACTTCCTGCTCATCGACATGCCTCCGGGCACCGGCGACATCGCCCTGTCGCTCAGCCAGTACCTGCCGCGCGGCGAGGTGTACGTGGTCACCACCCCGCAGCCTGCCGCACAGGAGGTGGCCCGTCTGTCGGCGGCCATGGCCGAGAAGGTGAAGCTGCCCGTGAAGGGTGTCATCGAGAACATGAGCTGGTTCACCGGCGACGACGGCAAGCACTACGAGATCTTCGGCGAGGGCGGCGGTGCGCTGCTGGCCGACGACCTCGGCGTGCCGCTGCTCGGACAACTGCCGTTGGTGCCTGCGCTGCGCGAAGGCGGCGACGACGGCCGACCCATCACCGCCGTGCAGCCCGACAGCGAGGCCGCCCAGGTCTTCCAGGAGATCGCCCGGCGCATCGCCGTCGAACTGAAGCCGAAGAAGATCTTCAGCCCCAGCCTGCGCATCACCTGAGCCGGCGCAGGCCCACGACGCCTGCCGATAGCGTGAGCCGCCATGAGCGAGCCCGAGTTGCCGTCGTCGTACCCGCCTCCACCGCCACCTCCGCCGCCCATCACCCCACCACCCGGCTACATCGCGTACGGCGGTCCGGGCGCGGCGATGCCCCATCAGTTCCAGCCGGTGAAGCGCTTCACCAGCGCTCTCGCCGGCGTCCTGACGCTCAGTGTGATCATCAGCCTGGCGGCCGCCATCTGGCAGGCCGTGTTCGCCAACGACGCGCAGCGCTTCCTCGACGGGATCATCACCCAGCGCGAATTCGACAGCGCCTACGACTCGTTCTCGAGTTTCTCGTTCATCGCCTTCCCCCTCAGCATCGCCGGCATCGTGCTGTCGGCCATCTGGAGCTACCGCATCGCCGGGAACGCCACCGGTGCCGGCCGCACACCCTTGACCTGGAAGTCGGGCCTCTCCATCCTGGCCTGGATCCTGGCCTGCCTGTTCGGTGTCATGCCGTTCCTGATGCTGCGCGAGCACTGGCGGGCGTCCGACCCCGACCTCGGATTCGGCGACCCCACCTGGAAGTCTCGCCCGGTCACGCCGCTCATCACCGCCTGGTTCGTCGTCAACCTCGTCAACCAGCTCGCATCCTTCGCTGCAGTGGGCTCGGTGATCGGGAACTTCGACCCCAATGCCGCCGACGACGCCACCACCTTGGCCAAGCAGTTCGCCGACCAGGCCGACTTCATCATCCCCGGCGCCATCCTCTCGCTGATCGCCGGCGTGCTGCTCATCCTGGTCGTCCGCGCCCTGGGCGCCCGGCACATGCGGCTCACCCGCGAGGCATGAGCCTGTTCCTGGTCCGCCACGCCAAGGCGGGCAACCGCTCCGAGTGGCAGGGCGACGATCACATCCGGCCCCTCACCCCGAAGGGCTGGCGCCAGGCCGAGGCCATCGCGGCTCGGCTGGCTCCGCTGCGGCCCACCGCCCTGCGCTCGAGCACGTATGTGCGGTGCCGACAGACACTCGAACCGCTCGGTGCACTCACCGGACTCGACGTGGTCGACGAACCGGCGCTGGTGGAGGGCAACCCGTTCGAACCGGTGCTGCACCTGCTGGCCACGCTGCCCGATGGAGCGGTGCTGTGCAGCCATGGCGACGTCATCCCCGACACTCTCGCTGCACTCGATCGGCGCGGTTGCCGCTTCACCGGACCGATCGAGTGGCGTAAGGGATCGGTGTGGACGCTCGAGCGGGTCGACGGCGACATCGTCGCTGCTGAGATGTGGCTGCCCGCCGACTGACGCCGAACTTTTCCCCGCCGGGTGTTGTATACGAACTGGTGTACGTATAGGGTTTCCGGTGTTCCGATCTTCCCCTCGGAACCAGATCGAACCCGTGTGTGGGTTCCCGTCATGTCGATCGGTTGCTGGTGGCCCGCCTTGGTTGCGGGTGCGTGGGGAGGTGCGTGTGTTGTCAGTATCTGCAGGGGGTGTGGCATGCGTGACCCCGCTCGACCGGTTCCGTCGCGTCGCCGAGACCGACGCTGCGCTACTCGATGAGATCGCGGTGGCGATGCTGCTGTCCGACGTGGCCGGGTTGCAGCGGTTCCTGCAAGCGCGCGAGATCGATCTGAACCAACGGCTGCGGCAGCTGGCCGCAGTGAAGCCGGGGATCGATCCCGAGGCGATCAACGCCCGCTCGACCGGTCGCTCCGCGGGGAACGCGGGGCGCGCTGTTCGACGCGCGGATGAGGCGGCGAAGGCGCCGGAGTTGAAAGCGTGCATGGACGAAGGTCGTTTGTCGGGCGAGCATCTCGACGCGTTCACTGCGGCGTTGCGGTCGCTCGACGCGCGGTTGCAGCCGGCATTGCGCGCGTTGGAAGCCGATCTCGCCGCGAAGGCCGTGGCGCAGCGGGCGACGGTGGAACAGTTCCGCACCTGGCTACAACGCGAGGTGCGGTTGATCGAAGCCGACGACGGCAAGCAGCGGCTCGATCGGCAGAAGCGAGCGTCGCGATGCAGGTCGTGGACCGATCCGAACACCGGGATGGTCATGACCCGGTTCGAGATCGACCCCGAGCACGGCGCCGTGTTCCTCCAACTCCTGACCAACCAGTTCGAAGCGCGCCTGCGGCGACCCAAGCCACCGGAATGCCCCACCGATCCGCTCGACGCGATGGACTGGCACCGCGCCCACGCGCTCATGGATCTCGTCACGGGGAAGGCATCCGCTGCCGGGAAACCCGAGATGATCGTCGTCATCGATCAACAGACGTTCGAAACCGGCCGCCACGCACAGTCCCGGGTGGATTGCGGTCCGGGGATCGACCTGCCGATCGACACCATCCGCGCCATCGCCGGCCGCGCACGATTCGTGCCCGTCGTCATCGACCGCGACGGTGTCGTGCTTCTGCAGGGCGACCCGGTGCCCAGCTACGACCAGATCGCCTTGTCGCTCAGTCGACCCATCGGACTCGACCACGGTCGCAGCCGACGCCACGCCAGCACCCGCCAACGCCGCGCCCTACGGGCCATGTACCGAATGTGCGTCATCCCTGGGTGTGGGCGGCACGTCTCCACCACCGAGGCTCACCACATCCACTGGTGGGAGAACGGCGGCCGAACCGACCTGAACAACCTCATCCCACTCTGCCGACACCACCACGACCGACTCCACAACGACGGGTGGCACCTCGCAATCGCACCCGACTGCAGCCTCACTGTCCGAGCACTCGACGGCACCACCCTCATGACCACCGGACCACCCGCCCAGCAATGGGAGTGAGGTCGAGTGCGCCCAGCGGAGTGGCTCAGCGGAGTGGCTCGCCGGAGGCTCAGCCCAGGTTGCCGACGAACGCTTCGATCATGCCGCGCATCTCGCCCGGCGGGTTGTTGGCGAGACACGCCTCGCCCTGCGCTTTCGCCAGGTCGAGGTCGGGCTCGGTGTACCACCGGGCAGCGGTGACCGCGTACAGACAGTGCGCGTCGGCGTAGGTGGGCGTGTCGGCGATGACCTCTTCGAAGAGAGCCGTTGCCTGGTCGAGGGCCAGAGCAGCGGCCTCGGGGCCCACGCTGCCAGCGCTGAGGGCGAGGAGCCAGGCCGTGTAGGTGCGCGCCTCAGGGTTGTCGGGCTCGACGGCGATCACTTCCTGATACAGCGTGATGGCCCCACCCGGGTCGGTGCCCAGCAGCGACCGGGCCTGCGCCAGCTTGGCGCTCACCTCGTCGACCGCCTGCCCACCGGTCATCGTCTGGCCGGTCACCCGCTGGCCCGAGTTGATCACCACCAGCCACGCGCTCAGCGCGGCGATGGCCATCACGCCGACGCTCCAGGCAGCGATGCGGCCCCAGCGCTTGCGTGGTGCCTCGGGCAATGCTGCGGTGCCGTCCTCGATCTGGCGCAGCACCGCCGCTGCGCGGGCGACGTAGCCGTCGCGCACCGCGGTGTAGTCGGCGTCATCGACGTCGCCTGCTGCGTACTCGCGGTCGAGGTCGTCGATGGAACGCAGCAGGAACCGACGCTCCTCCTCCAGCAGCGCCAGCTCGTCGGGGTTCACTCGCGTTCCTCGATGCCGGGCGACTCGGCCACCGATGCGTCGGCTACCGGTGCGTCGGCCTGCTGTGCATCGGGGTGGAGTGCGGCGTCGACGAGGGCGCGGTCGGCGTCGGTGGGCACGGCGTCGACCGCGCGGCGCCAGCGACGGAACGCGACGACCAGGCCGGCCACGGCGCACACGAACACCGCCACGGGCAGGGCCCACACCAGCGCGTCGATACCCGATGCACGGGGCACCAGCAGCACCTGCGCGCCGTAGCGCTGCTCGATGAAGGAGATGATGTCGTCGTTGCTGCGCTCGCCCGCAGCCACCTGCGTCTTGATCTCGGTACGGATCGACGCCGACGCGTTGTTCCGCGACTCGAACACGCTCTCACCGTCGCAGATGGGGCAGGCGAGGCGCTTGGAGATCTCCTCGACCCGCTCTTCCGGTGTACGCGGTCCGCTGTCGTGGGTGACGCCCACCGCCAGCAACAGACCCGTCACCGCGGCGAGCAGCACCCAACCGGGCCACTGCTGTTTGAACCGCTTCCAACCGGCCGATGCCATCAGAGCCCCTGTTCGCGCAGTTGCTGGAGGTAGCTCGACAGGAACGTCGCCGTGACCTCGCCGACGAGACGCTGACGCACGATGCCGCTCGGGTCGATGACCCAGGTCTCGGGCACCTGGGCCACACCGAAGTCGACCGAGATGGCGCCGGTGGGGTCCTTCACGACCGGCCAACCACCACCGTTGTCGTCGAAGAACGCCTGCACGTCGGCGTCGCTGCCACTGTTGACGACGGTGTACAGCTCGGCCCCGTCGGCGAGCGCCTGCTGCTCGGAGTGGAACGTCACCAGTTCGGGATGTTCGTGCACGCAGGGCCGACACGACGGATCGAAGAAGTTCAGTACCACCCAGCTGCCCTTGCGGCGGCTGAGGTCGAACGCTTCGCCGTCGAGCGTGGCGCCCGTGGCCGCAGGCGCAGGCTTGCCGACGAGGAACGACGACACCGAGTCGTTACCACTCGTGTCGCTCTGTGCCAGCACGACGAACAGCGCCCCCATCACGACGGCGACGCCGAGCGCGACGAACGGGGCGATGCGGCGGCGCCGATCAGACACGGGCGTCCTCAGCGGGATGGTCGGACGCGTCGGCATCGGGGCCGGGCGAGGGCTCGGGAAGCAGTTCTGACACCGGCGCGGTGGGCTTGCGCCGGTTGCCGGGGAATGCCGCCAGGACGGTGCCCACCGCCATCAGCAGGCCGCCGATCCACATCCACAGGATGAGCGGCTTGATGAACACCTTCACCTGCGCCTCGGTGGCTCCGGCCGCGGTCGACTGCTCGAGCGTGAGGTAGATGTCCTTGGTGAGCCCGGTCTTCACGCTGGGCGTGCCGATGTCGGTGCCCATGTTGGTGTAGCGGGTGATTGCCGGCGCATAGGCCTGGCCGCCGTCGATGCTCACCTGCGCCTTCACACCCTTCGAGCGCGACGTGGTGAAGGCGGTGACCTCGCGCAATTCGAACGTGTGGCCGGCGAACTCGACCTCCTCGCCCTGGCGGAGCGTGAACTCGCCCACCCGGGTGTAGCCGTTCGACGCGGCGAGGGCGACCGCGATGAGGATGACTCCGAGGTGCACCACCATGCCGCCGTTGGCGCGCCCGACGAGCCCGCGCCAGCCCTGGCGGCGGGTGGCCAGCACCAGTTGGCGCAGCGCAGCGCCGGCGGCGAAGCCACCCAGCGCGAAGGCAACCAGCGAGGCCCAGTGATCGGCGCCCACGGCCACAGCCAGCGCCAGCGTGCCCACACCGCACCAGGCCGGCACGAACAACCGGTCGCGCAGCAGTTCGCCGCTGGCCTTGCGCCACGGCAGCACCGGTGCCACGCCCATGAGGAACAGCAGCACCAGACCGATGGGCATGCTCATCCGGTCGAAGAACGGCTGGCCCACGGCGATCTGCCGGTCCTGCAGCGCCTCGACGACGAGCGGGAACACCGTGCCCAACAGCACGATGAAGGCGAACACGGTGAAGATGACGTTGTTGGCCAGGAAGGCACCCTCACGCGAGACGGGCGAGTCGATCGCGCCCGGCGAGCGCAGGCGGTCGCCACGCCAGGCGATGAGCGCCAGCGACACCACGGCGATGATGCCGAAGAACGCGAGCAACCACGGCCCCACCTCGCCGTCGGCGAAGGCGTGCACACTGTTGATGACCCCGCTGCGGGTGAGGAAGGTGCCGAGGATGGTGAGCGCGAACGTGGCCACGAGCAGGCTGAGGTTCCACACCCGCAACATGCCGCGCCGTTCCTGCACGAGCACCGAGTGGATGTAGGCGGTTCCGGTGAGCCAGGGCAGGAAACTGGCGTTCTCGACCGGGTCCCACGCCCACACACCGCTCCAGCCGAGCACCTCGTAGCTCCACCAGCCACCGAGCAGGATGCCCAGGCTGAGGAACCCCCACGAGAACAGCGCCCACCGACGGGTCTCGACCAGCCAGCCCTCACCCACCCGGCCGGTGACCAGCGCGGCGATGGCGAACGCGAACGGGACGGTGAAGCCCACATAGCCGAGGTACAGCAGCGGAGGGTGGAACAGCACCAGGATGTGGTTCTGCAGCAGCGGGTTGGGGCCAGGGCCGTCGGTGACGCCCACCGCGCCGGCAGCGAACGCGTCGGCCGGCACCAGGGCCAGCAGGAAGAAGAAGGCGGTGACGACGAAGAGCACCACCAGCGCCCACGCCACCAGTGGGTCGTCGAGGCGGCGCCGGTAGCGGAACATGATGATCGCCAGATAGCCGGCCAGCACGCCGAGCCACAGCAGGATGCTGCCCTCGAGCGCGCTCCACAGGGCCGTCACGTTGAACAGCAACGGGGTGCTGCGCGAACCCACCTGCTGCACGTAGGCGAGCGAGAAGTCGTAGGTGAGCAGCGCCCACAACATCACGACGATGGCAGCGACCGCGGCGGCGAGCGCGAGCCAGGCGTAGTTGGGTGCGCTGCGCAGCACGCGAGCGTCGCGTCGAGTCGTACCGACGACGGTGACGATGGCGCCGAAGACAGAAGCGACCAGGCCGATGATGAGAACCGAGTGGCCGAGCAGGCCGTTCAGGCTTTGGCCGAGCACGCGCTCTCCGCCTCGTCGAGCCGGTCCTTGTTGGCAGCCGTGTACTCGTTCGAGTGCTTCACCTCGACCCGGTCACCCTCGAACACACCGTCGGCGAGGCGGCCGTGCACCACCACCGGGATGCACTCCTGGAAGATGCCGCCCGGTTCGCCCTCGTAGCGCACCGGCATCTCGACATCGTTGAACGACACGAGGAAGGTGGTGACGCCGTTGGCCGACTCGACCGAACCCTCCTCGACATTGCCCTGCACGCGCAGGCGACGGCCGTCGTCGCAGCCATCTTTCACACCGAGTTCGTCGACGTTGCAGTAGTAGTCGATGGACGAGGTGAGGAACTTGGTGAGCACCACACCGCCACCGATGAGCACCAGCACCAGCACGGCGACGGCGGGCCAGCGCTTGCCGCGGCGCACACGCGGCGCCGAGGGGACCGCTTCACGGGGGCTCAGGTCCATGGCTTGTCCTCGTCGGGCACCTGCTCGGACAGTTCGCGGCCGCGGCTGATGACCCGCCAGCCGAGCAACAGCACGGCACCGAAGCTGACCAGGTAGCAGGTGAGGATGAACCCGATGTCTTCCATCAGCGCTGCGCCCCTTCCGCCTCGCGGCGACGTTCGGCCAGCGCATCGTCGAGGCCGCGGTCGTCGACGAGATCGGACAGCATCAGCACCCGCTGGCGGTGCAGCACGAACCACACGTACATCATCGAGAACGCCACCACACCGAGCAGCAGGGTGAACAGCATCAGCCCGTCGAGTGTGACGTCACCTCGACCGGCGACGCTGGCGTCTTGGTGCACCGAGCGCCACAGCCTGACGCTGAAGTGCACGAGCGGGATCTCGAGCACGGCCAGCAGCGCCACGACGGCCGATCGGCGCGCCCGCTGCTCGTGCGTGCCACCCAGCCCGCGTACGGCGAGGTACCCGACGTAGGTGATGAACAAGAACGCCGTGGTGGTGACCCGGGCGTCCCACACCCAGAACGTGCCCCAGCTGATGCGGCCCCACAGCGCGCCGGTGAACAAGGTGACGGCCATGAACAGCACGCCGATCTCGGCGCTGGCCCCGGCGATGCGATCCCAGGTGAGCGAGCGGGTGCGCTTCCAGAGGTACGCGGCCGACGACACGGCGGTGACGATGAAGGCGAGATAGGCCACCCACACGGTGCCCACGTGCACGTAGAGGATGCGCACGCTCTCGCCCTGCTGGGCATCGGCTGGCGACAGCACCAGGCCGAACAGGGCCAGCACGGCGAACGCCACGATGGTGGCGATGCCGAGCACCCGGGTGACCCGGGTGCCGGTGCCACGCGCCGGGCGGGCAGGAACCGCCGTTGTGGTGCTGGGTGGTGCAGTCGTGCTCACGTGGGGTCTCGCCTCATTCCTCGATGAGCGATCCGAATGCCAGCGTGCCGCCGACGCCGAACAGCGCTGCGAACACCACGAGCAGAGCGACCCAGGGCCACCCGTCGGCGGTTGCAACGCCACTGGCATCGAGCGCCGCTTCGGTCGCTCGAGTTGCACCAATCAGAACCGGCGCTACCACCGGGAACAACAGCAGCGGGAGCAGCGTCTCGCGACCTTTGGCCCCGGCAGCAAGGCCTCCGTAGAGCGTACCGACGAAGGCCAGTCCTGCGGTCGCGGGAATGAGGGTGGTGACCAACAACACGATGCCCTCGCCCGACGACTCGACGTCGTACAGCACGAACGCGAGCCCGGCCAGCATCACCTCGAGGACCGCCAGTTGGGCGGCCAGGGCCAACGACTTCCCCAGGAAGATGCCCACCGGGTCGACGCCGGCCACTCGGAGGGCATCGAGCGCCCCGTCGGCAGTCTCGATCGCGAAGGCCCGCTGCACCATCACCAGCAGGCCGAACACCGTGGCCAGCCAGATGAGACCGGGGGCCACTCGTTTGAGCACGGCGTCGCTGTCGAGCACGAACGCGAACAGCACCATCACGAGAGCGGCGAAGGGCAGCACCTGGTTCACCACCACGCGACTGCGACCCTCCACCCGCAGATCCTTCGCCGCCACCAGGCGGGCAGTGCGCCAGGGACTCACCACGGCCCCCCGGGGCCATCGGCCGCGATCACCTGGCCGGCGACCACGTCGACCACCCGGGTGGCGAGCGATCCGGCACGCTCGAGTTCGTGGCTGGCCACCAACACGGTGGCACCCATCGCGACGGCGGTACGCAGAGTGTCGTCGAGGTCGTCGCGGCCCGCTGCATCGAGACCGGCGTGAGGTTCGTCGAGCAACCACACCTGTGCCCGACGAGCCACCAGGCACGCCAGCGCAGTGCGCCGCTTCTGCCCGGCCGACAGCCGCCGCACCGCCACGTCCGCCAGACGGCCGGCCAGGCCGAGCCGTTCGAGCGAGGCGTCGATCTCGGTGACGTCGGCCCCCACGGTGTCGCCCCAGAACCGCACGTTCTCGCGCACCGTCAGGTCGCCGTACAGGCCGTTGGCGTGACCGAGCAGCCCCACGCGGCGGCGCACATCGTCGCGCTCGGTGCGCAGATCGCAGCCGGCCACCCAGCCCTCACCGCGGCTGAGGGGCACCAGGCCGGCGCACACGCGCAACAGGGTGGTCTTGCCGGCGCCGTTGGGCCCACGGAGCAGCACGATCTCGCCGCGAGCGACCGTGAGCGAGGCACCGGCCAACGCAGGGAAGCGCCCGAGCACGGCCACCGCATCGACCAGGCGGACAACAGGTTCGCTACCCGACGGATCAGCGTGGGCCTGACCTGGGGTGGCCGGTTCGGTGGTGGGCACGGCGTCCACGGTGAGAGCACGCTACCCGCGACCACATCGGCCCGACCCAACCGATAGCGTCACCGTCGTGGTGGACGAGACGGCAGCGGGCCGACCAGCACGGCAACGGCGACCGAACCGGTTCGACCGGCCGCCCGAACCGCACGACTGGCGCTGGTTCATCGGCGGCGTCGGTCGCACGCTCATCTCCATCGGCGTGCTGCTGTTCGCCTTCGTCGTCTACCAGTTGTGGGGTACCGGCATCCAGACCGCCCGCGCCCAAGGCCAGCTCGAGCGCGAGTTCGACGATCTCCTGGCCACCGCAACCACCGCGGCGACATCGACGGCACCCCCAATCGTGGCCACCACGGTCCCCGCCTCCACCACCCCGCCCGCCGCGGGCGACACCACATCCACCACGGCAGCACCCACCACCACAGCGGCTCCGCTGCCACCGGCCGTCGCCCCGCCAACCGGTGAAGTGCTGTCACGGCTCGAGATCCCCAGCATCAGCCTCGACAAGATCGTCGTGGAAGGGGTGAGCCCCGACGACCTGAAGAAGGGGCCCGGACACTTCCCCGAGACACCATTGCCCGGCCAGTTCGGCAATGCCGCCCTCGCCGGCCATCGCACCACCTACGGCGAGCCCTTCTTCGACATCGACCTGATCCAGATGGGCGACGACCTCGTGATGACCGTGCCCTGGGGCCGTTTCGTCTACGTGGTCGACAACATCACCATCGTCGGAGCCGACGACTACGCCCTCGTCATCCCCACGGTCGACCCCACCCGCGCCCGACTCACCCTCACGTCGTGCCATCCGAAGTACTCGGCCAAGCAGCGCTACGTGGTGCAGGCCACCCTCGACTCCGCCCGCTCCGACCAGGCCACCTTCCCGGGCGCCCCCGCGCCCCCCGAACCCGCTGTCACGGCCACCACCGCCCCGCCCACGGTGCCGACGGTGGGACCCGAACCCGGCAGTGCCTCCACCGTGCCGGCCAGCACACCCACCACCAGCACACCCACCACCGGCGCACCCACCACCAGCACCGTGCCCGGCGACCTCGGGCCCGACGAGGGTGGCCCCGACGGCTCGGGCGCCGACGTGTTCGGCAGCAAGTGGTTCAGCGACGACGACGCCTACGTGCCCGTCGCCATGTGGGGTTTCCGCCTCATCGTGGTGGCATTCGTCGCCACCGCCATCAGCAGGTTCGCCCGGCGCAACTTGGTGGGGGTGCTCGTCGGCATCGTGCCGTTCGTGGTCTGTCTCTACTTCTTCTTCGAAGACCTCAGCCGCCTGCTGCCGGCCAACCTCTGACCCGACCGGCGTCTCGACCGGCGTCTCGACCGGCGCCTCGACCGGCGATGCGGATCAGCGGCCCTGAAAGCGGGGCCGGCGCTTGTCGAGGAACGCCGTGCGCCCCTCCTCGGCGTCGGCACTTGCCCACGCCGCCTCGCGTGCCTGCTCGAACACCGGGTCGAGGCCCGCATCGAGGGCCGCCCGCTCGAGGCCGAGCTTGTGGGCAGCGATCGTGAGCGGCGCCAGTTCGGCCAGTTCGTCGGCCCACACCAGCGCATCGGCCAACTCGCCCAGGCGGTGCACCCCGCCGGTGACGTGCAGTTGCTCGCCCCGGTAGGTGACGGCGCCGAGCAGCATCGCCCGAGCGATCGACCAGCCGAACTCGCGTGCCACACGTTCGATGGTCCAGCGATCGACGGCCAGACCCAGCTTTGCCGCCGGGATCCCGAACACACTGGTGGGGGTGGCGATGCGCAGGTCGCAGGCAATGGCCAGCTGCGTACCTGCCCCCAGCGCAGGGCCGTCGACTGCCGCAAGCGTGATGGCACCCAGTTCGGTGAACCCGCGCAGTGCGGCGACGAGCGCGGCAACGAACGCACCGTTCTCGACACCGGTGAGGTCGGCGCCCGCGCTGAAGGCCGGCGGCGCTCCGGTGAGCACCACCACCCGGGCTCCGCCCTCGGCCGCCGCCCGCTGCGCCTCGGAGAGGGCGAGCAGGGTGGCGTGATCGACCGCATTGCGGCGCTCGGGGCGATCGATGGTGATGACGAGCACCCGATCGCGCCACTCCACACGTACCATGAGCCGACTGTATGCCTGCCTCCCCCGTCGATCCCCATTCGCCCGACCTCAACGGCCCCGCCGCAGGTGCCGCCGGAACCGATCCGGTGCGCGAACGGCGCCGCCGCATCGCCCGGTGGACGGCGCTGGCCAATCGACTCGGCTACCTGGCCTTCGGCGTGGCCATCGCCGCGTTCGCCGTCGGACTGCTCACCGACTTCACGTCGACGATGGCCTCCATCAGCATCGCCGGTCTGGTGGTGGGTACCATCCTGCTGGCCCCGGCCATCGTGCTGGGCTACGCCATCAAGGCCGCCGAACGCGACGACGTCGAGCGCGGACTCTGAGCCGTTAGCCTCTCTCGCCGGTCATGAACACCCGACTCCCGGCCGCATCGCCCGGTGAACGGCGCGAACAGATCATCGCCGTCGCCGTCCCGGTGTTCGCCCGCAGCGGCTACCACGGTGCATCGATGAACGACGTGGCCGATGCCGCCGGGGTCACCAAGCCGGTGCTGTACCAGCACTTCGCGTCGAAGCAAGACCTGTACCTGGCGCTCATCCACGAGGCCGGCCAGCGGATGATCGCGGCCATCGGCAAGGCAACGGCCGGCGCGACCGACGGCCGGGCCCAGACCGAACTCGGCTTCCGCGCCTACTTCCGCTGGGTGGCCGACGACCACGACGGGTTCCTGCTGCTGTTCTCCACCCAGGCCAACCGCGACGCTGCAGCCACCAAGGCCATCCGCACCATCACGTCGGAAGCGGCCTCGGCCATCGCCCCGCTCATCGCCATCGAGATCGACCACGAACAGCGGCGCACCCTGGCCCACGGCCTGGTGGGCCTGGCCGAGGGGGTGTCGCGGCGTCTGGTGGAACGCGGCGACGACTTCGACCCCGACGCACTGGCCCGTCTGGTGGCCAACCTCGCCTGGGCCGGCCTGCGCGCCATCGGACCCGACCCGGCCCGCTGAACCCGGCCCGCTGAGCCCGGCACCGCGTCAGGCGCGAACGGCGAAGCCGCGATAGGTACGCACGAATCCGGCCTGTTGCAACACGGTGGCCACCGCGCCAGACGGGTCGACGACCTCGCCGTCGACCTTGCGTACCTCGACCGTGCGGGCCCGGCCATCGGTGGCCAACGCCCCCAGCGCAGCGGCCCACGAGGGGTCGCTGGCGGCTGCCGGGAACGTGACCAGGTGATGACCGCGCCGGTCGAACCACACCACCGGCACCCCCTGGGCCAGCACCACCAGCGCCCCTGCGCTCCGCGACGGCCGACCGGGCGACACCGGCCACGAGAGCGACGCCCCATAGGGCTGCGCGGGATCGGTTGCGGCCACCACCACGGGCGCAGGCACGTCGGCGGGATGCAGGTACGGGTCGACCAGATCGCGGGTGCCGCGCAGT
>JBIIDH010000064.1:0-20403 GCA_044238435.1 Ilumatobacteraceae bacterium | reverse complement strand
CGTTGGCGCTGCTGCTGGCAGCCCGCGCCTACGCGGTGATCGCCGGGCGCGACTTCGTGGTGCCCGAGGACGTGAAGGCCGTCGCCCCCGGTGTGCTGGCGCACCGGGTGAGCGTGAAGCCCGAACTCTGGATGAGCAATGCGTCGGGCACCACCGTCGCCGCCGATGTGCTGGCCAGCGTGCCCACCCCCGCAGCGCGCGAGGCGGACCGACCGGCGTGAGTGCCGGGTGGCAGCCCACGGCCGCCCTGGTGCGGGCCGCGCTGTTCGGCCTCGTGCTGATGGTGGTCGGCATGCTGCTGCGACGGGTCGACCTCGTCGTCATCGCCGTGCCGCTGCTGGTGATCGCCGTGTGGTCCACGGCCACTCGGCCGGTGGCGACGCCCGAGGTCGCCCAGCGGATCGACCACCACGCGCTACGCGAGGGCGAGACCACGACGTGGCGCATCGCGGTCGGCACCCCCGATCCGGGTATCGACGACGTGGCGGCGGTGCTGCCCATGCCTCGTTTCGCCGAACTCGACCCACCGCAGGGCTCGGTCGCTGCAGGGACCGACCACGAGGGGGGCGGCGTGACGAACCTCGAGGTGCTGGTGCGTTCGACACGCTGGGGACGGCGCGGAGTGAGCCCGGCCTGGGTGATCGCGTCGAGTTCGTGGGCAGGCTTCCGGTGGGTGAGCTCCGACGACCTCCCCCGACCGCTCGTCACCCTCCCCGCGCCCGCCGCCTTCGACGCCATGCCACCACCCGCCACCGCACACGGCCTCGTGGGCCTGAACCGTGCGTCGCGCTCTGGCAGCGGCACCGAGTTCGCCGGCATCCGGCCCTTCCAGGCCGGCGACCGGCTGCGCCGTATCCACTGGCCGCGATCGATGCGCACCGGCACCCTGCACGTCACCGCCACCTGGGCCGAGGAGGATCGACACGTCGCGCTCGTGATCGACGCGTTCAGTGATGTCGGCGACAGCGACGGCATCGATGGACGCGCCTCGAGCCTCGACACCGCCGTCCGCGCCGCCGGGGCGATCGCCGAGCACCACCTCCAACGCGGCGAGCGGGTGTCGATGCAGGTGCTGGGCGCACGCCAGCGCCTCCACGTGCCGCCCGCCAGCGGCGTGGGCCACCTGCGCCGCATCCTCGACCGCCTCACCGCCATCGAGCCCGGCCCGCAAGACCGCAGCGCCCACGACACCGCGGCCGGCCGACTCCGGCTCGGCATCGACCCCGGTGCGCTGGTGGTGATGCTGTCGCCGCTGGTGGCCACGTCGGTGCTCGAACGAGCCATCGACTGGTCGGGCCGCGGCTTCACCGTCGTCGTCATCGACACACTGCCGGTGGGCGTGGTCGACGACGATCCCGACGACGCCTTCCGGGCGCTGGCCTGGCGCATCCGGCTGCTCGAGCGCGACCGCGAGATCCGCCGTGTCCAACAGGCAGGCGTACCCGTCGTGCCCTGGCGCGGACCGGGCAGCCTCGACGAGGTGCTGCGTGGCGTCCATCGCCGGGCACGAGGCCCACGGGCGGTGCGCCGATGAGCGGCGGACCCGACCTCGGGCGCGTGGCGGCCCTCCGCACCCTGAGCACCGCCCAGCGGATGATCCGCTACGCGATCGTCCTGGCCCCCATCGCCGTCCTGGCCACCATCGGCGCCGAGACCGGTGGCGTGAACCCGCCCCTTGCGATCGTCGTCGTGCTGCTGGCCGGCGCCTGCGCGCTCGCGCCCGACGGGCACCTCGGCTTGCTCACCCTGCTGCTGGTCGCCTGGTACTGGGTGGCCACCGTCGACCACCCCACTGGCGCGGCCACCCTGGTGGCTGCCCTGGCCGTGCTGGTGTTCCACACCGCGCTCGCGGCCGCCACCGTCGCACCACCGGCTGCACGCTGGAGCTCGTCGATGCTGCACCGCTGGGGTCGCCGCAGCGGTGTCGTCGCCGCGGCCACTGCGGCGGCGTGGTGTGCCGCCCGCCTGTTGGCAGACACCAGCATCGACGGCAATGCTGCGCTGCTCTCGACCGCACTGCTCGCCCTGGCCGGCGGTGCCGTGTGGCTGAGACGAAGGAGCCTCACCCGATGAACGATCCCACCCCGGGCCTGTGGAGCATCCGCGCCCAGAACCTGCCCGAGCACGCCCGCAACCCCATCCACACCGACGCAGGAGCACAGGCTGCCGGCTTCCCCCGTGCGCTGGTCGCCGGCGTCACCACCTACGCCTATCTCACCCACCCGATCGTGGTCGCGTGGGGTCTCGACTGGCTGGGCCGCGGTGGCGGCGAGGTGCGCTTCCGCCGTCCGGTGTTCGACCACGACCTGCTCCAGTGCACACCGGTCATCGACGGCGATGCCGTCGCAGTGCATGCCGTCACGGCCGAGGCCGACCAGCCGCGTGCCGTCTTCCGGGCCGTGCGCGACAGCGGCCCTCCCCCGCCGATGCGACCGGGCGAGGCACTGCCATCACGCCAGATCCGTCTCGCCGGCGAATGGGGTAGCGACTACGGGATGCGCGCGGGCGACGACCTGGCGCTGTTCGTCGATGCCGGTTGCGTGCACCCCGCCGTGTGGCCGGCCCTGGCCAACCAGGTGGTGCACGCCGACGTGGCCCGCGGCAGCTGGATCCACACCCGCAGCATCGTGCGACACCACGCCATCGCCCGGGCCGACGCCATCGCCGATGTGCACGCCGTCGTGGTGCGCCGCTTCGAGGCCCATGGTGAACGAGCCGTGCTGGATGTGCGCATCGAGGTGGACGGCATCGTGGTGGCCACGCTCGAACACGAAGCGATCGTCGCCCTACCGGACTGATCCGGGGCTAGCGGAACTCGAGGCCCTCGAACTCGCCCGACGTGCGCCACTGCTGGATGTAGCGGAAGTACGCCATCGGCCCGTCGGGGTACCCGCTGCCGTTCAGCTTCTCCTTGCGGCCGATGACGCCACCCTCGTTGTTGTAGTAGCCGGGCGTGCAGTCGCTGTTGCCCATGAAGCCACGAGTGTTGCCCTCCAACAGCGCCACCCAGGCAGCCTCTGCCTCGGCAGTCACCTCCACCTGCTCGGCGCCCACCTCCTCGGCATGGGCGACGACCGCGGCGATGGTCGAGCCCGCCTCGCCGTAGTTGTGGGTGACGTTGGAGATGAGGTTCGCGCCCTGGTTGGGGGCGACGATGAACAGGTTGGGGAAGCCGTGCACGTGCAGGCCGTGCTTGGTGCGCATGCCCTCGGCCCAGTAGTCGCTGAGGGTGACACCGTCGCGCCCGACGGTCTCGTAGCCGGCCCGCCGGGCATAGCTGGTACCCACCTCGAAGCCGGAGGCGAAGATGATGCAGTCGAGCTCGTAGTGCACGCCACCCGCCCACACACCCGTCTCGTCGATGCGTTCGACACCTTTGCCGTCGGTGTCGACCAGATGGGTGCCCGGCTCGTTGTAGGCCTGGAGGTACTCGTCGTGGAAGCAGGGCCGCTTGCACAACTGTCGGTACCACGGCTTGAGCGCCTCGGCCGTGGCGTGGTCGGCGACGATGGTGTCGACCCGCGCCCGGATCTCGCTCATCTTCTCGTCGTCGCTGTCCTCGTAGGCCTTCAGCATCGCCTCCGGGCCGATGCCGTACTCGGCGGCATTGGCCACTACCCGGTCGCGGATGCGCTTGCTGATGTCGGTCCAGCCATCCATCACCAGGTCTTCGTCGGCGAACCCACCCATCTGCAACGTGACGAAGTTCTCGAGCCAGCGCTGCTGCCACCCCGGGCCGAGGTCGGCGAACCAGTCGGGGTCGATGGCATGGTTGTTGCGCACGTCGATGCTCGACGGGGTGCGCTGGAAGACGAACAACTCTTTGGCGCTGCGAGCGAGCGCCGGGATGCACTGCACGGCGGTGGCGCCGGTGCCGATGATGCCGACGCGCTTGTCGCCCAGGCGGTCGAGCACCCGGCTGGTCGGGTCGCCGCCGGTGTAGGCGTAGTCCCAACGACTGGTGTGGAAGCAGTGTCCTGCGAACGTGTCGATCCCAGGGATGCCCGGCAGTTTCGGTCGGTGCAGCGGCCCGGTGCCCATGGCCACGAACTTGGCACGCATCCGATCGCCACGGTCGGTGTGGATGACCCACCGCGACGCTGCGTCGTCCCACTCGAGCCGGGTGACGCCGGTGCTGAACACCGCGTTGTCGTAGAGGTGGAACGTGGAGGCGATGCGCTTCGCCTGCCCGTGGATCTCGGGCGCGTACACGTACTTCTGACTGGGCATGTGCCCGGTCTCCTCCAGCAGGGGCAGGTACACCATCGCCGCGGTGTCGCACATGGCACCGGGGTACCGGTTCCAGTACCACACACCGCCCACGTCGCCAGCGCCGTCGATGAGACGTACATCGTCGACACCGGCCTGCTTCAGGCGCGCCCCGGCGACCAGGCCGGCGAATCCGGCGCCGATGAAGGCGAACGTCACCTCGTCGGTGAGGGGCTCGCGCTCGACCCGCGGCGTGTAGGGGTCGTCGAGCAGGTTCCCGAAACGACCCGACGGTTCGAGATACTGCGCGTTGCCGTCGGCGCGGAGGCGCTTGTCGCGCTCGAGCCGGTACTTGGCGCGCAGGGCGTCACGGTCGATGGGCTGCGGGGTGGTGGTCATCGCTGCGCTCGCTTTCGGCGGTCCGACATCTCCCTCGACTCTCGCACGCACCAGACGGCCCGACGAAGCCGGGACCTCCGGCGCCGAACACGCAGCCGTGTGGCATCTGTCGCGCGACCCATCGCCAGCGCACCGTGCCGGGCGTGCGCACCAGGCTCGTCCCGATCGCCGCAGTCGTCGCTCTCATCACGGCGATGCGACTGCGGTTCCTCGTCACCCCGATCACGTCCGACGAGGGCGGATACCTCGCCATCGCCCGGGCCTGGCGCCACGGCGCCGTGCTGTACCGCGACGTGTGGGTCGACCGACCCCAGGGCCTGCTCGTGCTGTATCGGGCCCTCGACACCGTGGGCCTCGGCACTCCCGTGGGCGTTCGGCTGCTGGCACTGTTCGCCTGCATCGTCGGCGCGCTCGCCTGCGGCAGCATCGCTGCGTCGCTGGCGGGTGAGCGGGCCCGCATCCCCGCGGCACTGCTGGTGGGCGTGCTGTCGAGCCTGCCGCAGATCGAGGGCTTCATCGCCAACGCCGAACTCCTCAGCTGCGCCATCGGGGCGACCAGCCTGGCCGTCGCCCTGCGTGCACTGCGCGGTGCGGAGCCGCCCTCCTGGCTGAACCTCGTCGGCGCGGGTGTACTCGGCGGCGTCGCCCTGACCGTGAAGCAGAGCGGGTTCGATGCCTTCGGGGCAGCACTGGTGGCGGTGCTGTTGGCCGCGGCGGCATCCACCACCTGGCCCTCGCGCCGCCGGGTGCTCGCCGTTCCCGCCGTGTTGCTGGGCGCCGCCCTGCCGCTCGGCACCGCAGCCGTGCACGGCGCCGTCACCGGATGGCAGCGGTGGTGGTTCGCCGTCGCCGGCTACCGCATCGGGCAGCGCAGCGCACTGGCCAACGCCGACTGGCAGCGGTTCCGCCTCACCCGCGACATCGCGGCTCCGGCGCTCGCCCCGATCGCAGCCGCCATCATCGTCCTGGTGCTGGTCGTGCTGGTGCAGCAGTCGCCTGCACGGGTACGCCACCTCCGTCACGGCGGTGCGCTGGTGTGCGTGGTGTGGACCGTCCTTGCCGGCGCCGCCTTCGCGAGCGGCGGCCAGTTCCACCGCCACTACTGGGTCATCCTCACCTTCCCGCTCGGCACCATCGCCGGGGTGGTGCTGGCCCTTGCCGCGCCGCGGGGTGTCCGAGCCGTGGCCACCGCAGCGCTCGCCGCCATGCCCCTGCTGATGACCGCACAGGCCATCGCCATCCCTCGCTTGGAGGCAGGGAGTCGGCTGGGCGGCGACTCGCGACTCGTCGACGACGAGGCGATCGCCGCCTGGTACCGCCTGCACGCCGAGCCGGGCGACGACATCCTCGCCCTGTGCGCCAGCGCCGGCCTGTACGGCAATCTGCGCACCGACCCGCCCTACCCGTACCTGTGGCACGACGGCATCCGCAACATCCCCTCCGCCCAGCGGGCGCTCACCGCGCTGCTGGCGGGCGACGACCGACCCCGCTTCGTCGCCGAGTACCAGGGAGCGCGCTCGTGCGTCCCGTCGGGCGCAGCCGACCGGGCACTGCACCGCCACTACCGGGTGGTGGTCACCATCGGTGGCATCCCCATCCTCGAACGCACCTGACAGCCGGTCAGCGGATCGACGGCACCCGTCGATCCGACCGGAACCCGTCGAGTTCGAGCCGACGCGCATACGCACCGACGCTCGCTCCGGTGGCGATCACCCGCGGCTCGACCACGACCGTCGACGGCGGCTGGGTCGTCGTGGTCGTGGTCGTCGTCGTGGTCGTGGTGGTCGACGTACTCGTCGTCGTCGTGGTCGTGGTGGTCGACGTACTCGTGGTCGTCCGCGGCACCGTCGTCGTGGTCCGCGGCACCGTCGTCGTCGTCGAAGTACTCGTGGTCGTCCGCGGCACCGTCGTCGTGGTCCTCGGCACCGTCGTCGTCGTGCTCGTCGTCCGCGGCACCGTCGTCGTCGTACTCGTCGTGCTCGTCGTCGGCGGTGGCACCGGGTCCTTGGTGAGCGTGTACCGGTCGATCAGCACGTTCGACGTGGTGATGAATTCAGCCACCAGAGCGGTGTCGGTCGCCGTCAGGCGCAGTGCGCCTTCGTCTTCGTTGAACCGCACTTCACTGCCCGGGATGGGCGGATCGAACGGGAACCGACTGGCCCCGCCCAGACCCACCACGAAGTAGGTGGTGTCGCTGCGCACGATGCGTTCGTATGAGTGGTGGTGGCCGGCCAGCACCATGTCGGCACCCCACTCGCCGAACGGCCACTGCATCGACGGCGTGCTGCCATACGTGGCGCCGCTCGAGTAGGCCGGATGGTGAAACAGCACCAGCTTCCACGGCACGTCGGAAGCCGCCATCGCCTCGCGTAACCAGGCCTGCTGAGCGGCGAACGACGGGGCGTCAGGAAAGACACCCTCGGTGAGCTGCGAGTCGATGAAGAACAGATGGACGGGGCCGAGCACCACGTCGTAGTACTGGTCCGAGCCGGTCGGGAAGCGACTCGTCACACCGCGGCCCGGCAGGCTGAAGTAGGCGAGGTAGTTGGCAATCGGCCCGTCGGTGTAGTCGTGGTTGCCGGTGGCGGGGAAGAAGCGGTTCACGGCGCTCTGCTTGCCGTTGCAGTAGGGCCCGGCCGGGACGCCGGCGAGGAATTGGCAGAAGAACTTCCCCACCACGAGGTCGTACTTGTCGGTACCCGTCACCGTCGGCGACGTGGGGTACAGGTTGTCGCCGACGGTGGCCACTGCGTCGGGCTTCCATCGGGCGACGAGGTCGGCCAGGCGGTACTCGCCGCCGTTGTCGCCCCCGTAGTCGCCGATCACGGCGATGGTGACCGGTTGACTCGCCACCACCGGAGGCGCGCCGACCGCCTGGCCCATCACACCGGCACTGGTCGCCGACACGACGAGGGCGCCGATGCCCAGCGACACGGTCACCGCCCATCTCCGGGTCGATCGAGTACCACGGCACGGATGCACGGCCGGACCGTATGCAGTGGCCCACTCGGCGCGATCGTGCCGCTCGACCCGAGTTGCGCTGGCGAAGGCCTACCCGCGACGCGACTCGTGTCGGGTTCGGTACCCCGAAGGGCCCGAACCCGACACGAGATCAGCGCACCGGTTCCCGCGGACTCAGATCAGCGCTGCCACACCCGCACGTAGTCGACGAGCATGTCGGCCGGCACCGTGGGGGTCCACTGCGCAGGCACGGCGTTGTCGAGCGCCAGGTACATCGGGCCGCTCACCACACCGGTGGTGTGAGTGGCCACGAGCACGCCGTCGTAGTAGTAGCGCAGCACGCCCGGCTCCCACGCCACGCCGTAGGTGTGCCAGCCGGCCGGGTTCCTCAGCGAGGGAACCAGGGTCGTGGACGGGCAACCACCGGCCGACTGGGCGTTCGACGGGGAACCCCAGTGGTAGTGCCAACA
The DNA here is from genome assembly GCA_044238435.1 of Ilumatobacteraceae bacterium. GTDB lineage: Bacteria > Actinomycetota > Acidimicrobiia > Acidimicrobiales > Ilumatobacteraceae > VFMC01. Next base: position 12,364 of record JBIIDH010000064.1, on the reverse strand, counting down.
GTTGGTGTGATCCGACAGGCCTTCGACCACGTCGATCTCACCGCCATTGGGCCAGCCACTGCTGTCGTTCGCCGTACCGTTCAGCCACCAGGCCGGGAAGTTGGCGATCTTTCCATTGGCATCGGCCGGCAGGAAGATGCGCGCCTCGGCATAGCCGTACGAGAAGGCCCACGAACCCGTGGTGGCCCCACCGGTGGCGTAGCTGTAGGTCCTCCCGAATGCATCGGTGCAGCTGCGCCGCTCGGCCCGCATCACGAGGTTGCCGTTCGAGACGAAGGTGTTCTTCGGGTCCCAGCAGGCCGCCTCGTAGCTCTTGTTGGCGGGCGGGCTGATGCCCGTGTCGTTGCCCATTCGCCAGTTGCGCTGCCACTTGGCCGTGGTGCCGGAGAACTCGTCCTGGAAGATGAGCCTGCTCCAGCGGCCGTCGTTGGCAGCGCCGGTTGGTGCCACACCGGTCGGCGGGGCCGTCGTCGTGGGTGCAGCAGTCGTCGTCGGTGCAGCAGTCGTCGTCGGCGCAGCAGTCGTCGTCGGCGCAGCAGTCGTCGTCGGAGCAGCAGTCGTCGTCGGAGCCAATGTCGTCGTCGGAGCCAATGTCGTCGTCGGAGCCAACGTGGTCGTCGTCGCCGACACCGTCGCGGTGAGCGACGCGTCCCAGGTGAGATCGGACGAATCGAGCGTGCGCTGGTGCACCTCCACCGCCAGCACGTTGGTGCCGGCACGCAGCACCGACGCGGGCACGGCGAGGGTGACGGCGTCGTTCTCGGCCCAGTCGGCCGCAAGCGTCCTGTAGGTCACGGCGGTCGAGGGCATCTTCACCCGGGCCACCTGGGTGCCGTTCACGTAGGCGATGAACCCGTCGTCGAACACGCCGGTGAGCGTGAGGCCCGTCACCGTCGCCGGATTCGCCACCGAGAACGACGTGCGGAAGTAGGCAGTGGGATAGCGGTTCGAGGTGTTCGAACCGTAGGACAGCACGGTGCGCTCGTCACCGTCGCCGTAGCCGAATTGGCCGGCACCCGACCGCCAGGTCGAGTCGCTGTAGGTGGGCGACCGCCACGCGGTGCCCAGGTCGGTACCCGTCGACCAGCGCCAGGTGGCGCCACGGGCGACGAGGGTGGAGGTTGCGGCCTCTGCGGTGCCGGTGGCGATGGCCGTACCGGCGGCGAGGGCGGCGAACCCGAGTGCAGCGGCGAGGAGCCGCTTCGAGGAACGTGACGACCGCTGTGGTCGTCCGGTTCGCGCAATGGGATGAATGGTCATGGGGTTCTCCGTTCGGGTGGCGCCGATCGTCGGCATCGGGAGGGACTCATGACCTGCCATCCCCGGCCGAACGGATTCTGCTGCGGGACCAACGGCCCCGGGCAGTATCCGTTCGGCCCGTCCGCCCGAGCCGATCGGCCTGCTGCAGCAGGGCCGAATGGGGGGTGGCGAGGTCATGGAGGCACCGTACGGAGGGCCGAATGACTTGTCACGGCAGGGCCGAAAGGTCGGTACAAGTGACTACCACGGAGCGCGCGAACCCCCAGTTGACGTCGCGAAACAGTTGTCACGGCCACCGTTGCCGAGCACTCGTACACTCGTCGTCCATGAGCCTCGACACTCCCCTGGCGGCGAGCAGCCAGCACTTCTCGAGCATCCCCACGGTGTCGCTCGACGGATGGCGTCGGCCGGGCGCCGACCGGACCGAGTTCGCCGCCGAACTCAGGCGCATCTGCCACGAGGTGGGCTTCTTCACGCTGGTCGATCACGGTGTCGACCCCGCGTTCGTCGACCGCTACTTCGCCGCGCTCACCGCGTTCTTCGCGCTGCCCGAGTCGACCAAGGAGCAGATCGACAAGCGCCGGTCGCGTCATTTCCGCGGCTGGGAGCGCGTCGGCTCCGAACTCACCGACAACCGCGTCGACCACCGCGAACAGCTCGACGTATCGAGCGAACACTCGCCCTACGCCGCCGACGTCGAGCCCGCCTACCTGCGCCTCGACGGCCCGAACCAGTGGCTGCCCGACGACGTGCTACCCGGCTTCCACGAGTTGGTCGATCAGTTCTTCGCGCTGATGGGGGCGCTCGCCGACGAGCTGATGGGCATCATGGCCGTGGGGTTGGGCCTGCCCGAGCACACGTTCCGCACGCTGTTCGGCGAGCGGCCGCTGAGCTTCGCCAAGCTCATCAGCTACCCACCCACTCCGCCTGGCGAGGCCGGCGTGAACGCCCACCACGACGCCGGCTTCCTCACCGTGCTGCTGCAGCACGGTGTGGGCGGCCTGCAGGCCCAGAACCCTGCCGGCGAGTGGATCGACGTGCCGCCCGTGCCCGGCGCGTTCGTGATCAACCTCGGCGAGATGCTGCAGTCGATGACCGGCAACTACTTCGTCGCCACCACCCATCGCGTCATCGCCACCGAAGCCCGCTTCTCATCCGCCTACTTCCACGGTCCCGACCTGCGCACGAGCCTGGCGCCACTCACCCTCGACCCGTCGTTTGCCGCCGCGGTCGACGCCAGCCCTCGCCACCGCGGCGCCGGGTTCATGGCCAAGCGCGACGAGTTGCTCGCCGGTTCCTCGGGCACCATCAGCGAATCGGCGCCGGTGTTCGGCGAACAGCTGTGGAACTACTACGTGCGCAGCTACCCCGAGAACGTGCGGCTGCACTACCCCGGCTCGTGCTGAGCACCTGGCGCCACCTGCCGGCCGCCGGGCACCGGCGGATGCCGTGGGCGAACGGCGGCGGCACCACCGCCGAGGTGGCCACCGGCCCACACGACACCAGCACGGCGCACGGCGAGCCCTGGCACTGGCGGCTCAGCATCGCCGACGTCGACGCCGACGGTCCGTTCTCGTCGCTGCCCGGCATCGACCGCCACATCCTCGTCGCCCACGGCGACGGCATGGCGCTCAGCGTCGACGGCACCACGCACCTCCTGCGGCCGGGTGAGCCACCGTTCCCCTTCGCCGGGGAGGCCGTCACCACGTGCCGCCTGCTGGGCGGACCGATCAACGACCTGAACCTGATGGTGCGGCGCGAGCAGGCATTCGGCGCGCTGCGCCGGGTGCACCTCGCGGCAGGCGACACCTGCACACCCGACGCCGCCGACGTGGCCGTCGTGCTGTTGAACGGAGCTGCCGAGGTCGAGGGGGCACCCCTGCGGCAGTTCGACGCGCTCGTGGCCCTCGGGCCGGGCGATGCGCCGACGATCGCGGCGACGCAACCCACCGACCTTGCGGTCGCCTCGGTCTACAGTCGCGACGCCCACGGGCTCCTATGAACACACCCAGCACCGCACCAACTCCCGCTCCCTCCGGCGCCCCCGCGGCATCGCGCGCCGCTCAGCTCCGGCCCGTCCTGCTGGGCGCCGCACTCGGCATCCCCGTGTCGCTGGCGGCCTTCGTCTTCTCCATCGCCGCCGCGAAGCTCGGCACCTGGCTGTGGGAGACCCTCCCCGAACACGCCGGCCACGACGAGATCCCGCGCTGGTGGCCCTTCATCGTCCTGCCCGTCGCCGGCCTGCTGGTGGGCCTTGTCGTGAAGTCGATGCCCGGCCACGGCGGCCACCTGCCCGCGGATGGCATGGGAGTCACCCCCACCGAGCCGTCGCACGTGCCCGGCGTGGTGCTGGCCGCGTTGGTCAGCCTCGCCGCCGCAGCGGTGGTGGGCCCGGAGGGTCCGCTGCTGGCCATCGGCTCGGGCATCGGCGTGCTCGCCAACCGGCGCATGGGCACGTCGCAGGACCCCACCACCCTGCTCGTCGTGTCCATCGCCGCGCAGACCGCTGCCGTGGCCGCCATCTTCGGCAGCCCGGTGGTGGCGCTCGTGCTCGTGGTCGAGATGGTGGCACTCACCGGTGTGGTGCCGCTCAGCGCAGCACTGCTGCCGGCCATGGCCTCGGGCGGCACCGCGGCGCTGATGTTCTCGGGCCTCGGCCGCATCGACGGGGTCAGCATGGGAGGCCTCGCCGTGGGCGACATCGCCGGCGCGGTACGACCCGATCTGGCCGACCTGCTGTGGTGCCTGCCGCTCGCCGCCGTCGTAGCGGCGGTGATGGCCCAGATCCGGCCCATCGGCAAGCGCCTCGCGCCGCGCGTCACCGCCAACGTCGTGCCGATGTCGGTCGCCGCCGGCGCGCTCATCGCCGGCGCCGCAGTGCTCTACTCGGTGCTCACCGACCGCACCCTCTACGAGGTGCTGTCGTCGGGCCACGAACTGCTGGGTGAGGTCATCACCGAGCCGGCGTCGTTCGCCACCGGCGCGCTGGTGGCCCTCATCGCGCTGAAGGCCGTCGCGTACATCCTGTCGATGGTCGCCTTCCGCGGCGGTCTCATCTTCCCGGCGCTGCTCATCGGCGCTGCTGCCGGTGTGGTGCTGGGTCACCTGCCCGGCCTGGGCACGCTGCCGGGTATCGCCATCGGCATGACGGCGGCCACCGTGGTGTCGTGCTCGTTGCCCATCACCAGCGTGGTGTTGGTCGCACTCATCCTCGGCGCGTCGTTCGAGGGCATGGCCCCGCTCATCTTGGTGTCGGCAGTCATCGCCATGATCGTCAGCCGCATCGTGCCCACGCTCGCCGCCCCCGCCCCGGTCGAGGCCGTCGCATGAATCTGCTCGACGAACTCCGGGCGCGCCTGCCCGGCGACTGCATCGAGGTCGACCCCGACGTGGTGGCTGCCTATGCACAGGACCGGGCCATCTTCGAGCAGCCCGGCACGGCCGCTGTGCTGGTGATGCCACGCTCCACCGACGAGGTCGTAGCGGCCCTGGCTGCAGCCCGCGCCGTCGGTGCCCCCGTGGTGGCCCGCGGTGCCGGCAGCGGCCTCACCGGTGGATCGAACGCAGTCGACGCCTGCCTGGTGCTGTCGATGCACCGCATGAACCGCATCGTCGCCATCGACACCGTCAACCGCATGGCCCGGGTGCAACCCGGGGTGCTGAACGGCGAGTTGAAGCGCGCCGTCGCCGAGCACGGCCTGTTCTACCCACCCGACCCGGCCAGCTTCGAGATCTCGTCGATCGGCGGCAACGTCGCCACCAACGCCGGGGGCCTGTGCTGCGTGCGCTACGGCGTCACCCGCGACTACGTGATCGGCCTGGAGGTGGTGCTCGCCTCCGGCGAGGTCATCCACACCGGACGGCACACACTGAAGAACGTGACCGGCCTCGACCTCACCGGGCTGTTCGTCGGGTCGGAGGGCATTCTCGGGGTGATCACCGAGGTGACGGTGAAACTGATCCCCTCGCCGCCCCCGCCGTGCACGGCGATCGCCTACTTCGACGAACTCCCGCAGGCCGGTACTGCCATCGTCGAGATCTTCCGCAACGGGTTCGAGCCGTCGCTGATGGAGATCATGGACCAGGCGTCGCTGCGCCAGGTCGACGCCGTGTTCAACATGGGCCTCGACACCGACGCTGCCTGCCTGCTGCTCATCCAGACCGCTGGCGACCGGGCCGAGCGGGCCATCGGCGAGATCGCCATGCTGTGCCGCGATGCGGGCGCCAGCGAGGTGTACCACGTGACCGACCCGTCCGAGGGCGACATGTTCATCGAGGTGCGACGCCGCACGTGGCCGGCGTTCGAGCGGCTGGGCAAGGCGATGCTGCCCGAGGACGTGGCCGTTCCGCGCGAGCGTCTGCCCGAACTGCTCGCCGGCATCGTCGCCATCGGCGAGCGGCACCGCGTGTCGCTGCCCACCATCGGTCATGCGGGCGACGGCAACATGCACCCGCTGTTCGTGTTCGACGGCAACGACGCCGACGAGGTGGCGCGCATGCGCGCCGCGTTCGCCGACATCATCGATCTCGCACTGCGCCTCGGTGGCACCCTCGCCGCAGAGCACGGTGTGGGCACCCTGAAGCGGGCGTTCATCGACCAGGAGATCGAACCGGTGCACCTCGCCCTGCAGCGCCGACTGAAGGCCACTCTCGACCCCGACGGCATGCTGAATCCGGGCAAGAAGCTCTGAGCCCGGCGCGGGCTGCTGCCCGCATCGGGTGATCGGCCGGTAGCGTCGTGGTCTGGCGGTGTTGCGATGTACGCAACCCGCGGTCGAGTGCAGCGGTAGTCCGTGCATCATCCGGCCACCGAACACGAAAGACCCCCATGCCTTCCACCCTCCTGCCGGGCGCTTCGCGCCCCGCGCCGTCTGCCGGCGCGTCCACCGATTTCCGCGAGCTCGGCGTGCCCGCCCCCTTGGTCGACTCGCTCGCCCGCGACGGTGTCACCTCGGCGTTCCCCATCCAGTCGGCCACTCTGCCCGACTCGCTCGCCGGCCGCGACGTGCTCGGCCGCGGCAAGACCGGCAGCGGCAAGACCATCGCTTTCGCCCTTCCCACCGTCGCTGCACTCGCCGCCTCGGGCCGCCGCCGTCAGGCCGGCAAGCCCCGCGCACTGGTGCTCGTGCCCACCCGCGAGCTCGCCAACCAGGTGGCAGCCACCATCACGCCGCTGGCCGCAGCGATGTCGCTGCGTGTCACCACGGTGTACGGCGGCGTGGGCCAGACCCCGCAGGTGAACGCGCTGCGCCAGGGTGTCGACATCGTCGTCGCCTGCCCGGGCCGCCTCGAAGACCTCATCGCCCAGCGGCACTGCCGCCTCGACCAGGTGGAGGTCACCGTCCTCGACGAGGCCGACCACATGGCCGACCTCGGCTTCCTGCCCGCCGTGAAGCGCCTGCTCGACGCCACCCCGGCCGGCACGCAGCGCCTGCTGTTCTCGGCCACGCTCGACAACGGCATCGACGGCCTGGTGCGCCGCTACCTCGTCGACCCGGTGGTGCACTCGGTCGACCCCGAGGTGTCGCCGGTGGGCACGATGACCCACCACGTGCTCGCCACCGACGCCGGCGACAAGTTGGCCGTGGTCACCGCGCTGGCCTCGGGTCGCGATCGCTCGCTGCTGTTCACCCGCACCAAGCACGGCGCGAAGAAGCTCGCCAAGCAGCTCACCACGGCCGGCATCCCCGCCGTCGAGTTGCACGGCAACCTGTCGCAGGCCGCCCGCGAGCGCAGCCTGTCGGCCTTTGCGGCCGGCACGACCCGGGTGCTCGTTGCCACCGACATCGCCGCCCGCGGCATCCACGTCGACGAGATCGCCCTCGTGGTGCACGTCGACCCGCCCGCCGAGCACAAGGCCTACCTCCACCGGTCGGGCCGCACGGCCCGCGCCGGCGCGAGCGGCGTGGTCATCACCATCATGACCCCCGACCAACGCAAGGACGTGCGCTCGCTCACACGCGCCGCTGCCATCGAGCCCACCATCACGCAGGTGAACGCGGCACACCCGCTCATCGCCGAACTCGTCGGCCCGACGGCCCCGAAGGTGAAGCCCTCACCCACGGCCACCGCCGAGCCGGCACAGCAGCCCTCGCGCCACCGGGCCCCGAACCGCTCGGCGGCGAAGCCGTCGTCCGGCGGCCCACGCCGTTCCGGTGCGCCCTCCTCGGGCCGCCGCCGCTCGCCGCGCTGACGCCCGGTGGGAGCCTTGACCGTTCGCTGAGGCAACCTTCCGCGAGCTCTCACCGCGTTCGCAGGCAGCTCTTACCTTCGGTGCTCATGATGGGTGGCTCACTGTTTCGACAAGGAGCCCGATGAACCGTCGCATCACCCTCGCAGCCCTCGGCCTGGCCGGTGCCATCGCTGTCACCACGCCGGCGGTCGCATCCGCCGAACTGGCGGCCAAGCCCAAGCCCACGCCCCCACCAGCCGACACCGCGACGGCGCTGGCCAACACGGGCGTCGAGCCGCGCACCGGTCGGTTCGTGGTGCGCTGCGGCTTCTCGCACACGGCGATGGACGACCCGATCGTGAAGCCCGGCCAGGCCGGCGCCTCGCACGACCACACCTTCTTCGGTGCCACCACCACCAACGCCGACACCACGTTCGACTCGTTGATGACCAGCACCACCACGTGCAACGACTCGGCCGACCACTCGGCCTACTGGGTGCCCACCCTGCAGCGCAACGGCGTGGCGGTGCAGCCCATCCGATCGAGCGTCTACTACCTCGTCGGCGGTCGTCAGGCCTCCACCATCGTCGCCCCGCCGAACGGGTTGAAGATGGTGGCCGGCGATGCCACCCACATCCGCTTCGCCTGTACGGGAAAGACCGAACAGGGCAGGGGCGCCCTCACCCTGCCGACGAGTTGCCCGCGTGGCACCAACCTGGTCACCCGCGTGATCTTCCCGGGTTGCTGGGACGGCCTCAACCTCGACTCGCCCGACCACCGGTCGCACATGGCCTACTCGAGCGCCGGTGCCTGCCCGTCGACACACCCGGTGGCAGTGCCGCAGATCGTGCTGAACGTGCGCTGGGCCACGGGCGGCAGCCTGTCGGGAGTCGCCTTCTCGAGCGGCGATGCCAGCACCCTGCATGCCGACGCCTTCGTTGCCTGGGACTCCGCCCGCCTGAACGAACTGGTGGCGAGCTGCCTGAACACGGGCGCCAGGTGCAAGGCGCTGCCCAGCCGCTGACTGCAGCCGTGAGACCACGCGTCAGGGACTCGGGTCGGGCTGATGGTGCCGATAGCCCGACTCGAGTTCCCGGCGCACGAAATCACCGAACACCAGCGGCTCGAACATCGCCGGACGGTCGGGCCCGGTGCAGCACGGCAGCGGCTCGATGCGCGCGGTGACGTCGGGGTCGTAGAAGAACGGCACCGAGTACCGCTCGGCCCCCGAGGTGTTGATGACCCGGTGCGGTGTGGCGAACAGGCGGCCGTTGCTCCACCGGTGCAGCATGGTGCCCACGTTCACCACGAACGAGCCCGGCAGCGGCGGCGCGTCGACCCAGCGTGCGTCGGGCGTGGCCACCTGCAGCCCGCCACGCTCATCCTGGGCGAGCACGGTGATGCCGCCGAAGTCGATGTGCGGCGCCGAACCGAAGAGGTCGGCGGGTGCATCGGGTGGCCGGGGCGGGTACCGCAGCAGGCGCAACCAGGTGGTGGGCGGCCGGAACGACCGGGCCACCACACCATCGGTGTCGCCGAGGGCTGCAGCGAGGGCCTCGACGAGGCGCTGCGACAGCGCCACGAGGGCGGCGTGATACGCCTCGAGCACCTCGCGGAACCCGGGTAGGTCGGGCCACTGGTTCGGACCGGCGAGGTAGTGCCCAGCCAACACGGCCGGGTCGTCGGGCCCGGCCTCGCGCATCATCATGAAGCTCTCGCTCTGGTTCGGCCGGGTGACCGTGGCGAGCGGGGAGGTGACGTCGGTGGATGCATCGATAGGGATGTACCCGCGGTGCAGGCTGTTCAACTCCACCGCCTCCTTCATCGCGGCAGGCAGGGCGTGAAATCGCCGCGACTGCTCGAACACCTCGGCGACCAGATCGTCAGGTACCCCGTGGCCGACGACGTAGCCGAACCCGACGGAGCCGTACACCTCGACCAGTCGCTCACCCAGGTCGACTCCATCGAGCGCGGCGAGATCGACGACGGGGATGCGATCGAACACGTCGGCAGGTTACGCGTGACTACCCGATCGGCCCTACCCATCATCGCCCGGTCCGACTGTGATGTGCCCGATGAAAGTGGCGCTCGCTGGTGACACGATGCTCGGCCGGATGGTGGGCGACCGCCTGCGCAGCGAGCCGTGGAAGCCGCTGTTCAGCGACGGCGTGGTGGAGGTGCTGGCCGATGCCGACCTGGTGGTGGCGAACCTCGAGTGCGCCATCAGCGACCGCGGGCAGCGCTGGCCGAACGCCGCCAAACCCTTTTTCTTCCGCGCTCCCCCGGCAGCAGCCGACCACCTCGCCCATCTGGGCGTCGACTGCGTGACGCTGGCGAACAACCACGCCCTCGACTACGGGCCGGTGGCGCTGCTCGACACGATCGAGCACCTGCACCGGGTAGGCATCACCTGTGTGGGTGCGGGCCCTGATGTGTACACGGCGCGCCAGCCTGCGCTGTTCGAACGGAACGACACCACCGTGGCAGTGGTGGGGGTGACCGATCACCCGGCCGAGTTCGCGGCCGGCGACGAGGAACCCGGCGTCGCCTTCGCCGATCTCCGGCACGGCACGCCCGACTGGCTGCGTCAGACCATCGCCACCGTCCCCGCGGACGTGGTCCTGGTGAGTCCGCACTGGGGACCGAACCTCGAGCCCGAACCGGTGGATCACGTGCGCCGCGCCGCCGCCGAACTCCGCGCCGCCGGGGCCACGCTCGTGGCCGGTCACTCGGCCCACGTGTTCCACGGCGTGACCGATCGCATCCTGTTCGACCTCGGCGGCTTCATCGACGACTACGCGGTCGACCCGCGCCTGCGCAACGACCTCGGACTGCTGTTCACCGTGCACTTCGACGGCCCCACGCCCCTGCACCTCGAGGCCATCCCGATCGCGCTCGACCACTGCATGACCCGCCTGGCCGACCCGACCGAGGCACGCATCGTGGCCGACCGGTTCCGCATGGCCTGCGCCGCGTTCGAGACCCCCGTGCACCAGTCGGGCGACCGACTGGTGATCGACTGGACGGGTCAACTCGTCGCGTAACGGCGCAACACGTTGTCGGTCACCTGTGCCACCGCCGGATCGGTGGCGAGGCCGAACACCCAGTCGGTGGTGCCGATGGTGACGACTTCGCCGTGTGGCCCGCCGTGTGGCTCGTCGTGTGGCTCGCCCGGCGCTCGGCCGAACGGGCGGCACACCACCATCACTGCGTTGCCGTGACGGCAGCGGGCCAGCGAGTCGTCGTCGATCCGGCCATACATCCGCTCGGCCACGAACTCGATGTCGCCCTGGTCGTCGAGCGCGGCGATCGATGCCGGGTACTCGCCCACCGCCAGGTTCGACGAGGGCGAGAACGCCACCACCTCGATGTCGGCGGGCGTGCCGTCGCCGCCGGCAGCGATGGGCAACTGGTACTCGTCGAAGTTCAGCCTGCAACCGACCGTCTCGTAGCCCACCACCCCGTCGCGGGCGCCGAGCAGGTCGCCGTAGCGCAGCCCCGTGCCGGCGAACAGCCAGTGCGTGTCGCGGTAGACCGTGAAGGCGCCAGCGGCGCGCGCCGTGGCCTGCCCGAAGCGGTGGTACAGGCCCCACACCGATCCCGCCCCGAGGAAGCCGGTCTCGGGCCGCCCGACCACCGGGTCGCTCCACATCCCGCTCATCGAGCGCTGGTCGGCTGTGCCCATCACGGGGTCGTCACGGTGGGCTGTGTACTTGTGGCACACCATGTGGTCACCGTCGTCGACCGGTCGCACCTGCCAGAACATCGTGTTCCCCGACAGGCTGGCGTAGTTGCCGCCGGCGCGAACATACGTCTCGATCGCGTCGCGCTGCGCTGCCGACCAGTACTCGTCGTGGCCCACTCCGAGCACCAGCGCGTAGCCGTCGGTGACGGCCGGGTCGTCGGCCAGGTCGCTCGACACTGCGTAGTCGAGTTCGTAGCCGTTCGACTCGGCCCATTCGGCGAACCGGCGCTCGTAGGTGAACCATCCCGTCGATCCGGCGAAGCCCGGGTACCCGTTCGCGAACCGCCATCGCTGATAGATCTCACCGTCGACATCGGGCTGCTCGCCCCACCGGGCCGGCCGGGCCTTGCGGTCGTCGCGCTCTTCGTGGGCCCGGCTGATGAGGCCGCGCCCGAACGGTCTGCGGAACGACACCTGGCGCCCCCCGGTGTAGAGGCTGCGCCCGCCCCACGAGTTGTAGGCGTTGTAGGTGTTGGTCGCCAGGACCAGCAACAGGCGGGACCGCTGCGCACCGGCACGAACTACGAAACAGGCATGTCCCACGGCCCGGTCGGCGGGCGCACCGTGCGCCGTGAGGGTGACGTGGTAGAAGCCGCTGCGCCAGTGGGGTGGTACCTCGAACCGTACGGCAGCGGGCCACCGGCAACCGTGCGAATCGGCGTCGGCGGGCACCGGGTGGTCGACACCCGGTATGCCCTCGGCCCGCCACACCAGTTCGCGCGTTGCGCCCCAGCGGTGCACCTCGACGTCGAACCGGTCGGTGGCACACGCCACGTGCACCGTCACCTCGTCGCCCGCCCGGTAACCGAGCCGACCGCAGTACCCCTCGACGGCGTCGTATCGCGTGATGTCGTCGGTCATGACGAGCACCGTAGCGAGGACCGCGAGCCGTTCACACGATCCGGGTGATCCCGCCGACATGTCGCGAAACCCAGTATTGTCTTGACGATCCCGAGATCGCCCCCATGCATCTCGACACACCTAGGAGTACCCATGCTTGCTACGTCGTTCGGCGACATCCTCTGGCTGATCATCATCAGCTTCTTCTTCATCACCTACCTGATGATGCTGTTCAGCGTCATCGGCGACATCTTCCGCAACCACGAGATGAGCGGCATCATGAAGGCCGTCTGGCTCATCCTGCTCTTCGCCATCCCGCTGATCACCCTGCTCATCTACGTCATCGT
>JBIIDH010000157.1:0-6057 GCA_044238435.1 Ilumatobacteraceae bacterium | reverse complement strand
CGCCCCGACCTGCCGGTGCCGGTGGGCGTGGGCGTGGCGGTGGGCGCCAAGCCGGTCAGCACCCAGGAGGTGTTCGGCCGCCTGCTCACCGGTCTCGGTGCCGTCGACGGTGTGGCCGAGCGCATGGTCACCCTGTCGCCCGATGTGAGCGTGAGCACCAATCTCGGCGGCTGGATCAACAAGTACGGCGTGTTCCACCCCGAGGTGCAGCCCGACTTCCTCGGCAGCGACCGACTGCTGCGCTGGCAGCAGGGGCCGAGCGGCCGCCACATCGAACTGGGCATCAGCGAGATGAACCTGTTCCTCGCGCTGCACGCCCTGGGCCTCGGCCAGGAACTGCACGGCCAGCACCTCGTGCCCATCGGCACCGTGTACGACCCGTTCGTGTGCCGTGGCCTCGACGCCCTCATCTACGCCCTCTACAACGGCGCCCGCTTCATCGTCGTGGGCACACCCGCCGGCGTCACCCTCGCCCCCGAGGGCGGCGCCCACCAGAGCACCATCACCCCGTCGATCGGCCTGGAGTTGCCGGGGATGAGCTACACCGAGCCGTGCTACGCGCAGGCGCTCGACTGGCTGCTGTGCGACGGCATCCACCGCCTCGGCGCGCTCGACGGCGAGAGCCTGTACCTGCGCCTCAGCACCCGACCCGTCGACCAGCGGCCGTTCGTCGCTGCCCGCGACCGCATCGGCGAGGGCGCGCTGCGCGACCAGGTGCTGGCCGGTGGGTATCGCCTCGTCGAGCCCGACGCCGTCCTGGCAGCCGACCCGCACGCGCCCCGAGTGGTGCTCGCCGCCACGGGTGCCGTGGTGCCCGAGGCCGTGCACGCCGCGGTGGCCCTGGCCGACGAGGGGGTGGCCGCCACGGTGCTCGACCTCACCTCACCCGACCGCGTGTACCGGGCCTGGCGAGGCGAGATGCAGCAGGCGGGCCGCAGCGCCCGGGCCGCCGACCTGAACGGACTGCACATCGCCTCGCTCATCCGGGCCGACGAACGCCACGCCCCCATCGTCACCGTGCACGATGCCGCCAGCCATGCCCTCGCCTGGCTCGGCTCGGTGTTCGGCCAGCGGGTGAACCCGGTGGGCGTGGATGCGTTCGGCCAGTCGGGTGCCATCGTCGACCTCTACGACCTGTTCGATCTGCTGCCCCAGCAGATCGCCAATGCCGCGCTGGCCACGCTGTGATTAGGCTCGGCGCATGACGACCACCGAGTCCGGCATCCAGATGATCGACGGCATCGAGCTCGCTCCCAAGCAGGTGGGCCTCGAGTTGCCCGCACCGTTCGCCACGGTCGAGGAAGAGCGCCTGCACCGCAAGCAGAAGCTCGCCGCCGCACTGCGCGTGTTCGGCCGGGTGGGCTTCGGCGAGGGCGTCGCGGGCCACATCACGGTGCGCGATCCCGAGTTCCCCGATCTGTTCTGGGTGAACCCGTTCGCCATCAGCTTCCGACACATCCGCGTGAGCGACCTCATCCTCGTCGACCACCAGGGCAACGTCGTGTACGGCAAGCACCCGGTGAACCGCGCCGCATTCGTCATCCACTCGGCCGTCCACGAGGCCCGGCCCGATGTCATCGCCGCGGCGCACAGCCACAGCGTGCACGGCAAGGCTTTCAGCTCGCTCGGCATCCCGCTCGACCCGATCACGCAGGACTCGTGCATCTTCTACGAGGACCACGTCATCATCACGGCCCAGCGCGGCCGCGTGCAGTTCGGTGTGGAGGACGGGCGCGAGCTGGTGTCGCAGTTCCCCACCGGCAAGGCCGCCATCCACCAGAACCACGGCCTGTTCACCGTGGGCACCACGGTCGACGAGGCCGCCTTCTGGTTCCTGTCGATGGACCGCTCGTGCCAGGCGCAACTGCTGGCCATGGCCGCCGGCACGCCGAAGCTCATCCCGCACGACGATGCGGTGTACACCCGCGAGCAGACGGCCAGCCACATCGCCGGGTGGCTCAGCTTCCAGCCGCTGTGGCAGGAGATCTGCCGCACCGACCCCGACCTGTTCGACTGAAAGCCGCCGCTTGAGTTCATCGGAATCGAGCCGGCTCGACCGGTTCTCGCCCGAGGCGCTGTTCGCCTTCTCGGGCATCTCGCAGTACACGGGCGCCGTCATCGCGGTATCGCTGTTCGACGACGTCAGCCCGGGCACGGTGGCCTGGTTGCGGGTCATCGGCGCCACCATCGTGCTGATGGCGTTCACCTGGCGCCGACAGCGGGGCTGGACCCGGCGCGAGGTGTACGCCGCCATGCTGTTCGGCACGGCGACGGCGCTGATGAACGTGACGTTCTACTTCGCCATCGAGCGCATCGACCTCGGTAAGAGCGTGGTCATCGAGTTCATCGGCCCCATCGCCGTGGCGGCGGCCTTCACCCGCACGCGACGCAACACCGTTGCGCTCGTGCTGGCCGTGGTGGGCGTGGTGGTGCTGTCGGGCGTGGAGATCGACACCGAGCCGCTGGGCCTGCTGTTCGTGTTCATGGCCTCGGCGATGTGGGCGGCCTACATCATCATCGGCCGCCACGTGGCCGGCTTCGACCGCGGCTCGGCGGGCCTGGCGCTGGGCATGGCGTTCGGCGCAGTCGTGCTCGTCCCGTTCGGTGCGCCCGGCATCAGCGCCGTGGTCGGCCACCCCGGCTGGCTGCTCGCCGCGCTGTCGGTGGGCGTGCTGTCGAACGTGGTCGGTTACGGCATCGACCAGCACGTCCTGCGCCGGGTGCCGGTGCGCCGCTTCGCCCTGCTGCTGGCCCTGCTGCCGGTGACGGCGATGTTCGTGGGCTTCATCGCCCTCGACCAGACCCCCACCTGGGTCGACCTCCTCGGTGCCGCCCTCGTCATCACCGGCGTCGCCATCCAAGAGCGCGAAGTCCTCGCCGCCGACGAACTCGACGTCGCCTCCGCCTGACCCCGTCGCTCTGACCCCGCCCGCCACCCCGGCCTGTCCGTGCGCCTGGACCACTCTGGTGCCGGTCCACACTCACGGAGCCCTGGGGTCCGTGCGGTTGGACCACTCCAGCACCGGTCCACGCTCACGAAGCTGCTGACCCACGATTGATTTGTATCGGATGATCTGATACAAAACTCATATGAACCTCGCCCTGCCGGAGTTGATCATCATCGCGGTCGTGGTCTGCGTCATCGTCGCCGTGGTGAAGGGTGTGGTGCTTCCACCCACCGCTCGGCACCTCGGCTTGTTCGCCAAGGCGTACGAGCTCGAGGTGACGCCCACCAACCGCGGCCTGCTGTCGAGCTACATCATGTGGATCCGCGCCTGGCGGCTCGGCGGCGCCGTGGTCGTGTTCGTGGGCCTCGCTGTCTGGCAACAGTTCGGGGGGACGGGGTTCGACTGGGGCTTGGCCCCGATCGCTGTGGGCTATGCACTGGGTGCCACGGTCGGCGAGTGGCTGCGGCCGCGGCCCCCCGCAACCGGGCCTCGCAAGGCCTCGCTGCGACCCCGCACGATCACCGAGTACGTCCGGCCCTGGGTGCTCGTTGCAATCGGCGTCTGCAGTGTGCTCGCCGTCGTCTGCACAGCCATCTACGCGTCGATGGGCCCGATCGGCGCCGAGCGCTACTCGAGTTCGTGGACCCCCGCACCACTCTCGATGGTTGCCGTCGGCGGCGGCTCGCTCGCGTTCACGGTGTTGGTCTTCTGGCTCGGTTCGCGGATCGCTCGCCGACCGCAACCCGCCGGACAGCCCGACATCGACGCGGTGCACCACGCCATCCGCAGCGCGTCGCTGGTGTCGCTGTCGGGCCTGGCACTGATGTGCAGCGCGATGGTGGCGTACTTCGTAGCGGTGCGCGTCTCGTGGTACGGCGACGATCTGCCGTGGCCATTGCGCCGCATCGGAGGCTACGGCGCCGTCGTCTCAGGTCTCGGCGCACTCGTGGGCTTCGGGCTGTCGTTCCGCGCCATTCCTCGGTTCGCGCCCTTCTGGCGTCGGCTCCCACCCGTACCCGAGGCGGCAGCGTGATCATCGAACTGCAGCCCGACGCGAAAGAGCCGCCGTACGTGCAGATCAAGGCGGCGATCACCCACGCCATCGCCACCGGGGCCCTCTCCCCCGGCGCCCCGCTGCCCACCATCCGCCAACTCGCCGGCGACCTCGACGTGGCGCCCAACACCGTGGCGCGCGCCTATCGCGAACTGGAGGACGACGGGTTGGTGCGCCAACGCGGCCGTCGCGGCACCGAGGTCGCCGCGCCACGGCCCATGTCGCAGGTCGACCCGCTCGCGCGATCAGAGGCCGACGAGTTCGTCCGCCAGGCACGTCGACGCGGCCTCGACGGTGCAGCCATCCTCGCCCTGGTCAGCAAAGCGGTCGCCTCCGCCTGACCCGCACTCCCGTCCGTGAGTGTGGACCACCCCAGGAGTGGTCACCGCTCACGAAGCCCCGGGGTCCGTGCGCCTGGACCACCCCAGCACGGGTCCACACTCACGAATGGATGGCGCGGACTGAGGCGGGGGAACTCTTACCGGGTTCACACCTGTTGCGGAAGCGCCGACGAGGAGCGATCCGCATACTGCTGCCATGGTTCTCGCCCGACGCATCGCCCCCACGTCCGCCATCGCTGCCTGCCTCGCAGCCGTCGTGCTCGCTGCCTGCGGGGCCGACGACGGGTCGGCCGCCACCGCCGCCGTCACCACCGAGACAGCACCCACCACGGCGGCACCCACTACTGAGCCACCCACTACTGAGCCACCGACCACCGACGCACCCACCACCGAGCCACCCACCACCGAGGCGCCCACGACGGCCACGGTGAACAGCGACGTGGTGAACGTGTGGTCGGGCGCGACGGTCGATCCGACGGCGTTGCCGCTGGGCGACGGATTCGTCTCGACCGAGGGCGCTGCGGCAGGCACGATCTACTCCTGCACCTCGGGGAACCCCAACGGTGGCGGCGCGCACACCGCCGGCCCGTGGATCGACGAGGCCAACGGCACGTGGGACTCGACCGCCAAGGTGAGCGTGCAGGGCGAGGTGAGCTGGCCCCAGGCCGCCTACAGCGAGACCGTCGAGGGCGACCAGCGCGTGATCGTCACCAACGACCTGCCCACCGAGCAGCTGACCGGCACCTTCCCTATCGCCGCCGACGACCCCGCCTTCCAGTACGACCGCAACCCCAACGGCATCGCCGCACAGACCTTCACGGTGTCGCTGCCCACGGCTCCCGCCGTCGCCGACAGCCCGTCGTGCCTGCCGCCCGGCGCCATCGCCGTGTTGCGCAACGGCGTGTACGCGTTCGCCTCACTCGACGAAGCGAACCGCGACGCCGTGGCATGGGAGACGCAGGATCTGTGCGAGGGCCATCCGCAGCAGAGCAGCGCCTACCACTACCACAACGTGCCGTCGTGCCTGCTCGACGCGGCACAGGGCGCTTCCACCGTGGTGGGCTTCGCGTTCGACGGCTTCCCGATCGTGGTGGAGCGCGACGCCGCGGGCAACCTGCCCACCAACGCCGACCTCGACGAGTGCCACGGCCGCACCTCGCCCATCGTGTTCGACGGCGAGGTGGTGGAGACCTACCACTATTCGGCGACGCTGGAGTTCCCGTACTTCATCGGCTGCTACCGGGGCACCCCGGCGCAGTACGGCGCCTGACCGAGGTCAGTGCGACAGGCCCGGGGCGCAGAGGCCGTCGAGTTCCTTGATGACGATGCGGTCGCGGTTCTCGTACGTGACCGGGTTGCTGGGGTCGCGCTGCAACTTGAACGTGCGGAACGACATCTCGGTGGTGTCGACCGCCAGGATGCGGCCGGCCAGCGAATCGCCCAGACCCAGGATGAGCTTGATGACCTCGAGCGCCTGGATGCTGCCGATGATGCCGGGCAGCACGCCTAGCACGCCGGCCTCGGCGCAACTGGGGGCCAGCTCGGCGGGCGGCGGCTCGGGCACCATGTCGCGGTACGTGGGGCCCTCGAGCGGATGGAACACGCTGACCATGCCCTCGAAGCGGAAGATCGAGCCGTGCACCACGGGGATGCCCAGCTTCACGCTGGCGTCGTTCAGCAGGTAGCGGCTGGGGAAGTTGTCGGCGCCGTCGAC
>JBIIDH010000063.1:0-20446 GCA_044238435.1 Ilumatobacteraceae bacterium | reverse complement strand
AAACCGGGGAACCCATCGCGACCTGGGATCTTCTCGGTCAGGCCGTGGAGGACCTGGAACATGATGATGAACACCGGGAGCTGCAGCAGCAGCGGGAAACACGAGGCCAGCGGATTGACCTTGTGCTCCTGGTAGAGCTTCATCATCTCTTCGTTCAGCTTCTGGCGATCGCCGCGGTGCTCTTGCTGCAGCCGCCGCAGTTGCGGTTGCAGCCGCTGCATCTCGAGCATGCCCTTGGTGGCCTTCAACTGGAGGGGCGCGGTGATGAGCATCACCACCAGTGCAATCATCGTGATGGCGAGGATGTAGTTGTTGGTGAAGTCGTAGAACTTGGCCAGCAACCAGGCCGGTCCCTCGAACAGACCAAAGGCGATCATGCGTCGGCTCGCTTTCGCAGGAAGGTGTCGGGCACGGGGTCCCACCCCGAAGGCCCGAACGGTCGACAGCGCAGGAAGCGCCGCAGGGTGAGCAGCAGGCCACGGCCGGCGCCGTACTGCTGCAGCGACTCGAGGGCATAACTCGAGCACGAGGGCGTGAACCGGCACGGCGACGGCCGACCCTCGACACCAACCTGATATGAATGAACCAGGCGAACTAGTGCATTCGTCAGTCGGTTGTGTGGTGGTTGCGTTGCTGTGCGCTGATGAGTGTCTGCAGATCGTGACGCAGTTCGGGATACGACCGTGCGGCGGCGTCCGGCCGGGCGCCGATGAGATACGCCCCCGGCGGCACCGTCATCTCCGACAGCAGCGACCGGAGCTGTCGTCGCACACGGTTGCGCTGTACGGCCGGACCGAAGGCGCGACCGATCGCAAACGCCACGCGGGGCGGAGACAACGACGGATCGAGGACAGCGGTGCACCACAGCACTCCGGCCCGAGACCGCCGGCCCTCTCGCGACAGACGCTGAAAGGTGCCGCGGTCGCGGATGCGCCAGATCAAGCCGACAGACGGTGCCGACCCTTGGCGCGGCGGGCCTTCAGCACGCCCTGGCCGGCGCGGGTGCGCATCCGCTGGCGAAAGCCGTGCTTCTTGGCACGACGACGGTTGTTGGGTTGGAACGTGCGCTTCACGCCATCCTCCTCGCAGGGCACCGGATGTCGGTACCGACAGATCAGGGTTGCGCTCGGATGCGGCACGAACCCGCCACCGAGCAGACAACCTCCGTAGGTTAGGGCCGCACCCCTGCCGGGGCAACCCGGGGCCCCGTGATGAGGGTGTGGATAAGTCTGCTACGGTGGACGCTTCCGTGATCGCCGGTCAACCGCGATCGTTCCGACCGGTTGTCCACATTCTGTGGACAAGTGTGTGGATGCGGACAGACCGATGGGACGGAGGTGCAGGTGAGCGATACCGAACAGGTGTGGACGGCAGTAGCGCAACTGCTGCGGGCCCAGGTGTCGGAAGCAGTGTGGTTCTCGACCTTCCAGGACGTCGTCGCCCTCGACAGCGGCCCCGACGAACTGCAGGTCAGCGCCCCCAACAACCATGTCCGCGACCGCATCCTCACCCGCTACCTGCCCCTCGTGGTCGATGCACTCGACGAGATCGGCGCCTCGAACCGTCACCTCGTCGTCGTGGTGCCCGACGCCGACCTGCCGTACGACGAGCCGGTCGACGTGCTCACCGACACCGGTTCCGGCACCGACAGCGGTGATCAGGGCGGCCAGCCAGCCCGCTCGGGTTCGTCGTCGGGACGCAGCAACGACTCGGCACTCGATCTGGCCGGCCTGAACCCGCGGTACACCTTCGAGACCTTCGTGAAGGGCGCTTCCAACCAGTTCGCCCTCGCCGCCGCGCTCCGCGTGGCCGAAACACCCGGCAGGTCGTACAACCCGTTGTTCATCTACGGCGCAGCGGGTCTGGGCAAGACCCACCTGCTGCACGCCATCGGTCACTACGTGCACCGCCACTACCAGCACGACACGGTGCGCTACGTCAGCACCGAGACGTTCCTCAACGAATACGTCGACGGCATCCGCAGCAACACCATCGGCGCCTTCAAGCGGCGCTACCGCGACATCGACGTGCTGCTCATCGACGACATCCAGTTCATGGAGGGCAAAGAGGGCCTGCAGGAGGAGTTCTTCCACACCTTCAACTCGCTGCACGGTGCCAACAAGCAGATCGTCATCTCCAGCGACCGCATGCCCGACGCCATCCCCACACTCGAAGAGCGCCTGCGTGGCCGCTTCAAGTGGGGCCTCATCACCGACATCCAACCGCCCGATCTCGAGACCCGCCTGGCCATCTTGCGCAACAAGGCCGAACGCGACCGCAGCCCGGTGCCGTCCGACACCCTCGAGTTCATCGCCAGCCACATCACGTCGAACATCCGCGAGCTCGAAGGCGCGCTCATCCGCGTCACCGCCTACGCCAGCTTGAATCACGTCCCCATCACCACACATCTCGCCGAGCAACTCCTCGGCGACCTGCTCACCGACACGGTCGTGAAACCCCGCACCGACGACGAGATGCTCACCGAGATCGCCTCCATCCTCGGGTTCAGCGTCGAAGCACTCCGCGGCCGCAGCCGCCAGCGGCCGCTGGTGTCGGCGCGCCAGACCGCGATGTACGTGTTCCGCGAGCTCACCGACCTGAGCTACCCCAGCATCGCCCGCCTCTTCGGTGGCCGCGACCACACCACCGTCATCCACGCCGTCGACAAGATCCAACGGCAGATGAAGGAACGCAAGCAGGTGTACGACCAGGTGACCGACCTCATCCAGCGATTGAAGACGAGTTGAACGCTGGGGACATCATGGGGACGCCGGGGCGCGCGCGGTGGACAGTTGCACCGTCGTCCACCGAACCACGCCGGTGTCATTTCCGACCTGTGGACCACGGTGGACGACAGTGTGTGGTCGAAAAGCACCGACACGCTGGCGCGATACCGAGTTGTGCACAATCCACACCCCTTATTACGACCATTACCATGTCATCCATCCGAGTGGTGAGAAAGGTTGCCCTGTGAAGTTCCGCTGCGAACGAGACGTCCTGGCTGAAGCACTGGCGACGGCGAGCCGCGCCGCCACCGGCCGCGGCAGTACCCATCCGGTGCTGCAGGGTGTGAGGCTCGAGGTGCTCGGCGATCAACTCACCATCACCGGCACCGACCTCGAGCTCACCATCCAGAAAGTCGTCGCCGTGGGTGGCGAGGTCGACGGCGGCGCCGTAGTGCCCGCCAAGTTGGCCGCCGACATCGTGCGTGCCCTTCCTGCCGGCCGTGTGGAAGTGGCGGTCGGCGACGACGATGTGAAGATCAGCGCCGGCCGCTCGCAGTTCAGCGTGCGTGCCCTGTCGTTCGACGACTACCCGCGCATCAGCCCGTCGGCTGCGGCTGCGGTCACGCTCGACGCCGGTGCGTTCGGCGATGCGCTGCGCCAGGTGGTCAGTGCGGCCAGCAAGGACGAGGGCCGACCGGTGCTCACCGGTGTGCTGCTCGCCGCCGAGAACGACGGCCTGCGGCTGGTGGCCACCGACTCGTACCGACTCGCCGTGCGCGACCTGCCCGGGGTGAGCGTGCTCGGCGCCGAGCAACGTGTGCTCGTGCCGGCCCGGGCTCTGAACGAGTTGCAGCGCGTGCTCAGCGACGGACCCGAGGTCACCTTGCGCATCGGCGACAACGACGCCACGTTCGAGATCGGCGGTACCCGGTTGAGCACCCGCCTCATCCCGGGCGACTTCCCGAACTACCGCCAACTCATCCCGCCGAGCCACCCGAACATGCTCACCGTGAACCGCGGCGAACTGCTCGACGCCATCCGCCGAATGAAGATCCTGGCGCGCGACACGTCCACCACCACGTCGGTGCTCCGTCTGAAGATCGCGGCCGAGTCGCTGCAACTCACCACCATCACCCAAGACATCGGCAATGCGAGCGAGGAACTCGATGCCGCGGCCACGGGTGACGAACTGAAGATCGCGTTCAACCCCGAGTACCTGGCGGCCGGCGTCGAGGCCGTGCCCACCGACGAAGTCACGCTCTCCACCACCGACGGAACCCGACCCGCCATCATCCGCGGTGTGGGCAATGACGACTTCCTCTACCTGCTCATGCCGGTGCGTGTCCAGCACGACGCATGATCGTCACCCACCTCGAACTCGTCGACTTCCGCAACTACAGCAGCGCCTCGTTCGATCTGCAGCCCGGTATCACCGCCGTGGTGGGCCTGAACGGACAGGGCAAGACCAACTTCGCCGAGGCGTTGGCCTACCTGGCGCGGCTCGACAGTTTCCGCGGTGCGCCGACGGAGGCGATGGTGCGCATGGGTGCCGACACGGCGATCATCCGGGCCGATGTGCTGCACGACGACGGCCGTGAGATCCTCGTCGAGGCCGAGGTGGGCCGCGTGGGTCGCAATCGTGTGATGGTGAACCGCAACCGGCTCGAACGCAGCCGCGACCTGCTGGGCGTGGTGCGGGTGAGCGTGTTCTCGCCCGACGACCTGGTGATCGTGAAAGAAGGCCCGGGCGAACGTCGACGTTTCATGGACGACACGCTCGTGTCGCTCGCCCTGAAGTACGACGCGATGCGCCTCGAACTCGATCGAGTGGTGAAGCAACGCAACACCCTGCTGAAGCAAGCGGCCGGGCGGTTGAACGACGAGACCGAGATCACCCTCGACGTGTGGGACGCGAAGTTGGCCGATCTCGGCGAGCAGTTCGGCCACGCTCGATCGGTGCTCATCGCGAAGCTCGACCCGCTCACCCTCGAGGCCTACGAGCAACTGGCCGGCCGGCCCACAGCCGTGGAGTTGCGCTACGAGCCCGAGTGGCGCCGGATGGGCCTGGCGAATGCGCTGGCCGGCGCTCGAACCGACGATGTACGGCGCGGCGTGTCGACCGTCGGGCCGCACCGCGACGACGTCGACCTGTTCCTCAACGGCATGCCCGCGCGCACTCACGCCTCGCAGGGCGAACAGCGCACGTTGGCCCTGGCGTTACGCCTGGCGGCACATCGGCTGGTGGCCGAGCGCACCGGCAGCGCACCGGTGCTGGTGCTCGACGACGTGCTGAGCGAACTCGACGACGAGCGCGCCACGGCCCTGTTGAAACACCTACCACCGGGCCAGGTGGTGCTCACCACGGCGGCCGCCCTGCCGACCGCCGCACACCCCGACGCGGTCGTGCGCATCTCGTCCGGAGCAGTCGTCGCGCCCGACTAATGCCGCGCCCCGTGACCGCTACCGACACGGCTGTTTCCTCCAACGAGCTGCGCGTCGACGAGGGCGTACAGCCCACGTTCCGGCTCCTGCTCGGCATCTTCGTCGCCCATGTCGTCATCTGGATCGGGCTCATTGCACTCGTCCCCGGCGACGACCGGGTGAGCTTCGAGTACCTCGGCGACCAGAGCACGCCGTGGGTGCGCCAGTTCATCATCCCCCTGCTCGTAGTACTGGCCTTCCAGGTGGTCGTCACCACCAAGCTCGGCTGGTGGAAGTCGGTGCTGCGCGACCCGTCTCGCAGCCGCAGGCGGTGGCTGTGGGTGTTCCCGGTGTTGATCGCGCTGGCCGGGCTGCTCGTGTTCTCCGACGCGGGCCCCACCGATGCGGGATCGACCTACATCGCCGGTTGCCTCGCCGCCGTGATGCTGGTGGGCGTCACCGAAGAGTTCACCTTCCGTGGCCTGCTGCTCGTCGGAGGCCGACGGCTGTTCAGCACCGAGCGCACGGCAGCACTGGTGGCCGCCGTGCTGTTCGGCCTGTTCCATCTGCCCAACATCCTCGTCGGCGCCGAGGTGGACTCGACGCTGTGGCAGGTGGTGCAGACGGCCGTGATCGGCCTGGGCCTCTACGCCCTGCGGCGAGTGTCGGGGTCGATCATCCCGTGCATGGTGCTGCACGGCGTGTACGACTATCTGCTGCTGCAGGGCAACTGGGACGCCATCGCAGCCGCAGCGCTCTGAGCCTGCCCGGTACGCTCGCCCGGTGAGCCGCGATCCGGTCCCCCTGAGCGACAGCCTCACCGGTGTGGTCCGCTCGTTGCGCGGGCCGGTCACCGCGGCGGCTCCGGTGGTGTCGGCCGGCACGATGGGCGGAGTCTTCGGCCGCTGGACCGAGATCGTCGGCGATGTGGTGGCGGCGCACGTGCAACCGGTGAAACTCGACGGATCGCGCCTCGTCGTCGAGGTCGACGAACCGGCCTGGGCCACGCAGTTGAAGTTCCTCGAGGCCGATCTGCGGGCGCGTCTGCTCAGCACCATCGGAGCCAAGGTCGAGCACTTCGACATCCGTGTGAAGCGGCGCTGACACCCCTGTTCGGAGGGCCGACCCTCCGCCTCTGCGCCACACCCCTCCGGTAGGATGGCGAGCGTTGTCGCGACCCCGGCTGGCCTGCCGTCAGTGCCCTTCCGCCAGCCTCCGTGTCGCCACTGAAGTTGCTGGTCACGACCAGTTTTCCCGCCGAGTGATCGAGGTTCCGCGTGTCCGCTGACACCAACAAGCCAACTGCCGATTACGGGGCCAAGGACATCCAGGTGCTCGAGGGTCTCGACCCGGTCCGCAAACGCCCCGGCATGTACATCGGCTCCACCGGTCTGGCCGGTCTGCACCACCTCATCTGGGAGGTGGTCGACAACTCCGTCGACGAGGCGATGGCCGGGTTCTGCACCCGCATCGGCATCACCCTGCTGGCCGACGGCGGGTGTCGCGTCGACGACAACGGCCGCGGTATCCCGGTAGACCCGTACCCGTCCGGGCCACACAAGGGCAAGAGCGCTGCCGAGGTGGTGCTCACCGTGCTGCACGCCGGCGGCAAGTTCGGTGGCGAGGGCTACAAGGTGTCGGGTGGCCTGCACGGCGTGGGTGTCAGCGTGGTGAACGCGCTCAGCGAACGCCTGCTGCTCGAGATCGACCGCGACGGCAATCGCTACACGCAGGAGTACGCCAAGGGCGGCAAGCCGCAGGGCAAGATCGCCGTCACCGGGTCCACGCCCGCCAAGGGGCGACGCACCGGCACCAGCGTGTCGTTCTGGCCCGACGCCGGCATCTTCGTGGCCGAGGGCACCGAGTTCGTGGCCCGTACCGTGCTCGAGCGGTTGCAGACCATGGCGTTCCTGAACAAGGGACTCGAGATCGTGTTCCGCGACGAGCGGCCCGGTCGCGAGCAGGAGGTCACCTACGTCTACAAGGGCGGCATCGTCGACTTCGTGAAGCACCTCAACGCGTCGAAGGAGGCGTTGTTCACCAAGGTCGCCCACTACGAGGACGACGACACCGAAGGTGGCCAGACCCTCGACATCGCCGTGCAGTGGAACACCGGCTACCACGAGGGCATCCATGGCTACGCCAACGGCATCTCCACCATCGAAGGCGGTATGCACGTCGAGGGTTTCAAGACGGCGCTCACCAGCGTGGTCAACAAGTACGCCCGCGCCAAGAACTTGCTGAAGGAGAAAGACGACAACCTCCTCGGCGAAGACATCCGCGAAGGCATCACCGCCATCGTCGCGGTGAAGCTGCGCGAGCCCCAGTTCGAGGGCCAGACCAAGGCCAAGCTCGGCAACGTGCCCATGCGCTCGTTCGTGCAGAAGGCCACCAACGAGAAGTTGGCCGAATGGCTGGAAGAGAACCCCACCGAGGCCAACCGCCTGGTGAAGAAGGCGCAGGCCGCGGCGCAGGCACGTGTTGCCGCGAAGAACGCCCGCAACGCCATCCGCCGCAAGACGGCGCTCAGCGGTGCGGGCATGCCCGACAAGTTGAAGGACTGCACCAGCGGCAACCCGGCCGAGAGCGAACTGTTCATCGTCGAGGGCGACTCGGCGGGCGGCACCGCGCTCGACGCCCGCGATCCGCGCACACAGGCCATCCTCCCCATCCGCGGCAAGATCCTCAACGTCGAACGCGCCCGCATCGACAAGATGCTGAAGAACAACGAGGTGCAGAACCTGGTCACCGCCATCGGCGGCGGCATCGGTGAAGAGTTCGACGCTGCGAAGGCCCGCTATCACAAGGTCATCGTGCTGGCCGACGCCGATGTCGACGGCAGCCACATCCGCACCCTGCTGCTCACGTTCTTCTACCGACAGATGCGACCGATGGTCGATGCCGGTTTCGTGTACATCGCTCAGCCGCCGCTGTACTCCACCGAGATCGGCAAGGAGAAGGTGTACCTGAAAGACGACGCGGCCAAGGCCCGCTTCCTCGAGGAACGCCCCAACCACAAGAAGGAGTTCCAGCGCCTGAAGGGCCTGGGCGAAATGGACTGGGAAGAACTGCGCAGCACCACGATGGACGCCGGGTCGCGCACCCTGCTGCAGGTCACCGTCGAAGAGGCGGCCCTGGCCGACGAGATCATGAGCGTGCTCATGGGTGACGACGTCGACCTGCGCAAGCAGTTCATCACCACCAATGCCCGCGACGTGAGGAACCTCGACTTCTGATGAGCGACGACAACGACACCCCCACCCCGGCCGACGGCAACGGCGGCGCCGAGGAACCCGAGACACTCTCCATCCAGCCGGTGGCGCTCCAGGACGAGATGGAGCGCAGCTTCCTCGACTACGCGATGTCGGTCATCATGTCGCGCGCCCTGCCCGACGTGCGCGACGGCTTGAAGCCGGTGCACCGCCGCATCATCTGGGACATGGACGAGCAGGGCTTCCGGCCCGACCGTCCGTTCGTGAAGTCGGCCCGCGTCACCGGCGACACGATGGCGAAGTACCACCCGCACGGCGACGGCGCCATCTACGACGCCCTCGTGCGCATGGCCCAGCCCTTCTCGCTGCGCCACCCGCTCATCGACTTCCATGGCAACTACGGGTCGCCCGACTTCGGCCCAGCCGCCAGCCGCTACACGGAATGCCGGTTGCATCCGTTGGCCATGCAGTTGCTGGCCGACATCGACGAGAACACCGTCGACATGATCCCCACCTACGACGGCAGCCGCGAACAGCCAGTCGTGCTGCCGGCGCGTTTCCCGAACCTGCTTGTCAACGGCAGCCAGGGCATCGCCGTGGGCATGGCCACCAACATCCCGCCGCACAACCTGGGCGAGGTCATCGACGCGACGATCCACCTCATCGACCACCCCGAGGCCACCGCCGACGACCTGATGCAGTTCGTGAAGGGCCCCGACTTCCCGACGGGTGGCACCATCCTCGGGCGCGCCGGCATCATCGACGCCTACCGCACGGGTCGCGGCAGCATCAAGATGCGCGCCAAGGCCACCATCGAGGAGACCAAACGCGGCGGGTACCAGATCGTCGTCACCGAACTGCCCTACCAGACCAGTTGCTCGGCCATCGCCGGCCGCATCCAGGAGTTGGTCGACTCGGGCGAACTCGACGGCATCAGCGATGTGAACGACGGGTCGTCGGGCGGCAAGACCAACCTGATCATCACGCTCAAGCGCGACGCCAACGCCAACGTGGTGCTGAACAACCTCTACAAGCTCACCCAGTTGCAGACCAGCTTCGGCGTGAACATGGTGGCACTCGTCGACGACGTGCCGCGCACGCTCACCCTCGTCACCGCGCTCGAGGGCTACATCCGTCACCAGGTCGCCGTCATCACGCGGCGCACCGAGTTCCGGCTCGACAAGGCGCGCAAGCGCGCCCACCTGCTCGAGGGTCGCCTGAAGGCGCTGAACGTCATCGACGCGATCATCGCCCTCATCCGTGGCAGCGAGGATGCGCCCAGCGCCAAAGAGGCGCTCATGGCCCCGCCGTACGAGTTCAGCGAGCTACAAGCCATCGATATCCTCGACATGCAGTTGCGCCAACTCACCCGGCTCAGCCGCATCGATCTCGAACGCGAGATGGAAGAGGTTCGCGAGCGGATGATCGAGTTGCAGAGCATCCTCGACGATCCGGTGAAGTTGCGCGGTGTGATCAAAGACGAGATGACCGCCATTCGCCAAGAGTTCGCCACACCGCGCGTGTGCCCGGTGGCGCTCGACACGGGCGACATGAGCATCGAAGACCTCGTCGAGGACAAAGAGCTCGTCATCGTCATGACCGAGGCGCAGTACGTGAAGGCCGTGCCGGCAGCCAGCTTCAAGACCCAGGGTCGCGGCGGCAAGGGCGTCAGCGGGGCGAAGCTGAAGGCCGACGACATCGTGCGGCACGTCATCTTCACCACGGCGCACGCCTACCTGCTGTTCTTCAGCAATCGCGGCAAGGTGTACCGACTGCGGGCCCACGAGATCCCCGAGCGCGAGCGCACGGCCAAGGGCATGCCCATCGTCAACCTGCTGCAACTGCAGGCAGGCGAGACCATCCAGGCCATCATCGACACCCGCGACTTCGCCGCCGAGCGGTTCTTGTTCTTCGCCACGCGCGACGGCGTGGTGAAGAAGACCCGCTTCGACGAGTACGACAACAGCCGCCGCGACGGCCTCATCGCGTTGAACCTGCGCGACGGCGACGAGTTGGTGCGGGTCATCGAGACCACCGGTGGCGACTCGATCTTCATGGTCAGCAAGGGCGGCATGACCATCCGCTTCAGCGAGGACGAGGTGCGTTCCATGGGTCGCGCCGCGTCGGGTGTGCGCGGTATGAAGCTGAAGTCCGGCGACCAGGTGGTGAGTTGCGACCTGGCCAAGGACGACACCTCCATCCTCATGATCACCGAGCGCGGCTTCGGCAAGCGGGTGCAGCTCGACAAGTTCAACGTGCAGGGCCGTGGCGGGCAGGGCGTGAAGGGCATCAAGTTCATCCGCAACAAGGGCGTCGCCGTGGTGGCGGCGTTCATGGTGGGTGACGAGGACGAAATCGTGGCGGTTGCCTCCGATGGTCAGACGATCCGCACACCCGTGCACGGCATCCGGCACATCGGCCGCGATGCCACGGGGGTGTCGATCATGAACCTCGCTGATGGTCAGACCGTTGCATCGGTCGCGCTCATCCTCGCCACCGACGACGACGACTGACCGCGGCTCGCGCCGCGACCGGGGTCAGGTCGTGCTGATGGTGCCGGTGGCACTGGTGCTCGGCGCGATGCTGGCCATCGGTGTCGGTCGTGCTGGTGTGGTGGTGGTGCAGCGCCAACGCGCCCAGATCGCCGCCGATGCAGCCGCCCTGGCTGGAGTACGCGGCGGTCGCGCCACGGCAGCGGCCGTGGCCACCGCCAACGGCGCAACGCTGCAGTCGTTCGACGCTCGTGGCGACGAGGTGCTGGTGACGGTGACGGTGGGTGCGGTCGACGCCTCCGCCCGAGCCACCGACGGCCCCTGACGGCGGGGTGGCGACGGCCCAGTGCACCGCGCCCTCGCGCCCTGCCGGGTTCTCTACACTCACCGGCGTGACCTCAGGCGACGCCAGACCTACGACGTCGCGCCGGGCGCGCACCGTGGCCCCCGATCCGCTCGAGGAATTGAGCAAGGTCGACGACGCGCCCGCGCCGCTCGATGCCCCGGTGCTGCCGTCGATCGTCGAGGCCATGCCGGTACCGACCGTCGAGGCCCCTGCCCCTGCCCGGGCGCCGCAACCCGCGACGCCGTCGATGGTGACCGCACCTGCCGAACCCGAGGCGATGGGCGCGGTGTACGGCGGTGCGCCCCTGCCGGAGGCGACCGAGGCGGCCCGCACTACGCCTGCACTGGCAGGCGTGCTGCCCCGACCCGTGTTGTTCCGCCGGCGTGCTCGGGTGCGCCGTGTCACTCGCGTGGTGCGCCACATCGACACCTGGAGTGTGTTCAAGGTGGCGCTCGTGTTCAACGCCGTGCTCTACGTGGTGTGCCTCACCGCCGGGGTGTTGCTGTGGAACGTGGCCTATGCCACCGGCACGATCGACAACGTCGAGCAGTTCTTCGAACAGTTCGGTTGGTCGAGTTTCGAGTTCAAGGGCGGGCAGATCTACCACAACGCCTGGGTGGCGGGGCTGTTCGTCGCGGTCGGCCTCACCGGCTTCATCGTGTTGCTGGCCACGTTGTTCAACCTCATCACCGACCTGGTGGGCGGCATCAGGGTGAGTGTGCTCGAAGAGGAAGTGGTCGTGAAGCCGCGGCCTCCCGCCGGTGTGGTGCCGCCCCCTTCCGCCGTGCCGGCCCCGATGGCCGCCGACAGCGTCGAACACAGTTGAGGGAATCGCCGCGCGACCGATAGCCTGGCGACCTGCTAGCGGGGCTATAGCTCAGTCGGTTAGAGCGCATCCCTGATAAGGATGAGGTCACAAGTTCGATTCTTGTTAGCCCCACCGCTGCACCCGGTCGGCCACCTGCGCCGTCTGCACTAGCGTGCCGACATCGCCGCCACCGAGTCGCCGTCGCATGAGGGCACCGCTCGGTTGCCGTCTGCCTACTGGCGGCTGTGGACCGCGTCGGCCGCATCACGTGCCGGGTCGCACATGACCACTGCGGCGCTGCCGTTGCTGGTGCTCGACATCGTCGGGCAAACCGATCAGGAACACATCCTCGGCTTCGTGGGTGCGGCTGCTGCCCTGCCGGCCGTGCTGTTCGCCGTGCCGAGCGGGGTGAGCGCCGACCGGTTCGACCGGCGCCGAATGCTGATCGGCTCGGAGTTGGTGAGCAGCCTCGCGCTGGCACTGGCGGTGGCGCTGATCGTGAGTGATCGGTTGACGGTGCCGTACCTGGTGGTGCTGGCGTTCGTGCTCGGCGCCGCGGCGGTGGTGTTCACCGCCGCAGTGCAGCCCACGGTGCCCACCATCGTGGCCGAGGAAGACCTCGACGACGCCAACGGGAAGTTGGCAGCAGCTGCCGACGGCACCGAGTTCGTGGGCACCCCGCTCGGCCCTCTGTTGTTCGCTGTTGCGCCCTGGATGCCGTTCCTCGTCGATGCGCTCACCTTCGGCGCCTCGGCCCAGTTGTTGCGAGCCGTTCCGCCCCAACCGCGACCCACGGTGGGCGAACGGGTCGTTGTGCGTATCGGCCCGGCGGTGGAACATCTCCGCGGCTCGCGTCCGCTGCGGTCGATCTGGTTGGCGTTGGGCCTGTTGTCGATGACCGGTGCGCTGGTGCTCACCATCATGCCGGTGGTGTTGCGCGAACGGGTGGGGGTGTCGCTGGCCTGGTACGGCCCGCTGTTGACGGTGGTGGCTGTGGGAGCCACAGCAGCGGGTCTGTGCGCCCGGATGCTGATCGAGGTGCTGGGTCGACGGACGACACTGATCGCCGCGGTGGTGGGCAACGCGGTGGCCTACATCGTGCTGGGAACCACCGACTCGTGGGTGGTGGCGGGTGCAGCGCTGGCGGGGTGGGGCTTCAGTGTCACGCTGGGTGGTGTGGTGACGATGACGATCCGTCAACGACTCATTCCCGTCGACCTGATGGGTCGGGTGCTGTCGCTGTTCCAGTTCGTTCTCGCCGTGGGGGCCCTGGTGGGCAGCCTCGTCGCTGCCGTGGTGGGCGACGCCATCGACGCCGGAACCCTCACGGTGGTGGCAGGTCTGGCCCAGTTCGGTGTGTTGGGCCTGCTCATGGTGGGCCTGGCGGGATCGGGGCGAGCTGCGACGCCGGAGCGAACGAGGCCCTGACGCACGAGACCGGCCCATGAGGGCCGGTCTCGGTCTCGAGTCGGATGCATCCGACGGTTCAGCTCCAGCGAGCGCCCTTGCGCATGGCAGCCCCCTTCCCCACTCGCCCACGTACCGTGGCCGAACCATACACCTGCTTGACAATCGGGTAGCGCATGGTGGTGCGCGTTGCGCCTGCGTACGCTGGGGGTCATGAAGTTGCTCCGCCGGGCGCTGGTAGCGCTCTCCATCGCCAGCCTCGTGGCCGGTGTGCTGCGCCTGCGCGGCAATGGCGGGGTGCCGCCGCAGGAGGGCGGTTGGCGCGAACTCCGTGTGCCGGGTTCGTGAGCTGTCGATGACCGTCATCGTGGGAGTCGTCGGGGCCGGCGTGTCGGGCCAGGCGGTCGGGCGGACCCTGCGTCACCGCGGCCTGCGCACGGCCTGGTTCGACACCGATCGGGCAGCGGCCGGTAAGGCATCGAGGCGCTTCGGCGGCATCGTGCTCGAGTCGCTCGACGATCTCGCTGCCGTCGACGCCGTCGTGGTGGCCACGCCGGCACCGCATGCACCCGTGGTGTCGTCGCTGTTGGCCGAAGGGGTGCACGTGGTGAGCGTGGGCGACGACCTCGGCGATGTGCCGGAGTTGTGCGATCTCGGTGCCGCCGCCACCCGTGTGGACCGCTGCCTGGTGGTGGGGGCCGGGATGTCGCCGGGCCTGTCGGGTGTGCTCGCCCGGTTCCTGGCCGATCAGATGGCGACCGTCGACGAGATCCATGTGGCCATGCACGGCACGGGTGGTCCGGCGTGTGCTCGTCAGCACCACGACGCACTCGGGGCGAGGTCGGTGGGGTGGCACGACGGTGAATGGTTCGACCGTCCGGGAGGGAGTGGGCGCGAGTTGGTGTGGTTCCCCGAGCCGATCGGCCCGGCCGACTGCTATCGCGGCGCGCTGCCCGAACCCCTGCTGCTGCAGCGAGCGTTCCCCGAGGCCGAGCGCATCTCGGCGCGGGTGTCGGCGCGCCGACGCGACCGGTTGACGGCGCGCCTGCCGTTGCTGGCGCCACCGCACCGCGAGGGCGACCGGGGCGCCATCCGGGTGGAGGTGCGCGGTGCTGCCGCCGACGGAGGGCGGGTCACCGAGGTGGTGGGTGCGGTCGGTCGCACCGGCGACATCGCCGGCACCGTGGCGGCGCTGTTCGCCGAGGCGTGTGCCACCGGCGCCCTGCCCGTGGGGTTGACGGTGGCCGGGTCGGAGCATGTGCCCACCACCTGGCTGTTGGCCGCGGCGGCCGACGCCGGCGTGCTGTTGCAGGAGTACACGGGCATCGCCCGGGTGGCGCACACATGAGCGCCCCACTGCGCCTGCCCTGGTTACCACCCGGCAGCACGGTGCTGCTGCCCGGCCGCGGGGAGGTGTTCGTCCGCCGCCACCAGCACGCCGATCCGGGCGCACCCACGGTGCTGTTGCTGCACGGCTGGACGGCCAGCGCCGACCTCCAGTTCTTCACTGCGTACGAGGCGCTCGCCGAGCGGTACTCGTTCATCGGTATCGATCACCGCGGGCACGGCCGTGGGTTGCGCACTCCAGCGCCGTTCCACCTCGAGGACGCTGCCGACGACGCTGCCGAGATGCTGCGCGTGTTGGGTGTGGGGCCGGTCATCACGGTGGGCTACTCGATGGGCGGGCCGATCAGCCTCCACCTCGCCCATCGGCATCCCGATCTGGTGGCGGGCATGGTGGTGCAGGCGACGGCGCTCGAGTGGCGGGCCACCCGCGCCGAACGGCTGCGGTGGCGCACGGTCCGCCTGCTCGGCCCGTTGCTGCGGTCGTGGGCGTTCCCTCGCTCGTTGCGGTTCGGGTTGGCCCGACTGGTGGGCCCCGACCATCCGCTGCACGAGTTCGTCCCGTGGCTCGAGGCCGAGACCCGACGCGGCGACTCGGTGGCCATCGTGCACGCCGGGTTCGCGCTCAGCCGCTACGACGCCCGGCCGTGGGCGCATCTGCTCGGCAGGCCGGCGGCCGCGCTCATCACCACGCGCGACCGGTTGGTGCGGCCCCGCAAGCAGCGCGAACTGGCGGCTGCGCTGGGGGCGCACGAGCTGGAGGTTGCGGGCGACCACCTCGTGCCGTGGGAGTCGCCGGCCGAGTTCAGTGCCGCCACCCGTGCCCTGGTCGATCGAGTCGCTGCTGCTGCGGCCGGTGCGACGGCCGCCGATCAGTCGTCGTCGCGGGGCTGATCGAGCGAGGCGGGCTCGGCCTTGGTCGCCCGTACCTCGAGGTCGCCGAGCCGTTCGTTCATCCGCTCGACAGCGTCGGTGAGCCGCTCGAGGTACTCGCCCACCTCGCTGGTGGTGGCCACGTCGGCCAGCGACAGGCGGATGCTGGCGATCTCGCGGGCCAGGAACTCGGTGTCGGCCTGGGTGCGTTCGGCCACTCGCCGGTCGAGTTCGGTCTGCACGCGGTCGCGTTGCTCCTGACGGTTCTGGGCGAGCAGGATGAGCGGCGCGGCGTACGCGGCCTGCAGCGACAGCAACAGGGTGAGACCGATGAACTGCCACGGGTCGAAGCGCAGGCTCTTCGGCCCCAGGAAGTTCCACACCACCCAGAGGATGCAGAACACGGTCTGGTAGACGAGGAAGCGTCCGGTGCCGATGAACCGGGCGACGCTCTCGCTGAAGCGACCGAAGGCCTCCGAGTCGTAGTGGACGTCGATTCGGCGCGGCTGGCGCGGGGTGGTGAGGTCGTCGCGCCGGGTCATGTGCCCGACCCTTGCTGCGCGGGGTGGGTGGAGACGCGGCGGCGCTGGCGCCACCCGGCGGGCAGCGTGCGGTCGAGCACGTCGTCGACGGTGATGGCGCCCAGCAGTCGACCGGCCTCGTCGCACACACCGACGGCGAGCAGGTTGTAGCTGGCCAGCCGCTCGGCCACTTCGCGCTCGCTCATGTCGGGCGAGATGGTGGGTTCCTGGTCGAGGCAGCGGCCGAGTTCCATGCTGGGCGGTTCGCGCAGCAGGCGCTGGAAGTGCACGACACCGAGGTAGGTGCCGGTGGGGGCCTTGTACGGCGGCTGCACCACGAACACCTGGGCGGCGATGCTGACGAGCCACTCGGGGTCGCGCACCTCGGCCAGCGCCTCGGCGACCGTGGCGGTGGGGCCGAGCACGATGATGTCGGGGGTCATCAGCGAGCCGGCGGTGCCCTCGTCGTAGGCGAGGAGGCGACGCATCACGTCGGCGTCTTCGTCGTCCATCGCGTCGAGCACCCGGGTGCGCTGTTCGCCGGGCATCTCGGCCAACAGGTCGGCCGCGTCGTCGTACTCCATCTCCTCGAGCACGTCGGCGAGGCGTTCGAGGTCGAGGCCTTCGATGATGCGCAACTGTTCGCTCTCTGGCAGTTCCTCGAGCAGGTCGGCGAGCCGTTCGTCGTCCATCACCGCAGCCAACTGCTTGCGCTGGGTGAGGGGCAGGCCGCGTACGACTGCAGCCACGTCGCTGGGGTGCATGTCGCGCAGGCGTGCTGCTTCGACGGCGATCTCGTTGCCGGCCGAGGCGCCGAACAGGCCGGGCACCTCGTCGTAGTCGAGCAGTCGGTAGCTGGGGCGGCGGCGCAGTGCTGTGCGCCGGGCGAGGCGCACCTTGCTGATCTCCCACCAGGTCTGGCGTCCGTCGCCGCCCGGCTCGAGCGCCACATCACTGACGGTCTCGTCGCCCACTCGGCTGTCGATGAGATCGCGACCGATGAGCACCTCGCCCGAGCGCGACTTGAACGGGTTGAGGTCGACGTCCCAGCTGCGCAGGCGGGCACCGTCGCTGTCGAGGGTGCCGATGCGGCCGATGTTGACGAAGATGCGGCGGCGCTGGCTGAGCGCGACGAAGCCGAGCACCCGTGGCGCGGCACCCCCCTGGGGCGGGATGACGACGATGTCTTCGAGTCGGCCGATGGGCGAGCCACCGGCGTCGAGCAACGGCAGGCGCATCACCCGGAATGCGTAGATGAGATCGCCGGCCATGGGCCAAGGCTACCCCGGTGCATCTGCGCTGGTCGGCCCGCATATCCGTGCTCGGGCCGGTGGGCTCGGGCCGGTGCGCTCGGTTCGGCTCAGGTGGGGGTGATGGCGACGAGGGTGTCGCTGTAGGCAACGCCGCCGCCCCAGTCGGTGAGGGTGTCGTTGGTGAGGGCGTTGGCGCCGATGCCGTCGGCATGGCTGGTGCCCCACCACCCCCACGGGATGGCCACCACACCCTGGCGGAGGCGTTCGGTCACCTTCACAGGGACCTTCAACTCGCCGCGGTCGTTGTGCACCCGCACGGTCTGGCCGTCGACCACACCGAGACCGGTCGCGTCTGCGGCCACCATCTCGACGTAGGGCCCACCTTCGGCCCCAGCGTGCTTGGGGAGGTGCGAGTAACTGGAGTTCAGGAAGCGCACATGCTGCTTGGGGGTGAGCAGGGCGAAGGGGAAGCGCACCGCAGCCTCGCTGCCCATCGACTCGTTGGCCGGGGTGTACGTGGGCAGGCGTGGCAGCCCGCGTGCGGCGAGTGCGTCGCTGGCCAATTCGACCTTGCCGCTGGCGGTGGGGAAGCCGCCGTCGGCCCACGGGCGACCCTCGGCTGGGTAGGCAGGGGCCCGCACGAATCCGTCGGCACGCAAGTGCTCGAGGTCGATGCCGGGGAGGATGTCGCGCAGCACCGTGAGGTCGTCGTCGAACAGTGCCGGTTCGGTGCAGCCGAGTGCGGCGGCGAGGCGGCGGTGGAGTTCGCTGTTGCTGACGGCGTCGCCGACCGGTGCGATGGCGGCCTCGTTCCACCCGATCTGCAGATGACCCCACGAGGTGACCACATCGAGGGCTTCGATGTGGGTGGTGGCGGGCAGCACGATGTCGGCGTAGCGCGCGGTGTCGGTGAGGAACTGCTCGTGCACGACCGTGAACAGGTCGTCGCGCTGCAGGCCGCGTGCGACGGCCGCGGCATTGGGCACCGACACCACGGCGTTGACGCCTACGGCCACGAGGGCGCGCACGGGCGGCCCGCCGTACGGCGCCGGGTCGTTCAGCCACTCGGCCATGCGCACCATCGGCAGATCGCGCCGCAGTCGACCGGCGCCCAGCTCGGGTCGTGTGAGCGCCGTGAAGTCGACGGCTGCGTCGCACCACACGCCCACGCTGCGGGCGAAGCCACCGCCGAGGTCGCGCCACGCGCCCACCAGCGCAGGCAGGCAGGCGAGGGTGCGGAAGAACATGGCGCCGTGCTCGTGGTGTTCGCCGCCGATGAGGGTGCGGATGGCCGCCGGCCGGATGGTGCCGTACAGCGTGGCCAATCGCTCGATGTCGGCGGCATCCAGGCCAGTGACCGAAGCTGCCCGCTCGGGCGTCCAGTCGGCCACGTGCGCGGCCAGTTCGTCGAATCCCTCGGTGTGCGCCGCGATCCACTCGTGGTCGAGCAGGTCGTCGCGCACCAACACGTGCATCATCGCCAGCATCAGCGCCACGTCGGTGCCGGGCAGGGGCTGCAGGAACCAGTCGGCCGAGTCGGCGGTGATGGTGCGGATGGGGTCGATCACCACCACCTGCGCCCCCTCACGACGGGCGGCTTCGACCACCGGCCACAGGTGGCGGTTGGTGAGCCGGGTGTTGGTGGCCCACAGGATGATCAGCTTCGAGTGGCGCATCTCGCTGGGGTCGAGCGCCTTGCCGGTGCCGTTGGTGGCTGCTGCCCCCGCCCCCGCCGTGAGCCCGCACAGCGCGCCCGAGGTGGCGGCCACGCCGAGGTGGTTCCACAGGCGTTCACCGAAGAACAGCGCGAGCAGGCCCTGATTGCCGGCACTGGTGTACGGCACGATGGCGCCGGGGCCGTCGGTGTCGATGATGTGCCGGAAGCGGGTGGCGATCTCGGCCAGGGCGTCGTCCCACGAGATCGGCTCGAAGCGACCCTCGCCCTTCGCGCCCACCCACCGCAGTGGCGTGGTGACACGCATCGGGCTGTACACGCGGTCGAGGAAGCGGTTCACCTTCGGGCACAACTCGCCCTGGCTGTAGGGGTGGGCGGGGTTGCCGCGCATCGACACGGCGGTGCCGTCGCGCACTTCCACCTGCCAGCCGCAACTGTCGGGGCAGTCGTGGTGGCACGTGCCGAGCACGCGGTTCGACGGGCTGACGATCTCCATCGACGGTCAGCCGAGCAGCGGCCGGAGGATCTCGCCGGCCAGTTCGACCGACTCGACGTCGTGGGCGTCGGGCATGTTGAACACGATGCCGTCGAGGCCGGCGTCGAGCAGTTCCTGCACCTGTGCCTGCACGGCGGCGGCATCACCCATGATGAACATGGCGCGCAGGCGGGCCTGGATGTCGGCGGGCATGTCGCTGAGGCTGCCGCCGCCGAAGCGGGCGCTCACCTTGGCCTCGGCCTCCTCCATCGTGCGGCCCACCACCAGTGTGCCGAGGCGGGTGCGGCAGATCTCGCCCGGGTCGCGGCCGAGGCGCTCGCAGTGACCGTCGAGCACGTCCATCAGGCGTCGCACCGTGGCGGCATCGCCGAACACGTTGCAGGCGTCGCCGTACTGGGCGACCATGCGCAGGGTCTTCTTCTCACCGCTGCCGCCGATGAGCACGGGCGGGCCACCGGCCTGCACCGGCTTCGGCACGTTCAGCGCGTCGGTGACCTGGAACCACTTCCCGGCGAACGTGGTGCGCTCGTTCACGAACATGCTCTTCACGATCTGCAGCCCTTCTTCGAGCTTCTCGAAGCGGTCGGTGAACGTGCCGAACTCGTAGCCGTACGCGTTGTGCTCCATCTCGAACCAGCCGGCGCCGATGCCCCAGATGGCCCGGCCACGGGAGATGACGTCGAGGCCGGTGACGGTCTTGGCCAGGAACGCCGGGTTGCGGTACGTCATGCCACCCACCATCGCCCCGAGGCGCACCTTGCTGGTGCGGGCGGCCAGCGCGGTGAGCAGCGAGTAGCACTCGAACATCTCCTGCTCGGGCTTGCCCAGCATGGGCAGTTGGTAGAAGTGGTCCATCACCCACACGCTGTCGA
>JBIIDH010000062.1:0-20500 GCA_044238435.1 Ilumatobacteraceae bacterium | reverse complement strand
ACGGGGTCGTAGCTGTAGACCCAGTCGAGAATGGACAGTCCGCCGATCCCGAGGGCGAGGAATTCGTCACGCTCGCGCTGCATCTGCCCGTCGGGCATGTGGAACAGGTCGCGGTTCCCGAACGAAGTGGTCTGGATCTGCGCCGTACGTGCCTGACGAGTCGACTCGTAACGACGGAGCGCCGCCGCGCCGCTCGCCGCGTCGACGTCCGCCAGGCAGCGCCCCAGCACCGCAGCGTCCTCGATGGCCTGGCACGACCCCTGCGCCATGAACGGCAGCATCGGATGGCAGGCGTCCCCGAGGAGCGTGGTCGTGCCGACTCCCCACTGCGCCGTGGGCTCTCGGTCGTAGAGGGCCCAGCGGAACACCGGCTCGTCCACGCGGTCCAGGATCGATTGCAGCTGTGGCGACCAGCCCGCGAACCGCGCGCGGAGATCGTCGAGGGTGCCCGGCTCGGTCCACGACTCGGTGGTCCAGGTGTCCTCCGGCGTGATGCACACCAGGTTCAGGTGGCTGCGGTTGCGCCCGATGAAGTAGCTCACCACGTGGCTGTCGGGTCCGAGCCGGTTCGTGGTCTCCACCGGGAGGTCCTCGACCCGCTCGCGTGGCACGAGCGCTCGATACGCCACCGAGCCGCTGAAGCGCGCAGCGTCGGCACCGCCCACGCCCGACCGCACCACCGAGTGGATGCCGTCGGCGCCGACGACCACATCGAAGCTCGCTGTCGCTCCATCGGTGAACACCACGGTCGAATGATCGGCGAGGGGCTCGACGCTTGCCGCGCGCCGCCCGTAGTGCACCGAGATGTTCGGCACTGCCGACACGGCGGCACCGAGCATCTCGATGAGGTCGGTGCGCGCCACACTGGCCAGGGGCAGGCCCCACGTGGCCGTGATCTCTGCGTCGAGGTCGTTGGCGCGAATGATGCTGTCGTCCTCCCAGCGGCGGAGCACCACTCGGGTCGGCAGCACGGCGATGTCGGCGAACTCGTCGCCCAGGCCGAGCCAGTGCAGCACCCGCCATGCATTTGGGCTGATCTGAACGCCGGCGCCCACCTCGCTCAGCGACGCGGCACGTTCGAACACGGAGATGTCGTGACCGCTCCGGGCCAGCGACAGCGCCGCCGAGAAACCACCGATTCCGCCACCGACGATCCCGATCCGCATCGCGGGATCATAACGACGATCGTCGAAGGGACTTCGGATCTGACCACCGGATCGGGTCGACTCCACGCCCGTCGCGGGTTCGTGAGGCCGCCGATAATCGCTTGTGCCGATGTCGGCTGGGGCCTACGGTCACGGTCGAGCGATCGAGCGCGCTGCGGCGCAGAAGGGAGGAAGAGCGACATGACTGCTGTCAACCGACTCTCCACCCTTGCACGCCCCCGCATCGGCTGATCCCTGGCGTCGCGCAGTACCTGCCCGACCCCTCCCGGTGCATCGTTCCCAGGAGATACCCACCATGGCTGCACCCCGCAGCAACCGTCCGCGCTCGCGTCGTTTCGACGACGACGGATGGCAACCCGACGACGCGATCGACGCACGACCCGATCGGCGCGACCCTCCCGATGACCCTCCCGATGACCCGCTCGACGAACCGAACTGGTCGACCTACCCAAGTGCCACCAAGGGCCCGCAACCGGTGCCCGAGTGGGTGGTGCGCGACCCGAAGGCGGTCGACGACGACCTCGGCGTGATGAAGACCGGGAAGGAGGCCGACGTGTCGCTGCTGCGGCGCGTCGCAGTCGACACCGGGCAGACCTGCCTGTTGGCGGTGAAGCAGTACCGCAGCGCCGAACACCGGATGTTCCACCGAGACGCCGGGTATCTGGAGGGCCGGCGGTTGAAGAAGAGCCGCGAGACGCGTGCAGTTGCGACGCGCACCGCATTCGGCAAGGAGATCATCGCCGGGCAGTGGGCGCTCGCCGAGTTCGCGGTACTCGGCCGGCTGTGGTCGGCGGGCGCTGCGGTTCCGTACCCGGTGCAACTCGACGGCACGGAGATGATGATGGAGTTCATCGGCTCCGACGACGGCGTGGCGGCACCGCGACTCGCCCAGGTGCACGCGTCGCCTCCGGAGGCAACCGAGCTGTATCGCCAACTCGTCGAGGGCCTGCGGGTGCTGGCCGAGGCCGGCTACGCCCACGGCGACCTGTCGGCCTACAACGTGCTGGTGCACGACGGCCGACTGGTGTTGATCGATCTGCCCCAAGCCGTCGACGTGGTGGCCAACCCGCGCGGCTTCGAGTACCTGCGGCGCGACTGCGACAACATCTGCACCTGGTTCGAGTCGCGAGGTGTCGTCGTGGCTGACGCGGACGACCTGTACGACGACCTCGCCCGACGGATCGCTGCGCGCTGACGCTCGATCGACTCGCTCAGAGCGGGTTCAGCCGAATGGCGCAGTGCCGTCGACGACGAGGTGGGCGCACGAGACAGGGTCGTCGCGTTCGATGTAGGCCAGCTCGTTCGGCATCCACACGGTCTCCCACGTGGCTCGCGACGCCTCGCCGTCGCGAGCCACGCCGCGCTCGAGGCGGACAGCGGGAGGTGCATCGACCCACACCCGCACGGCGAGGTCGGCGCGGAACATCTGATGGAGCGCGCAGACGCCCTCGACGACGACGAGGCCCTCGGGGCGCACCCGGCGGCCGGGAAGCAGCGTCTTGGTCGCCCAGTTCCACGAGTCGAACTCGGCGACCGAACCCGCCAGCAGTCGGTCGAGCACGGCGGCCCGCAGATGCCCGAGGTCGAACGACGACCCCGTCCAGAACTCGTCGGTCGCCACGATCTGAGCGCCCTCTACCCGTTCCGCCAGATGCCGGGCGAGGGTGGACTTCCCTGCACCGCCGCAACCGCCGATGCCCACCACGGTGATCGGTTCGTGGCGCCGTGCATCGACCAGCGACAGGATCGACTCGAGCGGCGTCGCTGGCACCATGCGGAGCGAGTGTACCGAGGGCTGTTCCGGGCGACCGGGGCGGCGCCGGGCACTGCGAACCGGGCACGGCGTGCCTACTGTGCGGCGATGACCTCCGACGTCCGATCGCACCGCGGCATCCGCTTCGCCACCGCAGCCCGCTTCGAGCCGCCCGTGCTGGTGCCGTTCGACCCCGAGGCGGGAGTCGTTGGTGCTTCGGGTCCGGTGTGCCCGCAGGTGCCCGGGATGCTGGAACGGCTGCTGGGCATCGAGACGTCGTCGATGGACGAGGACTGCCTGTTCCTCGACGTGTTCGCCCCCGCCGACGCGCAGCCCGGTGCGGACCTGCCGGTGCTGGTGTGGATCCACGGTGGCGCCTACCTGAACGGCGCAGGGTCGATCGCCTGGTACGAGGGCAGCCGACTGGCAGCCCGCGGCGCAGTGGTGGTGACGATCAACTACCGCCTCGGCGCGCTCGGCTTCATCGGCGGCGGCAACTGGGGCACGCTCGACCAGATCTGCGCGCTCGAGTGGGTGCAGCGCCACATCGGTGCGTTCGGCGGCGACGCCGGCAACGTGACCATCTTCGGCGAGTCGGCAGGTGGTTCGGCGGTGCTGTCGCTGTTGGCCGCACCCGCGGCGGCCGGGCTGTTCCACCGGGTGTGGGCGATGAGCCCGTCGATCAACCAGTTGCGCACGCTCGAACGGGCCGACGAGTGGGCGGCGGCCTTCTTCGCCGCTGCCGGTGTGGCAGGCCTCGACGAGGCACGCAGCCTGCCGATCGACAGCCTTCTCGCTGCGCAGGCCGAGGTGATGGCGATGC
This sequence comes from Ilumatobacteraceae bacterium, assembly GCA_044238435.1. Classification (GTDB taxonomy): domain Bacteria; phylum Actinomycetota; class Acidimicrobiia; order Acidimicrobiales; family Ilumatobacteraceae; genus VFMC01. Next base: position 16,758 of record JBIIDH010000062.1, on the reverse strand, counting down.
CGAACACGGGCTACGACATGTTCAGCCCCGCAGCGGGTGGTGCCGGCCTGCATGACGACATCCTCGCGACGGCGGCGGCCAACCCGGTGCCGGTGAGCATCGGCACCAACCGCGACGAGAGCTTGCTGTTCCTGGCCTTCGACCAGACGTTGGCGAGCGCCGGCGACGACCGTTGGATCGAGTACCTCGAGCAGCAGTTCGGCGAACAGGCCGACAACGCTCGGGCGGTGTACGAAGCCGCCCGGCCCGGCGCATCGACCGTGGCCCGCATCGCCGCAGTACAGACCGACTCCACGTTCCGTCGGCCGGCGCAGCGCCTCGCCGAGGCGCGGGCCGCAGCGGGCTCGCCCACCTGGATGTACTGGTTCACCTGGGCCTCGCCGGCGTTCGGCGGCATGCTCGGGTCGGCACATGCACTCGACATCCCGTTTGCGTTCGACAACGTGCACGCACCGGGCGCCGAGATGCTGTTGGGCGACGGCGCGGAGCTGCCGGTGCTGGCGGCCCGCTTCGCGGACGAGATCACCACGTTCGCCGCAACCGGTGAGGCGCGTTGGCCGCGCTTCGACAGCGAGCAGCGGGCCACGCTGCGGTTCGACGCCGAGTTCGAACTGCTGCACGACCCCGAGCCCGAACTGCGCCGACTGCACCCGTGAGGGCCGTGCGCCGCCGGCGCTCTCGGTCAGCGGTCAGCCGTCAGCCGACGGTGACCATCCGCTCGAACACGAACTCGTGCTTCAGGAACGAGGTCTCGCGCTCGTGGCCCGGCACCGGGGCGATGAGCGGCGACATCTGGATGAGCCGCCAGCCGTCGCGCAACGCGTCGACTCCGGTGGCGTAGGGCGGGTCGTCGTGCAGGCCGGGGCCGGCCCCGTCGGCGCCGTCGAAGAAGCTCCAGCCGAGCACGCGGCTGTCGAGCGACGAACTCGCCAGCCACAGCATCAGCACCTGCTGCCGGTCGCCCATGCCGGTGCCGCTCATGCCGGTGCCAGCGCGGCGCGCCGTTCGGTGCGGGTGAGGTACCAGTCGACGTCGAAGCCGGTGTCGCCGGTGAGATAGCGCCAGAGCGTGGCGCGCTGCACGGTCTCGAGGCGGTTCACCGACGGCTCGTACCACGGCTCGCTGCGACGCAGTTCGGCGGCCACCGTGCCCGGCTCCATGCGGGCGAACATGTGGTCGTCGGCGCGGTTGCGGGTGGCGAGGTCGCTGGTGTCCCACAGCCGCACCTGCGGTTCGGTGGGGTTCAGGCGCAGTTTGCCCATCACCCGGTCGCGGCTCCCGTGGTTGGGTGCGCCGGCGTGCCACAGGCCCTGGTGGAAGATCACCACGGTGCCGGCATCGCCGCTGAAGTACTGCTCGCCCGCGAGGTGGTGGTAGCGGGCGACGTCGTCCATGTTCACCCGGCGGAGGTGGCTGCCGGGAATGAAGCGGGTGCCGCCTTCGCGCGGCGCGACGTCGTGGGGGAACCAGAACAGCTGGATGTCGAAGGCCAGCCCCTCGTCGATGATGGCGTCGCAGTGCAGGCCCTGGGCGTTGAGGTCGCCGGCGGTCTTGATGTGCACGAAGTGGTGGTCGACCACGGGCGCCGAGCCGACGAGTGAGGCGATGGCGCCGGCGATGGCGGGCACGCGCACCATCCGCCCGAACGCCGACTCGGGTGCGTACGCATCGTGCAGCGGGGTGCCCGAGCGGGGCAGTTCGGAACCGTCGCGGTCGGCCACGTGGCCCGCGGCGACACCGCGGAACTCGTCGAGCCACGAGCGGTACAGCGCCGGCAGTTCCGCGAGCGCTTGCTGGTTGATCTCGTCGGGCACCACGGCATCGAGGCGCAGGAAACCGCGCGCCACGAACGACGCCATCTGGTCGGTGGTCAGCAGCGGCAGGTCACCCATCGGTCGTCCCCTCGAACACGGTTTGCCCGACAGTCAACCACACGGTCCAAGTCGTACCACCAGACGCGCGCCGCCGCCGGCATGCCTAGGGTGAGCGCATGAAGGTACGCCTCGGAGACGGTACGCAGTTGTGGTTCGACATCGACGGGCTCGGTCTGGTGCCCGACGGCGACACGATGCGCCAGCGCCCCACGCTGGTGTTGCTGCACGGCGGCCCCGGCGGCGATCACAACGGGTTCAAGCCCGCGTTCTCGGCCATGACCGACACCTGTCAGGTGCTGTACCTCGACCACCGCGGGCAGGGCCGCAGCGATCGCTCGACGCCCGACCGGTGGTACCTCGACACCTGGGCCGACGACGTGGTGGACCTGTGCGCGGCGCTGGGCATCGAGCGGCCGTTCGTGCTGGGGCTGAGCTTCGGTGGCTTCGTCAGCCAGCGGTTGGCGGCGCGTCATCCGGGCTTTGCGGCGGGCCACATCTTCCTCTCCACGGCTCCGTTCAAGGACCGCGAGGCCATCTACGCCACCTTCGGTCGGTTGGGTGGCCCCGAGGCCGAAGCGGTGGCACGGGAGTTCTGGGAAGCCCCGTCGCAGGAGGCGATGGACGCGCTCGCCAAGAAGTACGTGATGGTGTGCGGCCCGCTGTACACGCAGGCGCCCGGCAACCACTTCCTGAGCCGGCGCACGATCGGCAACAACGCCGTGATGACCCACTTCAACCACGGTGAGATGCGCACGATGAACCTGCTGCCCGAGTTGGCCGCAGTGAGCGAGCCGGTGCTGATCGCACACGGCGAACTCGACCCCGTCACGCCGATGGTGGGTGCCGAGCGCATCGCCGCCGCGCTGCCGCCGCACCTGGTGCGGTTCGAGCGGTTCGCCGGCTCGGGCCACGGCGTGTTCCGCGACGAGCCCGACGCCTTCTTCGACGTACTCCGCTCGTTCATCGTCGAACACTCGCCGAGTTGACCGATCGCCAGGTTTGCCCGGGCCCAGGGGACTGGAGAACACTGGTCGCCGTTCTCACGACAGGAGCACCGTCATGATCTGGGCATTCGTCGCCGCACTGCTGGCCGTACCGGTGGGCACCTTCTTGCTGCGACCGCGCGCCTCGCGAATGTTCGGGGGCGATTTCCAGGGCGTGAAGACCGAGGCCTTCACCGGCCCCATCCTCACGATGACCGTGTTCCTCACGGCCTTCGTCATGGCCCAGGCCACCCAGACCTTCCAGCGGGCGACGCAGAGCGCCAGCGCCGAGGCCACCGCCGTGTCGTCGATGTTCGACAGTGCCAGCATGCTGCCCGATGGCCTCGGCCAAGACCTGCAGGCGGCCTCGGTGTGTTACGCCCGGGCGGTCGAGAACCTCGAGTGGCCGGCGATGCGCGATGGCGACACGTCGGTCGACGTCGACCAGTGGGAGGCGAAGTTCAACGAACTCGTGCCCGAGGTGCTGAGTGGCCCCGGCGCCATCGTCGGCCAGGTGGTGGGGTTGAACCGGGCACAGACCGAGGCGCGCTCGACCCGGCTGTACGAAGCGGCACCGCACCTGCCGGCGCTCACCGTCGCGTTGATGGTTATCTCGATCATCAGCGTCGTCCTGTTGCTCACCTCGTTTGCCGTGGCCGACATGCGGCGCGGCGCACTGCTGGGCCTGGGGCTCGGGATGGCCACGCTGCTGGGCGGAACCCTGTTCCTGACCGAGCAGCTCGAAGAGCCGTTCACCGGCATCGTGCGGGTGAAGCCCACGGTCATCGCCGGGGTGGCGGCCGACAACGCGGCGAAGTACACGCTGCAGTACCCCGGCGCCGAGCTGCCCTGCGACGAGCAGGGTCGCTTTCAGGCCTGACGGAGCGCGGCCTCGGCCTGCTGCTGGATGACCCGCACCGCAGCGGGTGCATCGATGCGGCCCTGGAGGGCGGCGTGGATGGCGCTCCACCCGGCGTCTTCCACCGCAGGGAAGCGCACGAGCGGCGGGTAGCAGATCATCGCCTCGTCGATGGTGCGGCGGGTGATGTGCAGGCGGCGACGATCGGTGTCGTCGACCGGCTCGACGGCGGCGAGGGCCGCTTCGTGGGCGCAGATGTTGCCGCCCTCGGCGTCGAGCCGCTGGGCGTCGCCGCCGATCAGCAGATGCAGCAGTCCCAGGGCACCGTCGAGGTCGCCACAGGTGCGCGGGATCGCCCAGGCGTGACACCCCGAGTAGCTGACCCGGCGGTTCGGCCCGGCGGGATAGAGCTGCGGTGTGAGGTGCTCGGCGATGGGCGAGCGCGAGATCGGACCCCATCCACCGGGCCACGCGGCGGCGGCGTCGACGCGGCCGTCGAGCAATGCGGCATCGACCTGGTCGTAGTGCCAGTCGGGCAGGTCGGCCGGCGCCCGGCGGGCGAGGGCCACCAGGGTCTCCACCGCGGCCACCGCCTCGGGTGTCTCCATCGTGGGGGTGCCGTCGGCGTCGAACAGTTCGCCGCCCGCGCCGGCGACGAGTTCGAAGAACGTGCCGAACAGGCCCGACTCGCGGCCCGGGAACCCGAACACCGTGTCGCTGCGCAGCAGGTCGGCCCAGGTGTCGGGCGGCGACGCCACACGGTCGCTGCGCACCCACAGCACGCGCACGTCGATCAACCGGGGCACGCACCACAGCGTGTCGGCGAAGCGGCACAGGTCGACGGCGAGCGGGGCCAGCGCACCGAGCGCGTCGTGGTCGACCAGGTCGTCGAGCGGGCGCAGCCACTGCGCCTGCGACGGTGCGTACTTGGCGTGGGTGGCCAGCAGGTCGATGCGTTCGCCGGCGGCCAGCATGTCGGCCACGGTGCGGTTCAGCGTGGGGTGGTCGGCGTGCACCACCACCTCCACGTCGATGCCTGCGTCGGTGAACACGCGATAGAGGTGGTCGTACATCGGACCGCCCACCAGGGCGACGCGCAGGGTCATGACCGCCGTCCTCTCGTCAGTCGACCAGGCGGACGCCGGTGATGCCACCGTCGAGCAGGAAGTCGGCGCCGGTGGTGAACGTGGTGGGGGCGGCCAGGTACCAGATCGCTTCGGCGACCTCGTCGCAACTCACCAGTCGGCCGAGCGGTTGCCGCCGGCGGAGCGCCTCCGCAGTGCGGTCGGGTTCGGCCGTGGCGGCGACGAGCCGCTCGACCCACGGGCTCGACACGGTGCCGGGCGACACGCAGTTCACCCGCACGCCGTGGCGCACCTCGTCGGCCGCCATCGCCCGGGTGAGCGCCAGCACTGCGCCCTTCGAGGCCGAGTACACCGCCCTCTCGACCAGGCCGACCGCCGCTGCAACCGAGCACACGTTCACGATGGCGCCACTGCCCGCGGCACGCATGGTGGGCAGCGCCGCCCGGCTCATGTTGGCGAGCCCGAACACGTTCACACCGAACACGTGCTGCCACTCGGCCTCGGTGGCGGCCACCACGTCGCCCACCGCGCCGACCCCGGCGATGTTGCACAGCACGTCGATGCGCCCGTGCTGCTGCACGGCCTCGGTGGCGGCCTGTTCGCAGGCGGCGCGATCGGTGATGTCGAACCCGTTGGCGAGGTCGAGGCCCACCACCAGGTCGCCGCGCTCGCGGAACAGGTCGGCCGTGACGGCACCGATACCGCCGGCACTACCGGTCACCAACACCACTCGTTGCCCCATCGCGACTGCCTCCCTCGTCGTGCTCTCCGCGATCCTTGCAGGCTCGACGCGGGTACCCGTAGCGTGCACGGGTCGGACGAGGGGGACCGCATGACCATCATCACGCACGTGACCACGCACGACCTGCGGGCGCGCACCTCGCGCACGCTCGCCGGTTCCGACGCCGTGCACACCGACCCCGACTACTCGGCTGCATACGTGGTGCTGCACACCGACGGCGCGCACCAGGGCCACGGGATGACGTTCACCATCGGCCAGGGCAACGACCTGTGCTGCGCCGCGATCGAGTTGCTGGCACCGCTGGTGACGGGCCGCCGCCTGTCCGACATCGTCGACGACATGGGTGCGTTCTGGCGGCAGGTGACCAACCACTCGCAGTTGCGCTGGCTGGGCCCCGACAAGGGTGTCATCCACCTGGCCACCGCGGCGCTGGTGAACGCCGTGTGGGACCTGTGGGCCAAGGAGCGTGGCGTGCCGGTGTGGCAGCTGGTGGCCGAGCTGTCGCCCGAGCAGTTCCTCGACTGCATCGACTTCCGTTACCTGCGCGACGTGCTGCCCCACGACCGAGCGCTCGAACTGCTGCAGCGTCAGCAGCCCGGCAAGCAGCAGCGCCTGGCCGAGCTGCGGCGCGACGGCTACCCGGCCTACATCACCTCCGCCGGATGGCTGGGCTACAGCGAGCAGCAGGTGCGCGACCTGTGCCGCACGATGCGGGCCGATGGATGGAAGAGCTTCAAGACGAAGGTGGGTGTGAGCGTCGAGAGCGACATCCGCCGCTGCGAGGTGATGCGCGAGGAACTCGGCGACGGCATCCAACTGATGGCCGACGCCAATCAGGTGTGGGAGGTGCCCGAGGCCATCGAGTGGATGGGTCACCTGCAGGGCTTCGGGTTGCGCTGGATCGAAGAGCCCACCAGCCCCGACGACGTGCTGGGCCATGCAGCCATCCGTCGTGGTGTGGCGCCGATCAAGGTGGCCACCGGCGAGCACGCCGCCAACCGGGTGATCTTCAAGCAACTCATGCAGGCCGAGGCGATCGACTACTGCCAGCTCGATGCCTGCCGCCTCGGTGGCCTGAACGAGGTGTTGGCCGTGCTGCTGCTGGCTGCGGCGTTCGACGTGCCCGTGTGCCCGCACGCCGGTGGTATCGGCCTGTGCGAGTACGTGCAGCACATCTCGGTCATCGACTACCTGTGCGTGAGCGGCAGCCTGGCCGACCGCACCACCGAGTACGCCAGCCACCTGCACGAGCACTTCATCCACCCACCGGTGGTGCGCGGCGGCCGGTACCTGGTGCCCGAGGCGCCCGGTTACTCGATCGAGATGCACGCCGAGTCGATCGCTGCGCTCACCTATCCCACCGGTTCGGAATGGCGCGACTGAATCCCATCACGCCTCTCGGCCTCGGCTGTGCGCCGCTGGGCAACCTGTTCAGCGCGATCAGCGACGACGACGCGGCTGCCACCGTGGATGCGGCGTGGGATGCGGGGGTGCGGTTCTTCGACACGGCCCCGCTGTACGGCAACGGCCTGTCGGAGCGGCGCCTCGGCGCGGCCCTGGCGAAGCGACCGCGTGACGAGTTCGTGCTGAGCACCAAGGTGGGCCGACTGCTGCGCGAACCGCCGCCGAGTACTGCGCTCGACACGATCTTCGTCGACGTACCGAACCTCGACCCGGTGTTCGCCTATTCGCGCGATGCCGTGCTGCGATCCATCGACGAGAGCCTCACCCGCCTCGGCCTCGACCGGATCGACGTGGTGCACGTGCACGACCCCGACGACCACGAGCACGAGGCGCTCACCGGCGCGTTCCCCACGCTGATCGAACTGCGCGACCAGGGGGTGATCGGTGCCGTCGGGTGCGGGATGAACCAGTGGCAGATGCTCGACCGCTTCGTCGACCGGGTCGATCTCGACTGCGTGCTGCTGGCCGGCCGCTACAGCCTGCTCGACCGCAGCGGTGCCGACGTGCTGCTGCCCCACTGCGCCGAGCGAGGTGTGGGCGTGGTGCTGGGCGGTGTGTTCAACAGCGGCCTGCTCGCCGACCCCGAGCACAACACCACCTACGACTACGCCAGTGCTCCAGCGGCGCTGGTCGCCCGGGCGCGGGCGATGGCGCAGGCATGTGGCGAGCGGGGCGTGTCGCTCACCGCAGCCGCGCTGCAGTTCGCGCTGCGACACCCGGCGGTGAGTGCCGTGGTGGTGGGGGCGCGTTCGGCCGCCGAGGTGCAGGCCGACGTCGTGGCCGCAGCAGCACCGATCCCCGACGAGGTCTGGGACACCCTCGCCGCACTCTGACCCGGTGCGTGCCGCCTGGGTCTGGTTGTGAGATGTATCACGTTGCGTCATACTTGGCCCATGGCAAAGGCGATCTCGGTGCGATTGGACGACGAGGCGGAGCGAGCGTTGCGGCTCTTGGAGTCGACCGGTCTGAGCCGGTCCGAAGCGATCCGCTCCTCGTTGCTCGCCTCGGCCGATCGGATGCGCCGGCGCAGCCAGCTGGCAGCAGAAGTGGCTGCGCTCGAGGCCGACGAGGCTGACCGGGAAGAGATGCTGGCCGTGGCATCGCTGATGGAGTCGATGCGTGCAGCGGGGTGACGTCCATCGCTTCAAGGTGCCCAAGGGCGTTGGCCACGAGCAGCGGGGTGAGCGTTTCGGGATCGTGGTCCAGTCCGATGCGATGTTGCCGCGTTCGGTGGTGGTCGTCGCTCCGACCTCTCGCAGTGCGAAGCCTGCGTCGTTCCGCCCGGAGGTCGAGGTGGCCGGAGAGTTGACGAGAGTTCTGGTCGAGCAGTTGGGTGCGGTGGACGTTCAACGGCTCGGGCGTCGCGTTGGCAGGCTCACTGTGGCGGAGATGTGGTCCGTCGACGAGGCGCTCGTTGCCGTTCTCGGACTCGGCTGAACCGAGCCGAGCCATCGGCGGGTGTTCGTCGAGGTCAGACGATCTCGTGTCCTGCGGCGCGCAACCGTCCGGCCAGATGGGTGATGTGGGACGGCCCCACCTCGCAGCAGCCCCCCACGATCGTCGCCCCCATGTCGACCCAGGCCATGGCGAAATCGCCGTACTTCTCGGGCGTCAGGTCCTCGCGATGAGTTAGTTCCTTGACCGTCGGTGCGTCCTTCAGGAAGTCGTCGCTGATGTGCGTGAACCCGTTGGCGTAGGCCCCGAACGGCAGGCCCAGCCCGCGCAGTTCCCGCAGGGCCGCCGCCATCGCCTCGGGGACCGAGCAATTGGCCAGCACCGCCGTCACGGGATACTGCGCGACGACCCCGGCCAGATCAGCGACAGGCTCGCCGGAGCGCAGCTTCGTCCCGTCCTGATCATCGACCGAAACCGACAGCCAGATCGGCTTGCCCGACACCTGCGCCCCCTGTGCCACGGCCTCGGCCATCGCCAAGGAAGCCATCGTCTCGCACAGGATCATGTCGACATGCGGCCCCAGGATCCGCGCCACCTCGGCGTACTTCGGCGCGGCGACCTCCACCGGATCGGCCAGATCGGGTCGGTAGCTCGCCTTCAGCGGCCCGATCGACCCTGCGATCCGCGCCGCCCGCGTGCCGCGCGCCTCATGCGCTTCGACCAACGCCCGCAGGTGGAGCGCGTGGAACAGGTGGTCCAGATCGAACCGCTCCAACCGGTCGTGGTGGGTGGCATAGGTGTTGGTCGTCGCCACCGTTGCGCCTGCGGCGAAGTAGTCCTCATGGATCGCCCGCACCATGCCGGGATGATCGATCATCACCCGTGTCGCCCACAGCGACGTCGGCTCGTCGCCCGAGCGCGCCACGAGCTCTTGCCCCATGCCTCCGTCCAGAAGCGTGATCTTCGTCATCGTCGTCTCCCTCTGCGCGCTGCTGCGGCGCGACCTGCACGGCCGGGGCCTCGCTCCTCGTGTGGCGAGCCTTCCAGACCGTACTCATCGCCCTCCACCGCAACGAAGAGACGCGACGCCATCCGTTCCCTGGAACGGCCCCGCGCTCTAAGGTCGAGCAATGCGAGCGGTGGTGCCCGAAGACGGCGCGGTGGTGGTCGTCGACATCGACACGCCGCCGGCCGGCCCCACCCGGGTGCGGGTTGCCGAGGCGGGCATCTGCGGCAGCGATCACCACATGGTGGCTGCCGGGCTGCGCGGGTTCGCGCTGGGGCACGAGTTCGGCGGCTATCTACCCGACGGCCGGTTGGTGGCGGTTCGCCCGACGGGCGAGTGCGGCACCTGCGTGCCCTGCACCACCGGCGTGCAGAACGGGTGCCGCCTCAGTTGGAGCACCGCCTACGGCGTGGCGGTGAACGGTGGCCTGGCCGAGTTCGTCGACGTCGATCCGCAGCGGGTGTACCCCATGGCGGCAGGCGCCCGCGAGACCGACGCAGCGCTGGTGGAGCCGCTGGCCATCGCCTGGCACGGTGTTCGCCGGGCGAAGGCGCAGCCGGGCAGCACCGCCCTGGTGGTGGGTGCCGGGTCGATCGGGCTGCTCACAGTCGTCGCCTTGCGGGCCCGGGGTGTCGAGGCCCACATCGTCGCCCGCCACCCGCACCAGATCGCTGCCGCCGAAGCGTTGGGCGCGCACGTGGTCGATCGCCCGGTCGACTCCGCGTACCCGGTGGTGTTCGACGCGGTGTGCACACAGCAGACCGTCGACGCCTGCTTCGCGGCGGCGCAGCCCGGCGGCACGGTGCTCGAGTTCGGCATGATCTGGGGGCCGGTGCACATGGGCAACACGATGCTGTTCAAGGAAGTGTCGCTGGTGCCGGCGATGGGCTACTCGCACGCCGACGACCACGACGACTTCCGCGAAGCCGCCGACCTGCTGGCCACCGACCACAGCGTGGCCGACACGCTGGTGACGCACACCTTCTCGCTCGACGACGCGGCCGAGGCGTTCCGGGTGTCGGCCGACCGGGCGAGCGGTGCCATCAAGGTGCACCTGCGGCCGTGAGCCACGAGGCGCTGACGCTCACCCCGCTCCACCCCGATTTCGGGGTGGAGGTGCACGGCGTCGACATGCGCGAGGTCGCGCCCACGCATCTCTATCCGGCACTGCGCGCCGCGTTCGAAGAGCACTCGCTGCTGCTGTTCCGCGGTCAGTCGCTCGACGATGCGGCGCACCTGCGCTTCGGTGCGCTGTTCGGCCCGGTGGAGGACCGCTCGTACGGGACGATGGGCGACACGCCGCGCATGGCGAACGTGAGCAACCTGCGCGACGACGGCACGGTGGCCCCGCCCGACGACCTGCTCACCCTCGACCTGATGGGCAACCAGTTGTGGCACACCGACAGCATCTTCCTGCCGGTACCCGCCCTGGCCAACGTGCTGGCCGCGCGCGTGCTCAGCAGCACCGGCGGCGAGACACAGCTGTGCTCCACCCGCGCTGCGTGGCGCGACCTGCCCGCCGGGCTGCGGGCCAGGGTTGACGGTGCGGTGTTCCGGCATCGGCTGGCGCACTCGCGCCGCGACCTGTCGCCGGTACTGGTCGAGCGGCACCGGGAGCGTTTCCCCGACCAGGCCTGGAAATCGGTGTGGGTGAACCCGGTGAACGGCCAGGGCGCGCTGTACCTGGCGTCGCACACCTTCGGGGTGAACGGCCTGCCCGACGACGAGGCGCAGCAGCTCGTCGACGACCTGATCGGGTTCTGCACCCAGCCCGAACGGGTGTACACCCATGCCTGGCAGCCGGGTGATGTGCTGGTGTGGGACGAGCGAGCCACGCTGCACCGCGGCCGCCCGTGGCCGTACGACGAGGAGCGCACCCTCGCCAGCATCTGCGTGTCGGTCACCGCGACCGATGGTGTGGACAGCGTGCGCGTCGGCGACGCCGGGTAACTGGGCCGGGTAACCGGTCCGGGCCGCGGGTAGCCCGGGCGGGTCGGCTCAGCCGATACGGCGCAGCAGGGCGGTGGCGAGTCGCTCGCCGTGGGTGTCCTGCAGGAAGTGCCGTGCGTCGGCGAAGCCGTCGTAGGTGGCGTGCGGGATCATCGCGGCCCATGCCCGGCCCCACGCCTCGGTGAACACGGTGTCGGCCTCGCCCCAGATGAAGTGCACCGGCAGCGAGGTGCCGTTCACCGCGGCGAAGTGCTGCTCCTGCGCGGCGGCGTTGCCGGCCACCGGGTCGTGGTGGGGGATGCACATCGGGAACCGGCGCGGCCCGGCGATGCCCGCCCTCCCGAGGCCGGCGAAGGGCGCGTCGTAGGCGCGCTGCACCGCACCGGCATCGCCGTGGTACTCGGGCGTGCCGCCGCTGATGGCGACGAAGATCGAGTCCTGCGGTGAGATGCGGTCGGTGGCCATGGCCATCAGGCCGCCCAGCGTGAATGTGTCGGGGATCGATGCCTCGAACAGACCACCCGGCACCCACTGCGCGATCCACTGCTGGACGCCCGGCGAGTACTCGTAGTCGGCGTGGTGCAGCCAGGTGTTCATGATGACCAGCCGCACGAACCGCTCGGGCATCGCGGCGTACTGGGCGAGACCGGTGGGCCCGCCCCAGTCCTGCACCATCAGGGTGATGTCGCGCAGGTCGAGTGTCTCGATGAAGCGGGTGAGGTTGGCCGTGTGCCGAGCGATGGAGTACCACGACTCGTCGGTCACCTTGTCGGAGCGGCCGAACCCGATGTGGTCGACCGCGATGCATCGCCACCCGGCCGCAGCCATGGTGGCGATGACGTCGCGGTAGAGGTAGGCCCAGGTGGGCATGCCGTGCACCATCAGCAGCAGCGGTCCGTCGGCCGGGCCGACGTCGACGTAGTGCATCCGCAGACCGTCGAGGTCGACGTACCGAGGAGGGTGGGGGAACCCCTCGAGGTGATCGAAGTTCGAGTCGGGGGTGCGCACGCTGGGCGGGACGGTCATGGCGACAATTCTGGCAGATGCTCCGCCACAATCTGTCAGGCAGGGGCGTGCGGCGTCAGTCCTGGCCGTCGTCGGCACCGTGATGGCCGCCGCCGTGCCCCTCGCCGCGCCCGCCGGCCTCCATCTGGTGGCTGTCACCGCGGCCGCCGTGGCCACCGCGTCCGTGCCCGCCGTCGCCGAGCAGGGCCATCGCGCCGGCACCACCGGCGATGCCGAGCAGCGCCGCGATGGCTGCCACTGCAGCGAGTCGACCGACGCGCCGCTTCGCCTTGTCGGTCGACGTGGCCGTGTCGGCCGCGGGTGCCTCGACGCCGGGCGCGTCGACGGCGGGGGCTTGCGCCGTTGCGTCAGCGGTCGCCTCGTCGTCAGCGGTCACCTCGTCGTCGGCGATGGCGGTGACCTCGACGATCTCGTCATCGGTGGTGGCCTCGACGATCTCGGGAAGCTCGATCACCTCGTCGGCCGTCGCGTCGATCGCGTCGGCGGCTGCGCCGTCGGCATCGCTCGGCTCGAGGTTCTCGTTCGGCTCGACATTCTCATTCTGCTCGTTCATCACTGCTCCTGTTCGTAAGGGGGACGACAGGCAGTGTGTGGCCGGGCCGTGAACGAGATACTGGAGTGGCGTGAGAGCCGGGTGAGAACCGGGGTCGCTCAGACGCCGAGGAGGCGGCGGCCGTTGCCCGCGTAGAACAGGTCCTTGTGCGCCGCGGTGGTGCGGGTCATCGATGCCTCGAAGCGACGGATGGGATCGTCGGTGCCCTCGTGGTGCGGGTAGTCGGACGAGAAGGCCACACACGCCGGGTCGCTCTGCTCGATCACCCAACCCACGTCTTCACCGGCGAACGGCGACACCACCACCTGGCGGCGCACGTACTCCGACGGCCTGACCGTGAGGTGGTCGAGGTTCTGGATGCGGCGGAACGAACGGTGGGCCGTGTCGATCATGTGCAGGAACGACGGCAGCCACGACACGCCGAGTTCGGTGATGCCGACGCGCAGTCGCGGGAAGCGCTCGAACACGCCGTCGAACACGAGCGAACCGAGGAACAGCTCGGCGGGGTAGCCGATGGCCGTGAACGACAGCGCATCGCCGGGTGCGTCGGAGCGCACGTGCCCCATCTCGCGGCCGTTGTTCAGCACGGCCCGCGGCACCGGCCGGTAGCCGCCGTCGGCGCCCACGTGCAGCACGGCCGGACGCTCGGCCTCCACCATCGCCGCCCACACGGGGTGGAAGTCGGGGTGCGAGAACGCCCGCTCGCCGCGCCGCGGCACCGAGTCGACGAGGAACGCGCCGACACCCTGCTCGGCGAGTTCGTGCACCAGCGCCACCGCCACGTCGGGCCCGAGGTGGAACGGCACATAGCCCGTGGCCGACAGTCGCGGGTCGGTGCAGAAGTCGGCCAGGCCGCGGTTCATCGCCCGGATGGCTTCGACCTGCTGGTCGGCAGGGCAGGCGAGCACCTGCGGGAAGCTGGCCGTGGGGAACACCACCTGCAGCTCGAAGCCCAGCCGGTCGAGTGCCACGGCCCGCTCGGCGCGGTCCCAGCCACCGAGCGACATCCACCCCTTGCGCTCCATCGTCATGTAGTCGGCCGTCGCCCGTTCGCGCTCGGCCTGGTCGGTACTGCGGTGCAGCAGGGCGCGCTGGGCGGCGTCGAGCAGGTCGGCCAGATCGTGGTCGCCGAGGTGCTCGTCGGGCAGCACCTCACGTACGGCCGACGGCGCGTACGACGCCAGCCACCCGGCGGGCTCCATGATGTGGGCATCGACGTCGATGATGCGACGACCCGCCGCATACGTGGTGGGCCCGGTGGTCTGCGCAGCGACGGTCACCAGGCGGATGTTAGCGACGCCGACGGCGCGGCGAGTCGGCGGCCGTGAGCAGCGCGCCCAGTTCGCCCAGGGCGGCGAGATCGTGCACATCGTGATCGAGCAGCGGCACGGTGCGTACCGTCGCGTCACCGGCAAGCGCCAACAGCGTGTTCATCTCGGTCCGCTCGGCCTCGGCGAGTGCGAGCAGGTCGAGGTGGTACGCCACCTGCTCGGCCAGGGGGCCGTCGAGGTCGCCGCCGTGGAAGGCGGCGACCAACTCGTCGGACAACGGCGGCGGCAGCGGGTGCAGCAGGTTCACGACGACACCACCGAGGTGGAAGCCGCCGTCGTGCAGCGCAGTGGCGAGGAACGACGCCTCGTCGATGGCCTCGGCACGCGGGCTCGACACCAGGACGAACGCCGTGGTGTCGGCGCGCAGTTCGGCGGCCATCTCGGCGGCGCGGGTGCGCAGGCCGTCCTCCATGCCCGACAGCGAGCGGAAGAACTCGATCGTGTCCTCCACGATGGCCGGGCCCGCCAGTCGCTTCACGGTCCACAGGAACGCACTGGTGGCGGCGTGGGTGACCTTGGCGAACGAACGTGTGGGCAGGGTGAGGGTGCGGTAGACGGGGTTCGAGAGGAACCGCACCAACCGGTCGGGTGCCTCGAGCACATCGATGGCGTGGCGCGACGGAGGTGTGTCGATGACCACCAGGTCGTAGTCGCCGCTGTGGTGCAACTGGTGCAGGCGCTCGATGGCCATGTACTCCTGCGCGCCCGACAGCGAACCGGCGATGCTGCGGTACACGCGGTTGCCGAGGATGCGTTCGGCTGCGTCGCCGGCGTTGTTGCGGATCAGTTCGTCGAACGTGCGCTCGGCGTCGAGCATGAGCGCCGAGAACGAACCCGGCCCGTCGACGGCGCCGGCGACCAGATGCGGTTCGTTCGACGCCGCAGCGTCGACACCGAGTGCATCGGCCAGGCGTCGGGCCGGGTCGATGGTGACCACGACCACGCGCCTGCCGGCGCGGGCGGCGGCGAGACCGAGTGCAGCGGCCGTGGTGGTCTTGCCCACGCCGCCCGGGCCGCACGTCACCAGCAGATCGGCCTCGAGCACCCCGGCCAGACCCGTCGGTTGCGTGGTGGAGGCGGTCACTGCGCCACCACCGGGGGCAGGGCCAGCGCATCGGCCAGCGTGTCGAGGTGCGCCGGCGAGAGGCGTGGTGTGGCCAGTCGGGGGAGCGCAATGCGCCGAAGCGGCAGATCGGAGTCGAGTCGGGCCAGTTGCTCGCGCTGAACGGCCAGACGTGCTGCACCGAACCCGCTCGATTCGGCGAGTGCGGCGCGGTCGGTGGCTGACAGGCTGACGCCGCTGCGCTTCGCTGCGGCTGTCGGGGTGACGGCAAGGCCCGGCCGGTCGGGCCAGCAGGCGTTCACCACCAGCGGCGCCAGCGCCAGACCGAGGTCTTCCTCCACCTCGTAGGCCAACTCGATCACCTCGTTCACCGGGGTCTCCTCGGCGAGGGTGACGAGCAGTGCCTGGGCGCGAGTCGAGTCGGCCAGCATGGCCGCCACCTCGTCGGCCTGGTCGCGGACCGGTCCGCTGGCCACCACCTGCTGCAGGGCCCGGGCCGAGCGGATGAACGGAGCGGCGTGTCCCGCAGGCGGAGCCTCGACCACGATGAGGTCGGCCGCCTTCGTGCGCTCGAGTTCTTTGATCTTGCCCAGCACCAGCAGGTGCTCGAGGCCGGGTGTGGAGCCGGCCACCATGTCGAGCGAGGCGGCGGAGGCGGCGCGCCGCACCAGTCCGGCCACTCCCTTCAGTTCGAGGTAGTCGCCGAAGGCCTGTTCGGGCGGCACCGTGCGACCGCGCACCCGACCCTTGCCGCGCAGGGTGCGCAGCACCTGCTCGTCGGGTGTGAGCGGCGGCCCACCGAGCAGCGGCCCCAGCCCGGGTTTGCCGTCGACCGCCACCAGCAACACGTCGGCGCCGTCGCGTGCAGCCAGCAACGCGGCGGCGGCTGCGACGGTGCTGGAGCCGACACCGCCCTTGCCGGCCACGATGAGCACACGCGCCTCGCCGAGCCAGGAGGGTTCCACCCGCGGGAGGGTATCGGCAGCGTGCGGCACCTCGTCAGTGACCCTTGGCCCGACGCGTGCCTGGTTGGCGGGGTCGGTCGCTGAACTGACGGCCGTCGAAGTAGCCGGGGTTCGTGTCGGGTCGGCCGCGCCGGCTGGTCCAGCGCCACGTCAGCGAGATGCGCGGATTCGGGGTGTCGGCCGCCGGCACGCCGTGCAGCCAGGTGCGCTGACAGGTGCCGCCCATCACCAGCAGGTCACCCTCGCCGGGCAGCAGCACGATGTCGTCGGGGCCGCTGCCGGCGGGCACTCGTTCCACCACCTCGGCCAGCGGTGCCCGGGGCCGGAAGACGAACGGCCGGCGTTGGCCCAGCACCACGATGGCGATGAGGGTGTCGTCGAGCCAGCGCATCTCGCGGTCGCTGTGCAGGCCCTGGAAGTCGTCGCCCGTGCGGTAGAGGATGGCGGCCACCCCGTCGAGCG
>JBIIDH010000156.1:0-6109 GCA_044238435.1 Ilumatobacteraceae bacterium | reverse complement strand
GGCCGAGGTCGACGGCCAGCCGGTGCCCGATGCCCACATCCTGGGCACGGTTGCCCTCACCCTCATCGCCGGGGTCGACACCACCTGGTCGGCCATCGGCTCGGCGATGTGGCACCTCGCCACCCATCCCGACGACCGCCGCCGCCTGGTGGCCGAGCCCGAGTTGATGCCCGTGGCCATCGAGGAACTGCTGCGGGCCTACTCGCCCGTCACGATGGCCCGCATCGTCGTCGACGACATCGACTTCCAGGGCTGCCCGATGAAGGCCGGCGACCGGGTGCTGATGAACTTCCCCGCCGCCAACCGCGACCCCGAGGCGTTCCCCGACCCCGACCAGGTGATCATCGACCGCGAGATCAACCGCCACGTCGCGTTCGGCGCCGGCATCCACCGCTGCGCCGGATCGAACCTGGCCCGCATGGAGATGCGGGTGGCCGTCGAGGAGTGGCTCGCCCGCATCCCCGAGTTCGACCTCGACCCCTCCGGCGAGGTCACGTGGGCCGGCGGCCAGGTGCGCGGCCCGCGCAACTGCCCCGTGCAGTTCCCCAACCGCTGACCCACGTCACCCACATCAGTCGTCGGCGCTGTCGTCGGCCCGATCGTCGGTGCTGTCGCCACCGCGGCCCCGACCCCGTCCGCGGCCACGGCCCTGTCCGGAGTCGTCGTCACCATCGTCACCATCGTCGTCATCGGCGTGGTGATCGGGCGTCGTGGTGGGCGGTGCCGACACCGTTGGCGCCGAGGTGGCCGGGGCCGACGTGTCGGGCACGGTCGTCGGCGGCAGACCGGGCACATCGTCGCTGACACCATCGGGCCGGTCGCCACCATGGTCGTCGATCGAGGTCGGTACGGACACCGGCGGCACGGAAACCGGCGGCAGGCTGCTGACCGGCACGCTGCTCTCCGGAGCCGTACTGACGGGCACGCTGCTGGTCGGCGTCGAGGTGACCGGCATGCTGCTGTCGGGCGTGCTCGGTGCGGTGGGTGCGGGCGGCGAACCGGGCGACGTGACGTCGTCGAGTCCGAGTGCTGCAGCGGTGCCCGCTGTCAACACGGTGGCGATGACAGCGCCCAGTGCAATCCGTCGTTTCATCGGTGAATCCCCCTTGTGTGTGGTGCGGATCAGGTTCGATCCGACGTGCGGCACCGTACGAACAGCCCCTCCAAGCACTGCCGAGCAGACGTCCAAGGAACGGCGAAGATCGACCCAAGGTTCGCGACGGCGCCGGGTATGCGGGCCGAAGGTGATCGCAGCGAGCACGTGGCGCCCGTATACCCACGAGTTGACCCTGGCAGCGGGTCGTGGCAGCGTCGCCATCGATGACGTCGACGTCGATCCCCGTGGTGCCGGCCGAGCCCACCGAACCGGTGCGCCGCGCGGTGATGGTGCAGCGCTGGGCCGACCTCGTGTACCTGCACTGGCGCTACGACCCGGCCGTCGTGCAGGCACTGCTTCCCGACGGCCTCGAGGTCGACGTGGCCGATGGTTCGGCGTGGGTGGGGCTGATCCCGTTCCGCATGGAGGGCCTCGGCCTGCCGCACCTCGCACCACTACCGCTGGTGGGCACCTTCCCCGAGGTGAACGTGCGCACCTACGTCATCCGCAACGGCCGACGGGCCGTGTGGTTCTTCTCGCTCGACGTCGACCGCATCCTGCCGGTGGTGGGCGCCCGGGCCGGGTTCCACCTGCCCTACTGCGTGGCCCGCGCCAGCCACACCCGGGCGGGCGACATCCTCACCACCTCGGTCGAGCGGCGGTGGCCGCGCCCGCCCCACGGCACCGGCACCACGTCGATTGCCGTGCGCGACCTCGGCCCCGACCTGACCGACGATCCGCTCGACCGGTTCCTCACCGCCCGCTGGGGGCTGTTCGCTGGCACGCGCCGCGGCAGGTTCCGGTACGCACCGGTCGACCATCCGGCCTGGCCGTTGCGTCACGCCGAACTGCTGCACCTCGACGACCGACTCGTCGCCGCAGCCGGCCTGCCGCAGCCCGAGGGTGCGCCGCGAGTGCGCTGGTCGCCCGGCGTGGATGTGCGCATCGGCCTCCCCGCCCGGGCGTAGGCCGTCGGTCGGTCAGGCGGCAGGACGCAGGACGTCGGTGACCGGCAGCGTGATGGTGACGTCGGTGAAATCGACCGAACCGCCCAGTCGCGGCTGGGCGTAGGCGACGGTGGTGGCGACGAGTTGCAGCGTCAGCGATGAACCCGGCCGCAGCCGATGGGCCACGGTCTCGATGGGGATCTCGAGCGTCTGTTCGGCCCCGTCGAGTACCAGCGGGATGGGCGTGATCTGGTTGCCCACCACCGTGCCGGTGGTGTCGTCGACCAGTTGGGCGAACACCGCTGTGGGGTGCTCGCCGTCGGGCACCGTGCCCGAGTAGGTGAGCGACAGTATCGGGGCACCCAGCACGAACGTCTCAGCGGTCGGTGCCGGGATGGACACGTTCACAGCGTTGTCCGCCCGTCCGGGCGTGATGGCCAGGATCACCCCGGCGGTGATGTCGAACCCCCCGCTCGCTCCAGCGGTGGCCGGGCCGGAGCCGCCGGCCTCGACGAGCTGCAGCGTCCCCGACCCGGAGGCGACGAGCGATGTGGCTGCATCGGCGGGGAACTCGTCGGCGGTGTGGAGCGTGCCGAACTGGTCGAGGGTGGCGAAGCCGGCAACGGGTGCCGCACCGGCATCACCGCGCACGTGGCGATCGAGCCAGGCGATGGCAGCGGCGGCGACGAGTTCGGTGTCGCCCTCGTCGGTGAGACAGATGCCGTGACCACCGCAGTACCAGAGCATCGCCACCTCGGTGCCGGCCTCGCGCAGGGTGGTGTAGTTGGCCACCGCCTCGTCGAGCGTGAACAGGCCGTCGACCGTGCCCTGGATGATGAGCGTCGGAGCACTGATGTCGTCGACCACGTCGGCGGGGCCGCGTTCGAGGAACCACTGCGCATCGGTAGCGGTGAACGTGCCGCTGCTGTTCGCCGTGGCAGCGGCACGAGTGATGGTGGGGTCGAGGCTGCCATCGCCGAACTGTGCGGCCAGCAACAAGAAGTTGGCCCAGCCGAGCTTCGGCACATCGCCTTTGAACAAACTGGTGCCGAGGGAGTTCCAGGCGATGATCGGCACGATGGCATCGACCCGGCAATCGGTGCCGGCGGCGATGAACTGTGCGCCGCCGCCATAGGAAGCCCCCACCATCCCGAGGCGCGGATCGCCGGCGACATCGAGCTGGGCCTCCGGACGCGACCCGACGAAATCGATCAACTGCTGGATGTCGCGACCCTCGAACTCGGGGCTGTCGATCTGCGCCTCGCCACCCGACTCGCCGAACCCTCGCGGGTCCCAGGTGAGCACGTTGTACCCGGCATCGAGCAGGGCGCCGATCGACACGGTGCCCGCCGTTCCCCGGCCGTCCACCTCAACATCGCCGGCACTGGCCCAGCCCGGCCCCATCAGCACCGTGGGCGCGGGGGCATCGGCGCCCGCGTCCGGAGCAGGGAACCAGTGGGCGCGGATGACCGTGCCGTCGAAACTGACGATGTCCCAGTCGCGGTCGTTGCCCAGGTCGGATGCGTCGAGCGGCACGCGACCACTGGGCGGTGTGCAGGTGGCGGACCCGCCGGGCGCTGCGCTGTCGGGTGTCGGACCCGACGTCGTGTCGACCGCATCCGTCGACGGCGGCTCGTCGCCACCACATGCCGAGACGAGTAGGCCGACAGAGACGAGGGCAGCGACGACAGCACGACGTGAACGCATGCTCCGAGGCTACGAACCATCCCGACGCCCGAGTCAGTGACATGCAACCGTGCCACCCCGGCCGGACCCCGACGTGTCGCCGGGTGCTCGCCCACCTAGGCTCGCCGGGGTGGACGACGTATTGCAGCACCTGCGCACCTGGAGTGCACGCCGCTGGCTCATCGCCGGCGCAGCATCCGTGGTGGTGGCACTCCTTGTCGGCCTGCCCACCGATGTGATCCCCAACCCGGTCTTCGGCCGACCCGTACCCGTGACGTGGTGGTCGTACCCGGTCCTGGTCGTCACCGCGGTGCTCGGCGGGCTGCTCGCCGCGACGTATGTGCGCGAACCCGGTGCCTCCGCCGAGACCGGCGACGACGAGCGCCCGGCCCGGCGTGGTGGCATCGCCGGGCTGCTGTCGTTCTTCGCCGTGGGCTGTCCGGTGTGCAACAAGCTCGTCGTCATCGCCCTCGGCACGGTCGGAGCCCGGCAGTGGTTCGAGCCCGTCCAGCCGCTGCTGGCTGCGGTGTCGATCGTCCTGATGGCCATCGCCCTGCGCACACGACTGCGCTACGCCGACGCCTGCCCCATCGGCCCGGTCAGCGCTGCCTGAACCGGCTCGCGCGCCTCACAGCGAGAAGATGCGCTCGGCGTTCCCGCTGCGGATGGCATCGCGGGTGGATGGCGCCAGCGAGTCGACGTTCGCCCGCATCCCGGCCATGTCGCCGACGATGTGCGGGTAGTCGGAACCGAACAGCACCTGGCTCTCGCCGACCACCTCGATCAGCCGTTCGAGCGCACCCCGGTCGTAGGTGATGCAGTCGTAGTAGATCTCGCGCAGGTACTCCGACGGCGGTCGTTCGATGACGCGGTCTTCCAGCGTCGACACATGGAAGCCCTTGTCGAAGCGGCCGACCAACTGCGGCAGTGCCGCACCACCGTGCGAAGCGATGATCTTCAGCTGCGTGTAGCGATCGAAGAAGCCGTCGAGGATCATCCGCCCGATCGCCAGGGTGGTGTCGAACATGAACCCGACGCTCCAGGTGAGGTCGTAGCGGCGCATGTCCATCTGGTCGACCCCGGGCGGATCGGTGGGGTGCACCAGCACGGGGAGCGCGAGCACATCGATGGCATCCCAGACGGGCACGAACGCCGGGTCGACGAGCGAACGGTTCGCGATGTTGGCCAGCACCATCACCCCGACGGCCCCGTTCGCATGGGCGCGGTGCAACTCGGCGACTGCCGCATCGGGGTACTCCCACGGCAACGACGCGAACCAGCGGATGCGGTGCGGATATGAAGCCTGGGCAGCGGCCATGTCGTCGTTCACCGTCGAGGCCGCAAGGCAGCTGACCTCGCGACCACCCCAGAACACGTTGGGGCACGTCAGCGACACGAAGGCCATGTCGACGCCGGCGGCATCCATGTCGCGGATGCGCAGGGCGTAGTCGAAGTGGCCCGGGGTGGGCACGGTGACCGGGGAATCGCCGCGAAAGATGCACTCGCGACCGTTGGCCACCGGGTGCACCTCGTACAACGGCGCACCCTTGGTGCGCAGGAGATCCATCCATGCCGTGCTCATCATGTGGGTGTGTACGTCGACCACCGGGCGCATGTCCGTACAGTACTGTACGGACATGACGTCGAGCGGCGAAACAGCACGACCACGCGGTCGGAACCGATCGCCGCGTGCTGCCCGCGCCAGCCGTGACACGGCGCATCTGCGGCACGTGCGCAACCCCTTCGGCGGGGCACGGGCGCTGAGCGACGACGAGGTCGAGCACCTGCACGAGACAGCGCTCGCCTACCTGCAGCGGTCGGGCTTCAAAGTGCTGCTGCCCGAGGCCCGCGCCCGGTTCGCTGCGGCGGGCGCGGTAGTCGACGACGACACGCAGATGGTGCGCTTCGACACCCACCTCCTCCGCTCGCTGCTGGCACTCGCCCCGGCTGCGTTCACCCTGCACGCCCGGAACCCCGAGTGGGACCAGCAACTCGGCGGCGAACACCTCGTGCTCGTCCCCGTCGCCGGCCCGCCCTACGTGGCCGATCGCGTGCGCGGCCGCCGGGTGGGCACGTTCGCCGACTTCAGCGACTTCCTCCGCCTCCACCAGCGCTGCGACGTGATGCACAGCAGCGCCCCGTCGGTGGAGGCCCAAGACCTGCCGTTGGCCGAGCGCAGCCTGCGCACCACGCACGCCGTGCTCACCCTCACCGACAAGGTGCCCTACGTGTACGCCCGTGGCCGCGCGGTGCTGGCCGACAGCTACGAGATGATCCGCCTCGCCAACGGCATCGACCACGACGAGTTCGTCAGCCGTCCGTACTGCTGGATGAACATCAACACGAACTCGCCGCGGCAACTCGATGTACCGATGTGCAT
>JBIIDH010000007.1:0-61167 GCA_044238435.1 Ilumatobacteraceae bacterium | reverse complement strand
GGTGCCACCACGCAACGCTCAGCAGTACGTGAGCGATGATCGTCCACGTGGCCACGCTGGTGGCCACCACCACCACGAAGGCTTCGGCTCGATCGGTGGCAGCAACCAGGCGCACCAGCAACACACCGGGGAAGGCAAGGATCGCCACTGCCACCAATGCCGCCACGACAGGGCCCTGCCAGCCGAACGCGAGGCACGCCGCCGCAGCGACCCCGACGACTGTGACGGGGTGCGGACCATTGCCAGGGGCGACGGGTGCCAGCACCTCCGTGTGCCGACTGCCGGCCCGGGCGGTGGCGCTGGCCGGCGACAGCAGCATGCCGAGCCACGTCTCGGAGATGTCGATCATCCGGCCACCCCGATCGCCCGCTCGCGTTCGTCGTCGGCTCCTCGCCGATCGCGCTTCAACCGCACGCGCTCTCGGGCGTAGCCCGCCGAAGCGCACATCAACCCCGCAGCCAGCACGCTGGCTCGACCTGCACGCGACGGGTGCAGTGGCGCCGTCGCCATGTCGCGAGCGAATGCCTTGGCGATGAGGGTGCCGTAGGCCCGCTCCTCGCCGGTCGCTGCCTCGGCCCCCACGCGTGCGGTGAGCCGGGCCTTCGAACGACCCTCGGCCAGGCAGCGCCGCAGCACATAGCCCGGCGTGCACCGACCCGGCGTCACCCGGTGGTGCACGGTCGAGCGCGGTGCGTACATCACCGTCAGCCCCTCGCCCGCAGCGCGGAGGCGGATGCACACGTCGGTCTCCTCACAGCCGGCACCGTCGGCACCCACCCGGCCGAGCTCGGTGGCGAACCCACCCACTGCGGTGAGGGCATCGCGACGGAAGGCTGCGCTCGCTCCGAACACATTCCGGATCGGGCCGCCATCTGCCGGCATGGAGGGAATCGAGCAACCGACGGTCCAGTCGAGATGCACGGGGAACCACCACGGCCGATCAGTCGGCCAAGCGGGGTCGATGCGACCACCGACAGCAACCACATGGTCGTCGGCGAACGGGGCGACGAGTTCCTCGAGCCACTCGCGCTCGGGCACGGCGTCGTCGTCGATGAACACCACCACGTCGCCGGTCGCCTGTTCGACACCGGTGTTGCGTGCGCCCGACAGGCCCTGCGGGTGCTGGTTGGCCAGCACCGTCAGCCACGGATCGCGGGCCAGGTGGTCGTGCAGCATGTCGTTGTGGTCGACCACGACGATTACCTCGGCCGGGCGCATCGTCTGGTCGCGCAAGCCGTCGAGGCAGGCGGTCAGGTCGCCGAGGCGCTCGTTCGAGTACGTGCACACCACCACGCTCGCGGTGAGCGGCGATGGCGTCGTCGGCGCCGCCTCGTGTGCCGGTGCCGCCTCGTGTGACGGAGCGGGAGGGGACAGCGGGGCCGATGGAAAGAGTGGGGCCGTCACGCGACGCCCTCGAGCGCCACGAAGCGGGCCTGGCCGTTCACGTACTCGTCGCAGTGCTCACGCACCAGCAGCGCCGCGATGCGCAACCCGTCGCGCAGTGCGTGCAGGTTGGTGGCGCCGACGTTGCGCTTGCCCTCGAAGCTGGGCACCTCCTCGATCACCAAGCCAGCGCGTGCGGCCCGCACGTGCATGAGCGTCTCGATCTCAAACCCGCAGCAGTCGAGGTCGAGCACGTTGCGGTGCCGGGTCCAGATGGCGTTGAAGCCGTAGGCGATGTCGGTGAAGTGTGTCGCGTACCGCTTGTTCACGATGGTGCGGATGCCCCAGTTGCCGAGACGGCGGATACCGGTGATGTCGATGCTGCCGCCGCGCTCGAGGAACCGCGAGCCCTTCGCCATGTCGGCGCCGCTCATCAGCGCCAGCACGAAGCGCTCCACCTCGGCAGCCACGTTCGAACCGTCGGCATCGATGAACACGCTGATGTCGCCGGTGGCGGCGTTCAGGCCGGCGCGCATGGCATCGCCCTTGCCCTTGCCGGGCTGGCCCACCACCCGCACGCTCGGCAACGCAGCCTTGGCAACCTCCACGGTGCCGTCGACCGAGTTGCCGTCGACGAGGATCACCTCGTACACAGGCGGCAGTTCCTCGAGCAGTCGGGCGAGGTTCGCCGCCTCGTTACGGGCCGGCACGATCACGCTCACCGTCACCAGATGCTCCACACCGTTCAGCACGTAGCGCCACGGTTCGCCGTGGCGGGCCGGTCGCGTCGGCCGCGGCTGAACCGGCCGTTCGGCCCGTTCGGCCAGCGACGTGTGCGCCAGCCGCAGCGCCGGCGTGGTCGACGACGGTGCAGCCACCGCTACCTCGTCGTACGTGTCCATCAGTGCCCGTGATTCCATGGTGACTCCTCCGTCCCATCCACTGTCAGGGGTCAGGTCCGCTGTCAGGAGCACCACTCAACCCGCGCGACGAGACCCCCTTCTAGGGGACATGGCCTGACCTGTGGGTGCCGTTCACCCAGCGGCAGGGGGCCGCGCGGCTGCCGTTCGGCACCCCTGCACGGGCCCTGCGGAGCGGTACGGATGTGCTGCCGTGTACCGCCGACGGCTCAGGCGGTGACGGTGTCGACGCCGCGCAGCGTGCGGTGCTGCTGCTCGTCGCAGAACCACTGATACGTGGTGGCGATGCCCTCGTCGAGCCCGATGCGCGGGCTCCAGCCGGTGGCGGCCAGGCGGCTCACGTCGAGCACCTTGCGCGGCATGCCGTCGGGCTTGCTGGTGTCGAAGTGCAACTGGGCGGCCGGGTACACGAGGTCGCGGATCTTCTCGGCCAGCTCGCGGATCGACAGGTCGACACCGGTGCCCACGTTGATGTGCGAGGCGTCGCTGTAGTGCTGCATCAGGTAGAGGCAGGCGTCGGCCAGGTCGTCGACGTGCAGGAACTCGCGCTTGGGCGAGCCGGTGCCCCAGATCTCGACACTCGTGTCGCCGCGTTCCTTCGCATCATGGAACTTGCGCATCAGCGCCGGCAGCACGTGGCTGCTGGTGAGGTCGAAGTTGTCGTTCGGCCCGTACAGGTTGGTGGGCATGGCCGAGATGAAGTCGCACCCGTACTGCTGGCGGTACGCCTGGCACAGCTTGATGCCGGCGATCTTGGCGATGGCGTACCACTCGTTGGTGGGTTCGAGCACCCCGGTAAGCAACTGCTCTTCGGTGATGGGCTGCGTGGCGTTGCGCGGGTAGATGCACGACGAGCCGAGGTACAGCAGCTTGCGCACGCCGTACTCGTACGAGGCATGCACCACGGTGCCATGGATCATCATGTTGTCGTAGATGAACTCGGCCGGCCGGGTGCTGTTGGCCATGATGCCGCCCACCGTGCCGGCCACCAGGAACACGTACTCGGGCCGGTTGGCCTTGAACCAGTGCGACACCTCGCTCTGGTCGCGTAGGTCGAGCTGCTGGCGCGAGGCGGTGAGGATGTTGGTGTGACCGGCCGCTTCGAGCCGCCGCACCACGGCCGAACCCACCAGGCCGGCATGCCCGGCCACGTAGATGCGGGCATCGAGCGGCATCACCGGCAGCGGGGCGGCAGCATCGGCAGCGGACATGCCCGACAGCCTACGTCGCCCCGTTCGCCCGTTGCCGCCGGGCGGCAATGGGTGTCGGCGGCCGTAGCGACCCACGAGTGCCGTACTCGTTGTCGGTGCTGAGTCAGCGGCCGGTCGAGGCCCTCGTGTAGCGGTGATCCGTTCTGGCGCGGATACGGCACGACACGTGCGCGCAAGAACTATTGGGACGGTGGAACGAACCGCCGAACGCCACTCGACGAGACGATCCAGAGAGCACCCTCGACCGTGTGCTCTTGGAGGGCCGCGATCAACCGATCAACGGCTTCGAGCACCTCAGTCGGACCATGTGCCTTCGGTAGTCGCAGCACGACTACGCCAGCTGTAGGGCGCGGATCGAATACGAACGGGTTCGCGAAGTCCAGGTCGCAGGTGACGAGGGCCCGGCCTTCGGTGGCGCATCGTTCGAACACCGCTGAGTCCGGCGCGCCCGCCATCTGTTGCAGGACGACGGTCGAGACGTCGTGACCGGCGTCAGTCAGTCGTCGATGCGTCGAAGCACCAAGGTTCTCGTCGAGCTTGCACTTCACCCGGCGGCGTCGAGATCGGCGAAGCGAATGTCGGCGAGCTGGGCTCCATACGCAATGCAGGCGAGGACATCGTCGGCCTCGATCCCGGGGAACTCAGCAACAACGGCGTCGACCGTCCAGCCCTCGGCGAGGTAGCCGAGGATCAGTGAGACCCACAGTCGGTGACCGCGGATGGTCGGCTTGCCGAAGCAGATCGCGGGGTCCACCACGATGCGATCCAGCAGAGCGTTCGTCATCACCTCAGTGTGCCACGCGATCACGGCCGACGGCACCGAGTTGTGAGCCGCTCCCCGACATCGTCCGGGCATGGGCAGCCATTGCTCGACTCGGCTCGGTGCAGCCGTTTTCCGTCGAGCAGGCGTCATTGTCGATCACTCGTGGGTATGCATCGTCAAGACTCCGGCAACTTTTCCGCACTCCGTGGCGGTCCGTCGTATGGTGCGCGCCGTTGGGCGCTGGGGGGCGTTCCGGCAAAGGAGACAACCATGGGGACCGCATCTGCGATCCGTGGCAACGTGTCCACGGGGCGCCGCATCTCATCGGCGTGGTCGGCAGCGGGATCGCTGTCGCGTTGGTGGGCCGCAGTGTTGGCCGCT
This sequence comes from Ilumatobacteraceae bacterium, assembly GCA_044238435.1. Lineage (GTDB taxonomy): Bacteria > Actinomycetota > Acidimicrobiia > Acidimicrobiales > Ilumatobacteraceae > VFMC01. Next base: position 56,509 of record JBIIDH010000007.1, on the reverse strand, counting down.
GTCGCCTGCGGAGCCGTCGTCGATGCCGGACGACGCGTCGATGACGCGGCGCTGCACCCGGCAGGCGCCGCCGCGCTCATCACCGTCATCGTGCTCACCGGGGCCGCCGCCATCGTCGACCTCCACGAACACCGCATCCCGAACCGACTACTGGCGTGGTCGGCCAGTGCCGTGGTCGCTGCCACCGTCTGGCTCGCTGCGGCGGATGGCTTCGGCGGGCGGGGTCGCCATCGCCTGGCAGCGGTGGCTGCAGGGGCACTGGCCGCAGGGGTGCCGATGATGGTGGTTCGCCTGCAACGCGGGCTCGGCATGGGCGACGTGAAACTCGCCGTCGTCCTTGGCGGCGCAGCCGGACTGGTGCATCCACTGCTCGCTGCAGCCACCGTCTTCGGCGCTGCCCTCGGCGCAGGGCTGTACGGCGTACTCCGGCAGCGCACCCGACTGGCGCTCGGACCGTGGCTGTGGGGGGCGTGGGCACTCTCGCTCACGGTGGCGCTCGCGCACGTGGCACTCGGCGGGAGGTTCTGATCATGACGGCGCCCACCCTGCCCGCACGTCCCACGCTCCCACCGTCGAACTCGGTGCGGCCACAGCCGGTCGTGGTGGTGCCCGGACCCAACACCGCTGCCCGCGCCCGCGTGCGCACCCAGTGGCTGCTGCTGGCAGCTGCGCTCACCGTGCTGGCCGGCACGCTGGTCGCGTGGGCGCTGACGCGGGCTGCAGCGCGCGTCGACGTGGTCAGCATCGCCCGTCCGGTGCCGGCCGGCGCAGTCATCGACGACGCCGACCTGTCGGTCACGGCGATCGCGTTCGACGACCAGGTGACCGGCCTGGTGCCGGCCGCATCACGCGAACGACTGATCGGCCGCTCCGCGGCCATCGCACTCGAGCCGGGCACCTTGCTGAGCGTGGGCATGTGGGCCGACGGCAGCGAGTTGGGCGAGGGCGAGCGAACCGTGGGTGCCCTGCTCGACCCCGGGCGATTCCCGGCCGGCACCGAACCCGGCACCCGCGCGCTGGCCATCGGCGTGAGTGCGGGCGCAGCCGGGCCGTCGCCTGAAGCGACGTCGCCGATGACGGTAAGGGTGCTCGAGGCGACCCTCACCGATCAGGGAGAACTGCAGGTGACCCTGGCGGCTGCCGACGCAGACGCCATCGTGATCGCCCGCCTGGCGGCCACCGACATGCTCGTGCTCGTGGGCCTGCCCGCCGAGGCCGCGGGCGATGCTGCCGACGACCGGGCAACCGCCGGTGAGGTGGCGCCGTGATCATCGGCTGGGGTTCGTGGCACGGCAGCGGTGCCACCACCGGAGCGCTCGCCATGGCCGTTTCGCTCGCCGCGCGCGGCGACGAGCCCGTCTGGCTCATCGAAGCCGACCCGTGTGGTGGTGTGCTGGCCGCCCGGCTGGGCCTGCACGAAGGGGTCGGTGGGTTGGAACGCCTCGCCTTCCCGACCGGCGGCGCGGTGCGACCGCCGGAGTCAGCAGCCTGGTTCGCCGGTGCCGCAGCCATCGCGAGCAACTTGCACCTCGTGCCTGCACCCGGCGACGCGTTCCGCGCCTGGATCTGTCACTCCCCTCGCGCCGATTGGCCCGGCGCCCTGCGTGAACTGCCCGGCCACACCGTGGTCGACCTCGGACGGCTCCACCCCGGCGCGCCGGTCGGCGCTGTGCTCGACCGACTCGACGAGTTGATGGTCGTGGTGTCCGACGATGTGGTCTCAGTGGCAGCCGCGGTCGAGTGGGCTGAAGCACGTGGCCGCGTGGCGCCGCAAGCCGCGTGCCTGGCCCACGACATCGCCCGACTGGTGTTGGCCTCGGCACCCGGCAGCCCTGAGCCGATCGGATGCATGGCCACCGAGGTGGAACTGGGCGACCGTCTCGCCGGCCGACTGCCCTGGGCCCCCGATACCGCAGCCGCCCTGCACCGCGGGGTCGACCTCGGGTCGCGGCGCTGGGCCCGCGAACCACTGCTGCATGCCATCGGCCATCTCGTCGAGCGCTGCCTGAGCCGGACCGCAGCGATCGAGGGGGTGCCCGCATGACCGACGACGAACTCGATGCCCTCGCAGCTGAGGTGCGGCGTGGCTTCGGCGACCGGTTCCCCATTCCCGGCCGCGACGAAACCGCCGCCGACCGCGACCTGCGCGAGGAGATCACCCGCGATGTGCTCGAGCGGATCGCCCTGCCCGAGGTGGAACGGCAACGGCTCGGTGCCCGCCAGACACCCCTCACCGAGGTCGAGCAACGCACGATCGTGGAGTTGGTGCTGTCGGAACTGTTCGGGTTGCCCAAGCTGCTGTCGGTGCTGCGCGATCCACTGGTCACCGATGTGCTCGTGTTCGGCGCCGACCCGGTACGCGTGGAGCGGGCCGACGGCACCCGGCAACTGCTGGCACCGCTGGTGCGCCGCGACCGCGATCTCGAACGGATCGTCTACGACACCGCCACCGCACGACGGCGGCCTTTCAACCGCGAGCACCCGTTCGTCGATCTCGAACTGGCGCCCGGCGTTCGATTCCACGGCGAGGGCTTCGACGTGGTGGCCCGGCCGCTCGTCACCATCCGTCGCGCTGCCATCTTCGGCGCCTCGCTCGAGTCGCTGGTCGACCGCGGCTGCCTCGACGACGCCGGCACGGCGCTCCTGCGCGCTGCTGTGGCAGCCGACCTGTCGATCCTCGTGGCCGGGCGCATGGGCTCGGGGAAGACCACGATGCTGCGCGCCCTCATCGGCGAGATCGACCCCGGTGATGTGCTGGTCACCATCGAGACCGACTTCGAGTTGAACGTCGGCCAGATGGGCACCCATCCCTTCGTCCATGCCTACCAGGCCCGCATCCCCTCCACAAACGAGGGCGTGGGCATCTCGTGCGCCGACATGATGGTGCCGGCGGTGCGCACCCGCGCGGACTGGATCATCGTCGGCGAGGTACGCGGTGCCGAGGGCGCGGCGATGGTGCAGGCAATGTCGATCGGCCAGGGGGCGATGGCCACCATCCACGGTGGCTCGGCGAAGGATGGTCTCGAACGGCTCGCCGAACTGATCGCGCATCACAGCCACATCGATCTCCGGATGGCTCGCTGGCAGGCGTACCGCAGTGTCGACCTGGTCGTGCACGTGCACGGCGACAACGAGCAGGGCCGTTTCGTCACCGAGATCGTCGCTCCCTCGGTGGAGGAGGACGGTGCCCGCTTCGTCATCCACCGGGTGATGGGTGCATGGCCCGACGCCCCCGACCGACGGGCCCGCGTGCTCAACGAACCGCAACGACCGATGCTCGAACGGCTCGTCGCTGCAGGCACCGGGTTCGACGCGTCGCTGTGGCACCACCGCATCGACTCGCACCGGATGCTGCACAGCGCGAATGTGATGGCGCGATGACACCGCCCGTCTCGTCGGTCGTGTTGGGTGTGGCGCTGCTTACGCTCGGCGTGACCGCATGCGTCGTGGCCGCGTTCGCGCCGGCGTCGCCAGGCCACGCCGACCGCGAGCGGCCCGCCTCCGCATCCACTCCATCGATGCTGGCCGGTCTGGGAACCGACCGTATTGCGCTGGGCGCTGCAGTGGGTGTCGTCACCCTCATGGCCAGTCGGTGGCTGGTGCTGGCGCTTGCACTCGCCGTCCTGGCCACGCTGTGGGGTCGGCTGATGCGCGACGACCGTGCCGAGGTGGAACGCCGCCGGGTGGAGGGCATCGCCACATGGCTGGAGGATCTGCGCGACACGCTGCGCGGCTCCGCGGTGGGGGCCGAGGAGGCGCTCGAGCAGGTGGCCCGTCGCCCACCGGAGGCATTGCGCGATGCGCTCACCACCTACGCCGTCCGTCGGCAGCAGGGCGTGCGCACCGAAGATGCACTCAGCGACCTGGCCGAACAGATCGCCCACCCCACCAGCGACGCCGCCATCGCCGCCATCCGGCTGGTGGTGACGGGTACGGCCGGATCGGGCCGACTCTTCGGCACCGTCGATGCGCTGGCCGCAGCTGCCCGCGACGAGGTGCGGGCCCGCGAGCGGATCGACCGCACCCGGGCCGTGTACCAGTCGTCGATGAAGCGGCTCGTCGTCATCGCCGTCGCCCTCATCGCCTATCTCCGCCTTGCTGCCGGCACGCTGCTCGCCCCGTACGGATCGGCGGTCGGCCAGATGGTGCTGGCTGTGCCGCTGGCGATGTGGGTCGGCTGCATCGTGTGGCTGCGGCGTCTGTGTCGCTACGAGCTACCGCGCCGTTACCGGGTGGTGGGCAGCACACCAGTGGCCGCGCCACATCCGGCGGCCGACGACCACGGGCGGGTGCCACGGTGAACCGCCTCCAGGTGGCTGCTGTGGTGGCAGTGCTGTTCACCGCAGTCGTGGCATGCGTCACCCGCGCGCTCCGGCCGAAGCGCCGCACGGTGACCGAGGTGCGTGCGGCGCTCGGCGCCAGCAGCACCGGTGCCACACCGAACACCACCGATCAGTCGTTCGGCGACAGAGTCGGTGAGCGTGTGGGTGGTCCGGTGGCCACGGTGGTCGAGCGGGCCATCGGGAACGATCTCCACCTCATCGGCACGGATGCCGACGAGGTGGCGGCACGGCTGCTGGTGTCGTTCACCGGCGGCATATTCGCCGTGCTGCTGTCGGTGGGCACCATGGTGGCGCTCGGCCGGCTCCCGATCAGCCCCTTCTGGCTGGTCGCCGCGGTGGCAGTGGGCGGCGCCGCGGCAGCCACGATCTGGAGCGATGTTCGCAGCCGCATCGACCGGCACCGCCGCGAGATGCGACGCGCCACCACCGACTTCGTCCAACTCGTGGCCGTCGGTCTCACCACCGACCAGAGCGTCGACGAAGCCGTACGGTTCGCGCTCGACGTCGGCGACAGCGAGCTGTTCGATCTGCTGCGAACCGAGGTGAGCACGGCCCCGATGCGGGGCATGCCGGTGTGGGAGGCACTCGACCAACTCGGCCGCCGCCAGCAGCAACGCGAGCTGTGCGAGTTCGCAACGGCCATCGAACGGCAGGGCACCCAGGGGGTGTCGATCACCGACTCCGTCATCACGCTGGCACGGGCGATGCGTGAACGCTCGCTCGACGAACTCGAGCGCGACGCCGACCGGGCCAACGCCAACCTCGCCGGCCCGACGATGTGTTTCGTCGTCACCACGATCGTCTTTCTCGCCTACCCCCTGGCCGTCCGGATCGGCGATGCCTTCTCCGGCTGACCTGGCCACCCGTCCCGTCCGGCCCCGGCCGGCATCACAGAAAGAGAGACAGTGCCATGAACCAACTGATGCTCCCGGTGAGTGTGCAGGTGCAGAGCCGCTTCGACCTGCTCCGCATGCGGCTGCGCGAGGCCTGGGCCGAACGGGCCGACGAGAGCGGCATCGACGAGGCCGTCACCAAGATGCTGTGGTTGGCCGTGGGTGTGGGCGTGGCGGTGGTGGCCACCACGTTCTTCCTCGGGGTGTTCCGCGACGCGCAGGCGAACGTGCCCGACCCGGTGGCTCCGACGCCGTGAACCGTCGGGGGCGACACGACCGCGGCTCGGTCGATGTGTCGATCGAGATGCTGTTCGGGATGGTAGGGGTGTTGTTCGCACTGCTCGCCCTGTTCGAGGCGGGCGCCTACTGGCACACCCGAACCATCCTCGACGACGCCGCGTCGGACGGGGCCCGCGTGGCGGCCGCCTACGACGGCACCTGCAGCGGCGGCGTCGAGGTGGCTCGCGCTGCGGTCGCCCGCCAGGCCGGCTCGTGGGCCGATGCCGTCGACATCACCTGTGTCGACGGCGCGAACGTCACCGTCGTCGTCACAGCGCGCACGCCCGGCGTGTTGGGTGCCTCCATCGGCCTGCGCGCCACCGCCATGGTGTCGGCGCCGAAGGAGCACTGAACCCGTGGACCGTCACCGCGACGCCGGGGTGGTCACCCCGGTGGAGATGATGTATCTCCTCGTCTTCGTGGTGGTCGCCACCGCATGCATCGCGTTCCTCGGCCGTCTGCATGCAGCCTCGGTGGAGGTGAACGGCGTCGCCCAGGCTGCTGCCCGGGCGGCATCGATGGAGTCGACCAGCCGAGCCGGTGCAGCGGCTGCGCAACGCACCGTGGCAGCGTCCGCGCTTGCGACCCGCTGCGCAACGGCGCCCATCACCGAGATCGCGTGGACCCCGTCGTCGACGGGCACCTGGCACGGTGGAGCAGTGCGGGTGCAGGTGCAATGCACGGTCACGAACGCATCGCTCGCCGGCGGCCTGCTGCCGGGGGCACGCACCATCAGCGGCACCGACAGCCAGCCGATCGACCGGTACCAGCGATGACGGGCACTGGGTCGACACAGGGTCGCGACCGCGGGTCGCTGTCGGTGGTGACGATGTTCCTCACCATCGTCGCCCTCGGAGCCGCCGGCCTGGTGGTCGACGGCGGCCGAGCACTCGCTGCACGCCGACATGCGGCTGGGACAGCCGAGGCCGCGGCGCGGTTCGCCATCACCCGCCAGTCGCTCACCACCGGCTTCGACCCCGAGACCGCGATGGAGGTGGCCCGGTCGTATGCAGTGCGCTCGGGTATCGCCGACCGCGACGTCGCGGTGGCGATCCGCGACCGCGTCGATGGCCGCCCCGAGATCGTCGTCACCATCACCGAGCGACCCACTGCCGTCGTGCTCGGCCTCGCCGGAGTCGAGTCACTCACCGTGCACGCCACCGGCTCGGCCATTGCCGTGTACGCCCCCTGATCGCCTCCGGGCCACCTCGTCGTCGTCACCGAAGGAATGCCATGAACCGACCAACCTCCCGCCTCGTGTCAGCACTCGCCCGTTCCGGCGCCCTCCTGGTCATCACCGCCGTCGTCGTCGGCATCCCTCTGGCCGTGGTGCGCCTGATCGGCCTGCCCCGTCCCGGCTCGTGGTCGCTCGCAGCCGCGGGGCGGCTCGACGAGCGGGTGATCGCCGAGATCGGCGCGGCAGTGTTCCTGCTGCTGTGGGCATGGTTCGCGATCACCGTGGCGGCCGAGGTGGTGCGCGTCGTGCGCTCGCTCCGCGGTGGTCGTCGGCTGAATCGGTCGGAACGCAGCGACCACACGAGCAGGCCGCTACCCCCCACCTCATCGACCCCGGCGGGGTGGGTACGACGTCTGGTGCGCGTGGCGCTGGTGTCGAGCGTGGCCGTGGCAGGTTCGGGTGGGGCTCGCTGGTTCGGTGCTTCCGCATCTGCAGCCGAACCGAGCCGCATCGTGTGGCAACTCCCGGCCGACACCGCGCCCACCCCCGCGGCGGGTGACGACGAATCGATCGGCCCCGACACCGTCACGGCTGCGGCACCCGTCGTCGACACGGTGGAAGCCGACGGGCGCACCACGCCCTACTCGCTGGCAGTCAGTCTGGGCGACGCCGGCCTGCGCGACCGGGTGATCGAGCTGAACCGCGGCGCCACGACACCTGATGGCGGCAGTTGGAACGGAGGCGTGTTCCCGCAGGGCATGCGCGTGCAACTGCCCATGCCGCTGCCTGCCGGATCCGCGCTGTGGGCCGAGCACGACGTGGTGCGTGGCGACTCGGTGTACGGCATCGCCGGCGAACTGTGCGACGACGCGCCGGCCTGTGTGGGCGAGGTCGCCGACGCCATCATCGACCGCAACCTCGGTCGCACGATGGACGACGGGCGGGTGTTCCGCGATCCCTCGCTCATCGTCGTCGGCTGGTCGCTCGACATCCCGGCACCCTCGGTGGAGACCGCTGCGACCGAACCGGTGCGCGACCTCGTGCCGCCGGCACCAGCATCGGCTGACGCTGCACCAGCCGAAGCTGCACCGATCGAGACAGCACCCCAGACCACCACACCCCCGACCGTGCCGCCACAAACCGTGCCGCCACAAACCGTGCCGCCGACACCGGTGTCCCCGCCCGTCGACCCGACCATCGCCCCCACCAGCGTCGCGGCAGCGACAGCGGCGCCGTCGGAGCGGGCACCGTTCACCAGCAGCCTGGGGGCAGCCGTCCTGCTGTGCGCCGGTGCGCTCGGCCTGGTCGAATCGCGTCGGCGACACCAGTTGCGTCGGGCGAGCACGGCGGCGGTTGCGGTGCCACCCTCGCCCCAGGCGGTCGCCACCGAGCGACTGCTGCGCTCACTCGACACGACCGAACGCGCCGTGCGGATCGACCTGGCCTTGCGCTGTGTCGGCCACCACCTCATCGGCACCGGCCATCACGTGCGCGCCCTGCTGTGCGACGAGGACGGGGCGCTCACCGTGGTGCTCGACCGGCCGAGCCCGTGTCGTCCCCCCGCCGAGTTCGTCTCGCTCGACGATGCCCGGTGGTATCTGGCGGCGCACGTCGACACCGTCGACCTGGCCGACCGCGCCCGCCTCGCGGGCCAGCCGTGCCCCACCCTGGTGCACCTCGGCACCTCTCGCGATACCGCGACCGGAGCACCGCTGGGCGATCTGTTCGTCGACCTCGAGGCCTTCGGGCTGCTGTGCCTCGACGGTCGTCCGGGCGACGTCGAACCCGTCATGTCGGCACTCGCCGCGTCGCTCGCGGCGTCGCCTGTCGGCGAGACCGTACGGGTCGTGACCCACGGCCTCGACCCGGCGGTCCATCTCGGCAACCTCGCCGCCGAGTCGGCCGAGTCGCTCGACGACGCGCTCGATCGCGCTGCAGGCGCCTTGGGAGCCATCCCCACCGTCGCCGCGGGTCGGCGCACGTTCGAGTTGCGGTCACGGGGCACCGGCGGTGAGGCCTGGGAACCGGTGGTCGTCCTCGCCGCCCTCGGCGCCACCGACGACACCGCCGACATCGCAGCCCTCACGCGCGGAGGCGGGCGTGGCCTCGCCGTCGTCGTCGACCGCTCGCTCGCCGAGGCGGGCATCACGATGCGCGCCACCGCCGACGGCTGGACCATCGACGCGCTCGGTGTCACCGTGGTGCCCATCGGCCTCGAGCACGAACAACTGCACGCGCTCCACGATCTGCTCGATGCTGCGGAACGCCCCCTCCCGATCGCGGCACCGATCCCAGGACCGATCGCGGTGCGATCGCTCGGCCCCGACCACTCGAGTGACGCAGCGCCGTTCGTCGAACCCGCCTGGGCCCTCATGGTGCGCCTCCTCGGCCAGGTGTCGGTGGTCACCAGCACGGGCGAACGGGTGGAGTTCGACCGCGGCAAGTCGCTCGAACTGCTGGCCTGGCTGGGCCTGCACCGCGAGCACCCCACCCGCTCGGCAGCCCGTGCCGCACTGTGGGAGTTCGAGGTGCGCGACGCAACGTTCGCCAACATCGTCAGCGATGCCCGACGCACCCTGGCCCGCGCCGTGGCACCGGCACAGGGCGAGGAGTGGATCGAGCGGACCCTCACCGACCACCTGCCTCTGCATCCCTTGGTGGTCACCGACGCCGACCTGCTGCGGGCACGCCTCGAGGCCTCACGCCGACTCAGCGCCACCGATGCCATCGACGTGTTGCGACCTGGTGTGGCGTCGATCACCGATCTGCCGTTCGCCGGCACCGACTTCGCCTGGCCCGATGCCGAGGGCAGTACCTCCGCACTCACGCTGCTGGCCACATCGGCCGCCACCGAACTGGCCCAGCACCACCTGGCCGTCGGCGACATCGACGGTGTGTTCTGGGCCACCGGCCAGGGGCTGCGGGTGCTGAGCGGACACGAAGAACTCATCGCGCTGCGGATGCGGGCCTTCGCCCTGCGCGGCGACCTGGCCGGGGTGCGGCGCGAGTGGGAGGTGTACGAACGATCGCTGCAGGCCGACTCGTGGTCGATCGGTGAGCCCTCGCCGAAGCTGGTGGCCGTCCGGCGCGAACTGCTGTCGCGCTGACGCAGCGGCAAGCGTCAGGGTGCGAGGCAGGTGACCGTGGTGATGCGCTGCTCGTCGATGTCGAACGTGCTGCTGGCTGCATCGCCGAACGTGGCGATGAACTCGGTGAGGCTGCCGGTGTCGGTGTCGCACTCGCGCTTCACCCGGTCGGCACGCTTCACCGACCAGTCGTTCGCCAGCCGCAGCCGCTGACCGTCCTGGAACTCGCGCACGGCCGGCAACTCCACGGTGTTGCGCGGCCCCAGCGGGACGATCGAGAACCACAGCACCGACTCACCCAACAGGTCGGCGGCGATGGCGCAACTGGCAAGGCGATCGAGTTCGGCACAGCGGTTCTCGCCCGGCGTACCGGCGACGATGGTGATGGTGCGCACGCCGTCGATGGTGATCTTCATCGTCGCCGTGGTGCGCCCGTTCACGATCTGGAAGCCGGCATCGGCCTGCGCCGCGTACACGAGGTCGATGATGTCGATCTGCCGACCGTTCTCGGGCACCGGATAGCCGCCATCGGCCACCGGCGCAGTGACCACCGGTTGATCGGCCGATGCACCGTCGTCGCGGAACACCAACCACAGCCCACCGGTGAGCACCAGCAGCGCGGCGATGCTCGCCCAGAACTGCCAGGTGATGAACTGCCGCACGCGGCCGAGGCTAGTGGTGCCACCCGCGCCCGCACCGTCGCGCCGGTCAGGCGCGCATGGCGGCCACGGCGGCGCGGCCGGCAGCGGCACCGATGCGGTCGATCACCTCGTCGGTGTGGCCGAGGCCCACGAACAGCGCCTCGTACGCACCCGGCGCCAGGGCGACCCCTTCGGCCAGCATGGCGTGGAAGAAGCGGGCGTACAGCGCCTCGTCGGTGGTCTTCGCCTCGGCGAAGTTCGTGGGCACGCTGTGCGCACCACCAGCCAGGCCCTCGCCGAAGTACATGCCCACCAACGTGCCCACCACGGGGAACTGGGCGGGCAGCTCGGCTGCGTCGCACGCCTCGGCCAGCACGCTGGACAGGCGGCCCGCACGGTGGCGCAACGTGGTGTACACCTCGTCGGTCAGTTCGCCCAGCGCCGCCAACCCGGCAGCCGTGGCCAACGGGTTGCCGGCCAACGTGCCCGCGTGGAACACCGCACCCAACGGCGACAGCGTCTCCATCAGGTCCTGCCTGCCGCCCACCGCACCGATGGGCAGGCCACCGCCGATGACCTTGCCGAACGTGGTGAGGTCGGGTCGCACGCCGTACACGCCCTGCGCGCCACCGGCACCGAGACGGAACCCGGTGATCACCTCGTCGAACACCAGCAGCGCACCCACCCGGTCGCACTCGGCGCGCAGGCCTTCGAGGAACCCGGGCTTCGGGGCCACCACGCCCATGTTGGCCGCCACCGGCTCCACGAACACCGCCGCCACCCGCTCGTCGAGTTCGGGCACCACGTTGTAGGGCACCACCAGCGTGTTGGCCACCGCACTGGCGGGCACACCGGCGGTACCGGGCAGACCGAGCGTGGCCACACCGCTGCCGCCCGCCGCCAGCAGCGCGTCGGTGGCGCCGTGGAAGTTGCCGTGGAAGATGACGATGCGGTCGCGGCCGGTGAAGCCGCGGGCCAGGCGCACCGCCGTGCTGGTGGCCTCGGTGCCGCTGTTCATCAGCCGAACCCGCTCGCAACTGGGCACGCGCTCGCGGATGGCCTCGGCCAACTTCATCTCGCGCGGCGTGGGCGCACCGTACGAGGTGCCACCCGCTGCGGCCGTGCTGATGGCCGCGGTGACCACCGGGTGGGCATGGCCCAGCACGATCGCGCCGTAACTCTGCACCAGGTCGACGTACTGGGTGCCCTCCACGTCGTACACGTACGGGCCCTCGGCACGGGCCACCACGTAGGGCGTTCCGCCCACGGCCTTGAACGCGCGGATGCTGGAGTTCACGCCGCCGGGGATGGCACGGGTGGAGCGCTCGAACACATCGGCGTTCGACGCCATGCCGGCACCGGTGCACACGGCCGGCGAGCACCCGGCAGCACGGCAGCGGTCGGGGTCGCAGTAGGGAATGGTGGTCATACGAGGCCTTCCGCGAAACGCTCGGCGTACCACCGGGCGAAGTAGGTGAGGATGATGTCGGCACCGGCCCGATGGATGGCGGTGAGATGCTCGACGGCGACGGTGTCGTGGTCGATCCAGCCGTTGGCCGCGGCGGCCTTGATCATCGAGTACTCGCCGCTCACGTGATAGGCGGCCACCGGCACGTCGACGGCAGCCTTCACCGCGGCGATCACGTCGAGATAGGCCAGCGCCGGCTTCACCATCACCATGTCGGCGCCCTGCTGCAGGTCGGCCTCCACTTCCTTCAACGACTCGCGGGCGTTGCGCCAGTCCTGCTGGTACCCCTTGCGGTCGCCACCGCCGGCGATCTGCACACCCACCGCTTCGCGGAACGGGCCGTACAGGCCGCTGGCGTACTTGGCCGAGTAGGCGAGGATGGGGATGTGGCCGAAACCCTCCGCGTCGAGCGCGGCGCGGATGACGCCCACCTGGCCGTCCATCATCCCGCTGGGGGCCACCACGTGCGCACCGGCCCGGGCCTGGGCCACGGCGATGCGGGCGTAGATGTCGAGCGTGAGATCGTTGTCGACCGACCCGTGGCCGTCGAGGATGCCGCAGTGCCCGTGATCGGTGTATTCGTCGACGCACAGATCGGCCATCACCACCATGCGGTCGCCGATGGCCTCGCGCACATCGCGCAGAGCCACTTGCACGATCCCGTCGGGGTCGAACGATCCTGACCCTATGGCATCTTTGGTCGCGGGCACGCCGAACAACATCAGCGCGCCCACGCCCAGGTCGGCCAGCGCCCGCACCTCGTCGACCAGGCTGGCCCGCGTATGCTGCACCACACCCGGTAGCGAGACGATGGGGTTGGGGACGTCGATGCCTTCGCGCACGAACAACGGGGCCACGAGGCGGCGGGGATGCAGGCGGGTCTCGGCCACGAGTTCGCGCATCGCTGCCGTGGTGCGTAGCCGCCGCGGACGCTGCACCGGGAACGACCGACCCGCGGAACCTGACGCTGCTGAAGTGCTCACGGCACCGCATCGTACGGCCACCGGCCGCGGACGGCGCCAATGAGCAGCACCCTCGAACCGCCGCCGGTCGCCCTCACCGTGGCCGACGAGGCCGACCGCTCGCGCGCGGCAGGCCGCTACGCAACCGCCGCCGAGCTGTACTCGCTGGCCGGCGAACAGGCCACCACGGTGAGCGAGCGGCTGCACTTCCAGATGCGTCAGGCCTGCTGTGTCTACAACCTCGACGACATGCCCGGGGCCGAGACCATCGCCCGAGCCGTTGCGGCAGAGGCCCGCGCGGAAGACGCCCGCGCCCCGCTGGCCGACGCACTCGCCCTCATCGTGAAGGTGCGCCTCGGCGGCGACCGGTGCGCCGACACCGCCGACGAACTGGCCGAGGCACTGCACGCGTTGAACACGGTCATCGACGACCCGGCCAACTACCGCGTGGTGCACAACGTGGCCGAGACGTTCCAGCACTGCGAACTCCCGTTCACCGCCATCGAGCTGTACCAGCAGGCGCTCACCCTGGCCGCCTCGCCAGGCGACCTCGCCTACACGCACGCGTCGCTCGCCGCCGCACACCACCTGGCGATGAACCACTCCTTCGACCCGCGTGAGGCCCGGCGCCATCTGCACGAAGGCATCTACGCCGCCACCGCAGCGCTCGGCTTCGGCGCCGACTGCGATGCATCGGCCACCGCCACCGCGCTCGCCCATCGGTCGATGCTGCTGGCCCTGCTGGGCCACAACGAGGCGGCCCGCGACGACGCCGAGCACGCGCTGCGGTTGGCCGACGAGCTCGGCTTCGCCGATGTGGAGGTGATCTCCTACCTCGGCGGCGCACTCGCAGCGTGGCAACTCGGAGGCGAATCATTCGACATCGCCGAGATGACCGCGCTCACCGAACGGGCCCGTGCCATCGGCCTCGAGACCTACCTGCTCGGGGTCGCTCCCCGCGCGGTCGATGTGCTGTGGCAGCGCGGCGACTACGAACTCGCCCGGGCCGTGCTCACCCTCGGCTCCGAGCGGCTGCGCGTGGCGTTGGCCCACGAGCGGGCGGCCCGATGGCAGCACGTGCGTGTGGGGGTGAACCTGCGCCTCGCCGAGGAACGCAGCGAGACCGATCCGCTCACCAGCCTGCCGAACCGCCGGTTCCTCGGCCGCTGGTTGCCGGAGGTGATAGCCAACCGCGCCCCCGTGTGCGTGGCGCTGCTCGACCTCGACGGCTTCAAGCCGGTGAACGATGCCCACGGCCACGACGCCGGCGACCACCTGTTGCGCGAGTTGGCCACGGTGCTGCAGCGGGTGTGTCGCCGCGGCGACGCGGTCGTGCGCCTCGGCGGCGACGAGTTCGTGGTGGTGCTGTGCGAGACCTCGCCCGGCGACGCGCGCCCGGTGCTGCAGCGCCTGCGCCAACTCATCGGGGCACGGCGCTGGCGCCACCTCCCCGACTCCGTTCGGGTGACGGCATCGATCGGCGCCGTCACCGTGGCCGGCACCCGACACTTCGACACCGGACTGGTCGACACCGGACTGGTCGACACCGTGCTGGTGGAGGCCGACCACGCCCTGCGTGAGGCCAAGCAGACCGGTCGTGACCGGATCGTGTACCGCTGATGAACGACGCCGACGGCGCGCCACCAGTCGGCCACCCCACCGCTAGCGTTCCGCTCGTGGCGGTGCAGGGCGCATTCAACATCAGCGAAGCCGTGGTCGAGCCCGGCACGCGGCTCACCCTCGCCATCCTCGTCACCAACCTGGGCGACAGCACCGAGAGCTTCGTCCTCACCCCCACCGGTATGGCCGCCGCCTGGACCTCCATCCGACCCGCCTACATCACCCTGTTCGGCGGGTCGAGCGAGTCGGTGGATGTGGAAGTGACGGCGCCGCGACTGCCCAGCACCACCGCCGGTCCCACTGCGCTGGGGGTGCGCATCGTGCCGCAGTCGCAACCCGACGACGTGGTGAACGCCGAGACCACGCTGCACATCGCGCCCACCTTCGACCGGCGCGTCACCATGCTGCAGCCCGCGGTACGCACCAGGCGGCGGGCCACGTTCGAGGCGATGATCGAGAACCTCGGCAACGTGCAGGCCAGTTGCCGCATGCACCTCGCCGAGCCCACCAGCCGGCTCGACGGCGACTTCGACCCGCCCGCCGTGGGCATCGAACCCGGCGGCAGCACGCTGGTGCGCCTGCGGGTGCGGGCCCGGCGGCGCCAGTGGGAGCGCCGGTCGCGGTCCATCCCGTTCGCGGTGGAGGTCGACCAGCAGGGCACGCCCACGGTCAGCGCCGCCGCCACCTTCGTGCAGGCGCCCGTGCTGCCCGAACGGCTGTGGTCGCGCGTCGCCGGCGTGGCGCTGCTGGGCGGGGCGCTGGCCGGGCTGTGGTTCGGGGTCATCACCCCCGAGATCCGCCGCGCCGCCGAACGTGCCGTCGACGACGTACAGGCCCCCACCGACACCACCCTCTCGCCCGTCACCCCGATCAGCGTGGCCCCCACCTCGGTGCCGCCCACCATCCCGCCCACCGGCGAACGCGGCGAGCCCTTCAGCAGCAGCCTGCCCTCGGGCGCCAGGCTCTCCGAGCAGTCGACACAGACCTACACCGTGCCCGACGGGTCGACGCTGCTCATCACCCAGTTCATCGTGCAGAACCCCTTCGGTGACGAGGGCTCGGCCGTTCTGCGCCTCGGTACCCTCCGGTTCGAGTACGACCTCGCCAACCTCGACGGCCTCGACGCCAACCAGGGGTTCGTCGACCCGGTGCAGTTGAACGGTGGCGACACCATCACCTTCGAGGTCAGCTGCGGCGCCATCGGGCGCGCCGGCGCCGAGACCTGCTCGCCGTCGGCCACGGTGATCGGACGCCTCATCGCCACCGACGACGTCGGCGTCTGAGCCGCACCCGACACCGTTCCGAGCCGGGGCTCGACCAGCGTCAGTTGCCCGACGGCAGACCGGTGGGCGAACCGCTGGGGCGCCGCACCACGTCGACGTCGGCTCGGGCGGACAGCTCGCCCACCTGCGCCACGACGGTGCGCTCGCCGCCACGCTCGCTCGGCCGCGTGGGTAGCACCACCAGGAACGACCCCGAGGCATCGGCCAGCACGGTGACCGTCTCGCCCCTGCCGTCGGCCCACCCCACTGTGACGGTGGCGCCCGCCGGGAAGCCCGTGCCACCCACGCCCACCGGCTCGCCGGCGCGGATGCGCGTGTCGGTGACAGCAAGTTGCGTGTCGCGGCGGCCCGTACCGGTGAGCAGCACGCTGGTGTACTGGCCGGCATCGGCGCCCACCAGCAAGGTGGCGGTGCGGTAGCCCGCATCGGTTGGGGTGAACGCCACCTCGACCGAGCACGACGTCATCGGGTTCACCACACTGCCGGGGCAACTGGTGCTGGCCACCGTGAAGTCGCCGGCATTGCGGCCGCCGAAGGTGAGCGACGTGATGGTGACCGGCTGGAAGCCGACGTTCTCGACGTCGAACGCAATGGTGGGCGCGGTCTGGCCCACCACGGCGGTGGTGAAGTCGGCGCCGGCCGGCGTGGCACGCAGATCGGGCACACCGCCCGCGCCGGCCACGTCGACCGTGATGCTCGATCCACCCACCACGGCTTCCGACACGGTGATGGTGCCCACCACCGGGCCGGGAGCGGCCGGGGTGAGGATGACGTGCACGGTGCACGACTCGCCCGGGATGACCGGAACCTGCAGGGCGCAGGTGCCGCCGCTGGCAGCGAACTGCGGGTTCGACGAGGTGACGGTGGCCGGCAGGAAGGTGGACGGGCCGTTGTTGCGCACGGCCACGTACCACTCGGGGCCGGCGAAGCCCACCAGCACGGTGCCCACATCGAGCGAGGCGGCCAGCAGTTCGGCTGGACGCTCGACCAGTGCCGCCACCCGGCCGCCGGCAGCAGTGCCGTCGGACAGGATGCGGTCGGCGGGCAGGTCGGCGCCGGCGAGGGTGTCGAACACCACCACATGACCCGACCCGGAGAGCGCCGGATGGGCGTTCACGGCGCTCAGCGGGGCGACCCCGTCGGCAGCAGTGGAGATGCGGCGCATCGTGCCGAGGTCGACGTCGGCCACCACCACATCGCCGTCGTCGGGCTCGACACCCGCTTCGGAGGCGGTGGCGAACAGCCCGCGCGAACGGGTGACGAAGGCCACCTGCGTGCCATCGGCCGAGATGGCGACCTGACTGCCTCCGGCGTCGGCAGCCACCACCGGGGCCGAGGGCTGAGCGGCATCGATGGCTTCGGCGGCGGGCACCCGGCTGACGAGCGCCAGCACGCCGTCGAGCTGGTCGAAGCGGTACACCTGCGTGGGGCAGGTGGGGGTGCACAGCGGCAGTTCGGCACCGCCGGCCAGGTCGGCCGAGGGCGACTCGAACGCGATGTAGCGACCCGAAGCGGAGATGACCGGGCTGTACGCCCCGTCGGCCGCCGGAGTGCGGTCGGTGAGGAACGACGGCGTCGACACCAGGGTGACGGCAGCGGCCGGATCGGTGTTCTCGCGGTCCCACACGTACACCTGGCTGACGGCCTGGCCGCCATCGGCAGGACCGGCCACCCAGTCGGCCACCAGACGGTCGGAGTGCGCGTCGGAGGCGAACACCACGTACCGGCCGTCGCCCGACACGTCGGGGTGCCGCTGACCGAGGTACACGACATCGTCGTCGGCAGGGGCGGTCGGCGGAGTGCCGGCCACCGGGGCGATACGGCCGGGTTCGCCGAGCGGCACGGTGAGGTCGACCACGTTCACCTGCAGCAGGTCGCCCGTGGTGAGGGGCGACCGCTGGGTGTAGGCCACGACCGATCCGGAGGTGGACATCGCGGGCGACTCGGTGGGCACCACCTTGTCGGAGGCCGTGGTGCCGTCGGTGTCGGAGGTGGCGGTCGACACCAGTTCCCAGTCGCCCGGCGTGCCGCCGCAATGGGGCAGCACGAGCCGGTAGACGTCCCAGCGCGAGCCCTCGTCGTCGTCGCGGAACAGGTCGTAAGCGAGTTCGGTGACCACCACCACCACACAGCTGTCGCCACTGATGACCGGCCGCACGCTGTCGCCGCTGCGGATGTCGTCGGTGACTGCAGTGAGTTCGACGAGCGCAGGGTCGTCGGGGCCGGGCCGACGGTCGCGCAGGTACACCGTGCTGGTGCGCGGCACCCCGTTGGCGCCGACCGTATCGTCGACCGGCAGACCCTCGTACACCACCCAGCGCCCATCGTCGGACACCGTCGGGTGTGCGCCGTGCACCGCAGCCTGGGCAACCGGGGCCGTGGAACCACTGTCACCCTCGGCGGCGCGCGACATCACCGCGGCCTGGGCGAGAGTGCCCACGCCGGCCGCTGCTGCGACGACCCCTGCGGAGAGGAGCCACCGCCGACGGTGGTGAGGTGTACGCATGCTGAACTCGATCCTGAAGACAGTCAGGCTAGGCCGTCGCGAATGCACGGATGATGGCGGCGACCACACCTGACAGTGAATGATCGGTAGCCACAGAGGAAACCTTGAGACCGGAATCCTCCACGTCGCGCGCGGTCTGTGGCCCGATGGCCACCACCACCGGTGGTGCCGCATCACCCATCGCAGCAGCCCAGGCCCTGGCCTGCGAGCCGCTGGTGAACGCCACGGCGTCGGCGCGCAGCACCGCGAGCTGCTGCGCAGCGCTGGGGCGGACCGGCCGCGACACGTGCGTGTCGAGCCGTTCGACGCTCCATCCGAGCGCAGCCAGTCCGGCAGTGAGGGTGGGGGCTCCGTCGCGGGCTTGGGCGACGACGACCCGGGATGGACGCTCGTGGGGGCCGAGTGCGGGCGCTGCGGGGAAGACCTCGAGCAGGCCGTCAGCGCTCTGCCGTTCGGCCACCAGGTCGGCACGGGGCAGGGCCGTCGCCGTGGTGGCTCCCACCGCAGCGACACGCAACCCGGTGCCGTCGGGCTCGGTGAGGCGACGGGTCAGCGAACCGGCAACCCGGCGGGCGGCGTGCGCCGAGGCCACCACCACCCAGTCGCCGTCGGCCACGCGGTCGATCGCGGCAGCCACCTCGTCGGCAGTGGCCACGTCGACGATCTCGATCAACGGCATCACCACCGTCTCGGCACCGGCAGCCTTGAGCATCGCGGCCAGTTCCGACGCGCCCTCGACCGGTCGGGTGACCACCACCGTGCGGCCCGCCAACGCACCGGGCCCGGTGTGGTCAGTCATCGCCCGCCTCGGCGCGCATGGCCGCAGCCAGTCGGGCCGCCGCATCGATGCCGGCCCCACCCTCGGGCACGGTGAGCGTGCGCCGCACGGCATCATCACCGGCACCGCCCAGGAAGGCGTGCAGCGTGGTGCCGTCGCACCAGGCGCCCACCGGCAGCGAACAGCCGGTGCCGAGGGTGGCGAGGAACGCTCGCTCCACCGTCACGGCCCGCCGGGTGGGCGCGTCGTCGACCAGGGCCAGCAGTGCCTGCATCGCAGCATCGTCGCTGCGGCACTCGACCGCCACACACCCTTGGCCGATGGCCGGCACGAACGCCGCCGGGTCGAGCGTCTCGGCGATGCGGTCGGTGAGGCCGACGATCTCGAGTGCCGCGACCGCCATCACGATGGCGCCGCCGTCGGGCACCTTGCCGAGCCGGGTCTGGATGTTGCCGCGGAGTTCGGCGAAGACGAGGTCGGGCCGCACGGCGGCCAACTGGGCACGGCGGCGCACCGATCCGGTGGCCACCGTGGCACCGGGTGCCAGGTCGCCGAGGCGGGCACCCACCAGGGCATCGGCCGGGTTGCGGCGGGCACAGAACGCGCCGATCGTCAGCCCGTCGGCCGGGGCCGACGGCAGGTCCTTCGCCGAGTGCGCTGCCAGGTCGGCGCGCCCGTCGAGTACCGCGCGCTGCACCTCTTTCACGAACACGCCCTGCCCACCGATGGTGTGCAGCGGCACGTCCTGACGCTGGTCGCCGGTCGTCTCCACGAACACCAACTCCACGGCGGTGCCCGGCACTGCGGCCACGAGCGCATCGGCCACGGCCTGGGCCTGGGTGCGCGCCTGCAGGCTGCTGCGGGTGGCGATGCGCACGATCGCGTTCGACGACTGTTTCACGGCGCGGCTCAGTGCAGGTCGAACAGGTCGCGCACCGCAGCGGCGTTGCGCTCGCCCTGCGGGGTGCCCGCATCGTCTTTCAGGCGCACCGACGGCTGGTGCAGCAACTTCGCGACGATGCCCTTGGTGAGGGCCTCGACCGCAGCGCGCTGCGCGGGGTCGAGCGAGGCGAGGCGGCTGGCGAAGCGCTCGAGTTCGGCCTGGCGGATGTGTTCGGCGTGCTCGTGCAGGCCGGCCACCAGCGGGGCGGCCTGACGGGCCACCGAGTCGAGCCCGAAGCGCTCGACCTCTTCGCCGACGATGCTGCGCACGTGATCGACCTCGTGGGCGCGCATCGCCAGGCCGCGTGCGGCCCATTCGCGCAGGTCGTCGAGGTCGAGCAGGGTGACGCCCGGTACCGCCGCGGCGGCACTGTCGACGTTGCGGGGCACCGCGATGTCGACGATGAGCAACGGTGCTGTGGTGTCGCGCCGTGCCTCGGCGAGCAGGTCGGCACCCACCACCACCGTGCCGGCCCGGCTGCAGGTCAGCAGCACATCGGCCTCGGCGAGGGTGCGGTGGTACTGGTCGAACGGCACCACGGTGCCACCCACGCGACGGGCCAACTGCTCGGCGCGCTCGTGGGTGCGGTTGGTGACGGTGATGTCGGTGGCACCGGCACCCACCAGTGCCACGGCCACGCCTTCACCCATCTCGCCGGCGCCCAGCACCAGGACGCGGCGTCCGTCGAGGCTGCCGAGGTGCTCGTGGGCCATCTCCACCGCAGCGTGGCTGACCGACGCCGTCGACCGGCTGATGGCCGTCTCGGTGCGGGCGCGCTTGCCGGTCTCGAGCGCGTGGCGGAACAGCAGGTTCAGCGTGCTCTTGGCCCCACCCTCGGCTTGCGCAGTGTCCCACGCGGCACGTACCTGGCCGACGATCTCGGTCTCGCCCAGCACCGCCGAACCGATACCCGAGGTGACCTCGAACAGGTGCGTCACCGCCGCATCGTCGTGCTGGCTGTACAGGTGCGGGTGCAAGTCGTCGGGCTGCAGCCCACCGAGTTCGCAGAAGAAGTCGCGGATGTCGGCGTAGGCGCCGTGGAAGCGCTCGGCCACCGCGTACACCTCGGTGCGGTTGCAGGTGCTGAGCACCACTGCCTCGCGCACATTGGTGCGCGACACCAGTCCGGCGATGGCCTTGGGCAGGTCGGTGGGGTCGATCGACACGCGCTCGAGCAACGACAGTGGCCCGGTGCGATGGTTGACGCCGATCACCACGATGGACATACGGACCGAACCTTACGCGCTCGCCGGTCGCGATGTGCCAGTGCCGCCCACGGCGCGGAGGTTGCCATCGGCCCGCCGCTGCTCGTGGTAGCTCAGGATCTGCAGTTCGACGGCCAGGTCGACCTTGCGCACCTCGATCGATCGGGGCACGCTCAGCACCACCGGAGCGAAGTTGAGGATGCTGGTCACCCCGGCGCGCACCAGTCGCTCGGCCGCATCCTGGGCGGCGGCGGGCGGGGTGGCCACCACGCCAATGTTCACCCGCCGGGCCTGCACGATCTGGGCCAGTTCGTCGATGTGACGCACCCGCACCCCACCGAGGACGCTGCCGATCTTGGCCGGGTCGACGTCGACCACGCCTGCCACGGGGTAGCCGCGATCACCGAAGCCGCCGTAGCCGGCGAGGGCCTGGCCGAGGTTGCCGGCGCCGACGATGACGACCGGCCAGTCGTGGGTGAGGCCCAGTTCGCGGCGGATCTGGTACACGAGGTAGTCGACCTCGTAGCCCACCCCGCGGGTGCCGTAGCTGCCGAGGTAGCTCAGGTCCTTGCGCACCTTGGCCGCGTTCACCCCGGCCAGCTCGGCCAGACGGTCGGACGAGATGCGGTCGACCTGCGCATCGGCCTGTTCACCGAGGATGCGCAAATAGACCGGCAGGCGGGCAACGGTGGCTTCCGGGATGCGACGTCGGGGGCGTTCGCTCGGCATAGTCAGTCGCCACGTTAGGCATTCGTGCACACGTTCACAAAGCCGGTCGGACGTGACATCGGGCGGCTTCGACCCCCCGCCCCACCAACCCCCGTTCGTGAGCGTGGACCCGTCCCCAAGTGGTCGCCGCGCACGGACCGGGGTCAGACGAGCGAGCGCCGCAGCAGCTTGCCGCTCACGTTGCGCGGCAGTTGGTCGACGAACAGGATCTTGTTCGGGCACTTGTAACGGGCCAGATGATCGGTGCACCACTCGATGAGTTGCTCCTCGTCGAGGTGCACGCCCGCCTCGGGCACGACGAATGCCTTCACCGCCTCACCGGTGTGGGGGTGCGGCACCCCCACCACGCCCACTTCGGCCACGCCCGGGTGCTCGGCCAGCACCTCTTCCACCTCGGCCGGGTACACGTTGAAGCCACTGACGATGACGAGATCTTTCACGCGGTCGACCAGATACAGGTAGCCCTCGGCGTCGACCGTGGCGATGTCGCCGGTGCGCAGCCAGCCGTCGGCGGTGAGCACACGAGCCGTCAGCGCCGGCTCGTGCCAGTAGCCCTGGAACACGTTGGGGCCCTTCACCCACACCTCGCCCGCATCGCCTTCCAGCGTGTCGTCGCCCGACTCGTCGACCAGGCGTACCTGCATGCCCGACAGCGCACGCCCCACCGAGCCGTACTTCACGGGCATCCCGGCCGAACTGGTGACCACGGGCGACGCCTCGGTGAGGCCGTAGCCCTCGGCGAGCACCAGGCCGAACCGCTCCTCGAGGCGGTGCATCGCCTCATCGGGCATGCGCGCCGCACCGGTGAGCGCCAGGCGCACCCCGGCGAAACTGTCGGCCGGCGCCTCGGCAAACGTGCTGAACGCCACCCACAGCGGCGGGGCGCCCGGCACCACCGTCACCCCCCGCTCGCGGATGGTGTCGAGGGCGGTCGACGGGTCGAACCGTTGCACCAGCACCACCGTGGCGCCACCGAGCAGCGACTGGCCGAGCACCACGTTCAGACCGAAGATGTGGAACATCGGCAGTACGCCGTACACCACGTCGGAGGGCTCGATGTGTGCCCCGGCCGACCGGCTCTGCTCGAGGTTGGCGAGCAGGTTGCCGTGGCTCAGCATCGCCGCCTGCGGCGACCCCGCGGTGCCGCTGGTGAAGATGAGCACCGCCAGGGTGTCGTCATCGACCTCGCTGATGGGCACCGGACCGGCTTCGAGCAGCGATTCGAATGAGGCGGCACCGGCGATGTCGTCCTCGGTGCTCACCACGGTGCGCAGCGAGGGCAGCGTCTGGTGATCGACCTCCGACCACGCCGACTTGGCGGCCGCATCCACCACCACCACGACCGGGTCGACCACGGCGAGTTCGCGTTCGATCTCGGGCCCAGGGCTGGTGGGGTTCAGCGGCACGGCGACTGCACCGATGCCCAGCACCGCCAGATAGGTGTCGACGAAGTAGCGCCCGTTGCTGCACAGCAGGCCCACCCGGTCGCCCGGTTGCACGCCCAGCGCGACAAGGCCGCCGCGCACGTGGGCCACCTGATCGCGCAGCGCGGTATAGGTGGTGGGCCGGCCGCGGCTGATGATGGCCACATGGTCGCCCGGATGGTCGTCGATGAGATGTGCGTAGTTCACAGTGGTCCCCGACCGGCGATGCTAGGTCGCCCGGAACCGTGCCGTGGAACCTCAGAGGCGCACGAGGGCGACGATGCCTGCGATGAGGATGACGCCGAGCAGCAGACCGAGGGTGAGGGTGGTGGCAGGACGCATCGGCGTGCAGGCTAACCGGAGTTCGCGTCAGCGGCTGCGGCCGGGCCGGAGTTCCACCGGGCTGGTGACCGGGCCGACGGCCGAGTCGGCGCCACCGGGTTCGAGGCGGGTGAGGCGCACCTGATCGCCGGCGGCGATGCGAAGCTCCTCGGCGGCCGAGCGGCGGTCGAGCGCCAGGGCCAACATGCCGTACGAGTCGACGACCAGGCCCACGGCACCGCCCGGCACCTCGGCGAAGGCGTCGGCCACGGCGGCCACACGCACGGTGGGATCGGACAGATCGCCCACCGAGACCCGCACCCGGGTGTCGGCACCGGCCAGTTCGGCCAGTTCGTCGGGGCCGACGTTCAGCTGGCAGTTGCCGAAGTGGTCGACCCACAGCACCTCGCACAGCAGCACATCGGCCTCGAGACGGCTGAGCGGCACCACGCCGGGCAGCAGCAGGGCGGGGTCGATGGCCTCACCCAGTTCGGCGAGGTCGACTCCATTGGCCAGGTGCGCCGCAGCTGGGGCGAAGATGTCGCGACCGGCGAACGTGGCCCCGGGCGCCGGCAGTTGGTAGTCGGGGTTGGTGAGCACCACGGCACGCTCGGCTCCGCCGGCCAGCGCCACGGCCGAGGCGAGCAGGCCGTTGTCGGGCCCGATGAACACACCGTTGCCGCCCGCCACCTCGACGGCGACGGCGCGGCGGGCCGTGCCCACGCCGGGGTCGACGACAGCCAGCACGATGCCCTCGGGCAGATAGCTGACCGAACGAGCAAGCACCAGGCTGCCGGCACGCACGTCGAACGGGGGCACCTCGTGGGTGAGGTCGAGCACCGTCACGTGCGCTGCGAGGTCGCGGATGACCGCCTTCACCACGCCGACGAACTCGTCGCGAGTGCCGTAATCGGTGAGGAACGTCACCGTGTCGTACCGCCGGGCCATGGGCGGGCACGCTACCGGCGAGCAGTGGCGAAAAAGAGCGAACGGGTTGGTGCCAACCCCCCGATGGCACCAACCCGTCCGGCGCAGCCCTTGCGGGGCGCGACTCCGGCTCGTGAGAACCGGGTGTCGTATCGCCGACCGCAGATTAGACACGGCCCGGGTGGTGAGAAAAGGGTCACGTCGAAAAAGGGCGAAAATTCTTTCCGCAGATCACACCCGTGTGATTTGCGTCCGTTCAGTGACCGAGTTCGCGGCTGCGGGCCGTGGCCGCCACCACGGCGTCGAGCATCGCCGCCCGCACCCCGGCACTCTCGAGCGCCCGCAGTCCGGCGGCGGTGGTGCCACCCGGCGAGGTCACCATCGCCCGCAACGCCGCCGGGTCGCCGCGATCGGCCAGCAGAGCGGCCGACCCCACGAACAACTGGCGCACGAGCGCCTCGGCGTTGACGCGACTGAGCCCGGCCAGCACGCCCGCATCGGTGAGCGCCTCGGCGACCAGGAACAGATAGGCGGGGCCCGACCCGGCCAGGCCGGTGACGGCATCGAGTTGGGCCTCGGGCACGCGCACCACACTGCCCACGGCACCGAGGATCTGCTCGGCCCAGTCGAGGTCGTCAGCTCCGGCCGCCGAACCCCCGGCGATGGCAGAGGCGCCCTCGCCCACCAGCGCAGGTGTGTTCGGCATCGACCGCACCACCGCCACGCCCGGGCCTGCCGCAGCCTCGATGGCGGCGATCGACACACCCGCCGCGATCGACAGGATGCGCGTTGCGCCGGCGCCCACCGCCTGGGCCGTGGCAGCGGCCACGTCGTACGGCTTCACCGCCACCAGTGCGGCCGAACAGGCCGGCACCGTGTCGGTGACCACCACACCGGGGAACATCGCCATCAGCTCGGCGCGACGCGCCGGCAGCACCTCGACCACGGCGATCTGCTCGGGGGTTGCCCAGCCGGCGCGCAACAGCCCGCCGACGAGCGCTGCGCCCATGTTGCCGCCGCCGATCACCGCCAGGTGCGAAGTCATGCGCTGCAGCCTACGCGGCGACCACCACGGGTACGGGTGGGCGGCTGTGTCTTCCCCGATCCACCCGCCCACCCGCACGACGTGAATGAGGGACAGCGGCGCCGCGGCGCCGGAAATCGGGCGGGGGAGATCAGTCGTCGGTGGCGGCCGCAGCGGCAGCGTCGATGGCGGCGAAACGGCTGGCGTAGCCGAGGCGGATGAGTGCCGGGAAGCTCTGTTCGACGTAGGCGTACAGCGAGCCGATCACCCGGTCGAGTTCGGCCTCGCCGACGGCCACCAGCGGCAACTCGCCCCGCAGGAACAGGGCGTCTTCCACCCCGATGGCGAAGTGTGCACCGACCAGCCGTTCGTTGCGGCGCAGCGCCTGTTCGTACACCGCGGCGTGGTTCTCCTCGGGCGCAGGCATCACGTACGTCTCGTATCGCAGCGTGCGCTGGCCGAGGGTGAGCCACACAGTGGTGTACTCCTTCTGCTCACCACGCATGCGCACGTACCAGCGCACCTCGTCGCCCTCGCCGCGGTCGACGGCTTCGATGGCGGGATTGGCGGCACGGAAGCCGCCCAGCCACTCGTCGATCTGCCGCTCCAGCAGGGCCAGGGCCCCCGGTTCGTAGACGTCGGTCATCGACACGCCACCAGCGACCGCGCCGACACGTCGGCGTAGGTGCGCCGCAACCGGGCCGCTGCCAGGCTCCAGCGGTAGCGCTGTGCGCGGGCCGCTCCACGGGCACCCATCGCCGCGGCGCGATCGGGGTGGTCGAGCAGGTGGCGCACGTGGGCGGCGAACTGCTCGGGGTCGCGGTCGGGCACGAGGTACCCCGAGTCGCCGTGGTCGACCAGGCTGAGCAGACCACCCACCCCGCTGGCCACCACGGGGATGCCACAGGCCGAGGCCTCGAGCGCCACGAGGCCGAAGCTCTCGCTGCGGCTGGGCACCAGCACCACGTCGGCGGCGCGGTAGTACGTGGACAGGATGTGGTGCGGTTGCGGCGGCACGAACCGCACCTGGTCGCGCAGCCCCAGTTCGTCGACGAGCGCCGATGTACGGGCGAACTCGGTGTCGCCCTCGGTGCCGCTGGCACCGCCGACGATGAGCAGGATGGCGTCGCGCCGGCCCAGCGCCGCGAGCGTGCGCACCGCGACATCGGGGCCCTTCAGCGGCTGGATGCGACCCACGAACAGCAACACGGGCACGTCGTCGGGCAGCTCCAGTGCATAGCGGGCGCCCGATCGCTCGCCCGGGGCGAAGAAGGCGTGCTCGACCGCAGGGGCGATGACCTCGATACGACCAGGCGGGTCGCCGTACAGCCGACGGAACTGCTGCTCCTCCTCCACGCAACTGACGCAGATGGCGTCGGCGCAGCCGATGATCTCGTGCTCGGCCTGGGTGCGCCACTCGGGTTCGAGGTCGCCACCTTCGGCCTTCACCTTGGCGAGCGTGTGGAACGTGCTGACGAAGGGCATCTCGCGCAGATGCTTCAGGCGGTGCGCTGCCTGACCGCTGAGCCAGTAGTTGGCGTGGGCCACATCGGCCGGGTAGGGCCCGTCGAGGTAGTGGTTCACCCCGTCGACGAAGTCGTCGATGATGTGCGGCAGGTCTTCCTTGCGCAGTTCGTGGTGGCCGGCGGGCACGTGCACCACGCGGTGGTTGGGTTCGATCTGCACCACCTCGGGCAGGCTCGCCGAGGTGGCCCGGGTGTACGTGGTGCAGTCGACGCCCGCCTGGGCCAGCGCCGACACCAACTCGCGCACGTACACGTTCATGCCGCCACTGTCGCCTGAGCCCGGTTGCACGAGCGGCGACGTGTGGAGCGAGAGCACGGCCAGACGTTGCACGGAAGCCCCAACGCTAGCCATCCGCCTCCCATTCCCCGCTACCCCCGTCGCGGGCGGCCACGGCCGGGCAGGGTGCAGGTCAGGATGCAGCAGGAGGTGGGGTGTTTGCAGCGACGAAGCTGTCGTAGACGTTCAGCAGCGCCTGCTGTTGCTCGGGGGTGAGCCGGCGGTCGCGCGCAATGGCGTCGCGCACCTCACTGGTGCTCACCGGCTGGTCGGCCAGCAGTCCGGCGCGCACGTAGAGCGACTCGGCGCTGATGTGCAGCGCCTTGGCGAGCTGCTGGAGGATCTCGGCGCTCGGCTTGCGCAGGCCGCGCTCGATCTGCGACAGGTACGGGTTGCTCACCCCGGCCAGTTCGGCGAGGGTACGCACACTCATACGCGCGTGCTCGCGCTGGCTCTTGATGAACGAGCCGAGGTCGGGCAGCGGCCGGGCGGTCACTCGTCGGCGAGAAGGCCCTCGATGTCGGCCTCACCCTCGCGGTAACGGTGCACCAGTTCGGCGCTCAGAGCGTCGATGCGCTGGAACAAGGCCTGCCGCTCGACCGACCGGGCCTGCTCGAAGGCGCGCAGTTCGTCGCGCAACGACGCGAGCTGGCTGTCGGTGAGGGCCGACGGCTCGGCGGCACCCAGGCGGGTGCAGAGATCGTCGAACTCAACCGCGAGCGGGTGCTCGCTGGCATCGACCGCCGGTCGGGGTGGCCGGGCCGGGCCACCGGTGAGCCGGCTGGCCAGGATGCCGGGCAGGGCCTCGGGCGTGACCGCCTCGTCGTTCAGCCGACGGCGGCGCAGCTCGGCGTCGGCGAGGTCGATGCGGGCCTGCACCAGCCGGCGCACGTACGAGACCGCGTCCTCCTCGCCGAGCAGATGGCTGCGCAGGGCGCGCAACTCGTCGAGCGGCAACAGGGTGGGGTCGATGTCGGTCACTGGGATCCTCCACTCACGGGCGGCAGGACCGCCACTTCGTCGGCTGGGGTGACGGCGTCGGCCCGGTCGGCCGCGCTGCCGTTCAGCCAGATACGGCAGGTGCCGAGCACGGCGGCGAACGCCGTGCCGTAGCGGGCCACCGCCTGGTCGAGCACCTCGCCCACCGTGGCACCGTCGATCGAGTCGGAGCCCGTGCCGGCGGCTTCACGCGCCGATGCGAACAACCTGATGACGGCCACGTCGGTGATCGTACCGGTGCTGCGCGTCCGTGCTCGCCACTTCGCGCATCGACACCTCGGCCTCGCGAACCGTGCCACACCGCGCCGGTACCCTGCGTCCATGACCCACGCCTCCCACCGACCGGACACCACCCGTCTGCTCGTCGTGCGCCACGGGCGCAGCGTGTGGAACTCCCAGGGTCGCTGGCAGGGTCATGCCGACATCCCGCTCGACGACGAGGGCATGCAGCAGGCAGCGGCGGCCGCCGAGGTGCTCGGTGCCTTCGATGCGGTGTGGGCCAGCGATCTGCAGCGCGCCACGCTCACGGCGCAGATCATCGCCGAACTCCACGGCATCGGCCCGGTGCTCATCGACCCCCGGTTGCGCGAAACCGATGTGGGGCCGTGGGAGGGGTTGCGGGCACACGAGGTCGAGGCCGGATGGCCCGGCTTCCTCGCCGCCAAACAGCGGCCCGAGGGCTTCGAGCCCTATCCCGATGCAGCGGCCCGCGTGCTGGCCGCATTGGTCGACATCGCTGCCCAGCACCGGGGCGGCGAGGTGTTGGTGGTCAGCCACGGCGGGGTCATCCGCGCCGTTCGTCGTGCCCTCGACAGCCACGACCCACACATGCCCAACCTGTCGGGCAGTTGGTTCTCGGTAGATGTCTCCGGTCGCGTCAGCGCCGGCGAGGTGGTCGAACTGGTGGCACCTGTTGCGGGCGATGCCCCGCCTCGTCCCGGCACTCCGCCATCGTCGGAGTCGTCCCAGGAGGTGCTATGACCTCGAACCTCGATCATGTCGTCGACTTCCAGGTGGAAGTCACCCGTTCACGCCGCCGCAAGCGCTCGGTCGGCTCCGAGCTCCGCGGCGACCTGCTGCGCATCACCGTGCCCTGGTGGATGAGCGATGAAGACATCAGCCACTGGGTCGGCAAGACGCGCGCGGCGTACTCACGCCGCCTCTCGACCGATCGATTCGACCTCCCCAAGCGCGCTGCTGCACTGGCACGCACACATGGCCTGAAGATGCCCACCTCCATCGTGTGGTCCGACAACATGGCGCGGCGCTGGGGTTCGTGCACACCCTCCACCGGTCGCATCCGGTTGTCGTCGGCGCTGGCCCCGTTTCCCGACTGGGTCGTCGACTACGTCATCGTGCACGAACTCGCCCACCTCGATGTGCCGGCGCACAACGCCGCCTTCTGGGCCCTGGTGCACCGCTACCCGCGCACCGAGCGGGCCATCGGCTACCTCACCGCCAAAGGTGGCGAGGTCGACGATCCAGGCTGATCGGCAGACGCAGGGGTTCGCGGTCCGGTTCGCTGTCGGGGCGGTGCGTTCCCCCGCCCGAACCACCCCGGCGGCGACGATTCCAGGCGGGCACGGTCACCAGACCGGCCAGCAGTGGTGTCGCCAACAGCAAGGTCATCAACGGCACCAGCCATCGCACAGCCGGCTGCTCCGAGCGTTGGTCGGGCGCGAGGTCGGCGCTGCGCACGGCGGGCAGCCACCGCACCACACCGCCCGCAGGGCTGCGGTCGCCCGCGGACTGCACTGAAGCATCCACCAGCGCCAGTCCGGGCACCTCGGTCTCGGCGCTCACGGCGCCGGTGGCCGACTGCGTGTCGAGGTGGAACACCGTCGATCGGCCCAGCACATCGGCTGCCACCAGTCCACTCGGCAGGTCGGAGACGGCGACGGCGTAGTCGCCGGGTGGCAGCGCGGCGAACTCGAACCGGCCGGCCCAGTCGGTGCGCGCCCGGCGCACGGCAACGAGCGCCTCGGTCGAGTCGGCACGCAGCAGCGTCACCACGGCGTCGGCTACTGCCGGCTCACCTGCGTCGAACGACCCGTTCAGATCGACGTCGTGCCACACGGCGTCGCGCACGGCCAGTGTGCCGGGGGCCATCGATGCCGACGGTGTCACCGAACGCCAGCAGGCCACACCGGCACTCACCGCGACCCGCCCTCCGTCGAGCCGGGTACCAAGCTCGGGCGGCAGGTCGAGCGAGAACCGCCCGGTGCTGTCGGCCACCACCGAGCGGGGCGCGACCACGATGTCGTCCGATGTGCCGAACAGGTCGTCGCCGCCCGGGTCTGACGCACACACCACGGTCACCACCGGCCCGTCCAACGACGAACCCACGGCAGCGTCGGTGGCGCTGCGCTGCGACGAATCCGTCACGATCGCCAGCACTGCCACCGCATCGCCCGTCACCGAACCCGTCACCTGGGCGGTCACCCCGGCTGCGGCATCGGCCGACGGGGTGAGCGAACTGGCGACAGCCCCCACCAGCGCTGCCACGACTGCGATGCGCAGTCCGGCGCGTCGCGGCGCCACCGGCGATTCGGCATCGATGGTGAGGTGGGTCGCGAACTCGGTGGTCGGCGTCGACCCGGAACCGGCGAGTGCGGCCAGGGCCGGCTGCACCATGCAGAACTCGATCAGCGCGTCGCGCACATGGGTGGGCAGCGCCACGAACTCGACGCCCACACGGCGGTCGCCACCGAGGTCGGCTCCCCAACCTGAACGCACGTACCGCACCACCACGTCGATCCGCGCCGACACACACCCCGTGGCCGTGGGCAGCACCAGTTCGAGTTGGCCCCAGTCACCCTCGTCGACGTGCAGCGGTCCGATCACCGCCGCGCCATGCGGCGTGATGTCGACCACCAGCGCCGGTGCACCGGCGAACGTGCTGGTGAACGAGGTGGTCAGTCGGGTCGTACGACGTGGCTGGGCGCGCACCGTGAGCAGCCGCAGCGTCGACAGCCCGGCTCCCAGCACCCACAACGCTGCCACGAGCAGCAGCACCGTGTCTGCCACCGTCAGCGGCTGCAGCGTGTGGGTCAACCGGTCGCTCAACCCGCGTAGGCCCACCACCACGCTCACACTCACCACCATGGCTGCCACAGCAGCACCGTGATCGAGACCGAACAGCATCCCGAGCGCCGAGCGAACGGTGACCGGCTCGCCGTTCGGCGCCGTCACCCCTCGCCACGACGTGCCCAGACGCGCCGTTGCCTCGCGGCTGCGGTCACCAGGTCGCAACACGCCGCCGCTCATCCTCCACAGCGCCACCGACGACAGGGCGAACCAGGGCAGCCACAGACCGACCAGCGGACCGAGGGCCGGATGGAACGGCAGCGATCCCTCGAGCAGCGAACCCACGATGACGAAGACCAGCAGGGACCGGCGGATTCCGGCGAGCGGCAGCACTGCCGTTGCCAGCAGGGCGCCGCGTTGGACAGGCGTGAGGTGCGGTGTCGGGCGGCGAGTGAGCGCTGCAGATGCGCCGAGCCGTGCGGCGCACGCCTCATCGGCCCGCCTGCGCTCCGCCACCACCGGGTCGCTGGGCGAGCCCGCCGACTCGACCGCGGACGGCGTCGGCGGTGCCGTTGCCGCCACCACGGTCTCGCCGGTTGCCGCGATGCGCCACCCAGCAGCGAACAGGGCGAGCGTGAGCCGCTGATGACCCATCGGCGCGGTCGGGCTGAGGGGAACCGCCCGGTCGTCGAGCGCCGCGATCGCCGCGCGCCGCAGCAGCGCGCCGCCACCCTGCAGCGAAGCGACGCCGCGAGCACCCAGTCCGACAGCGAGTTCGTGTGCGAACGGGACCCGACGCTCGGTCGTCCGGCGGCCGTCGACCCCGAGCACGGCTCCCTGGACCACTGCTGTGTCCGCCTCGAGCCACGGCAGCAGTCGGCGCACCAGGTCGGTCGCAGGCACCTGTCCGGCATCGAGCAGCAGCAAGGCATCGGTGGTCGCCACCCGGGCGGCCGACACCACTGGGTCGACCGATTCGTCGGCCGCTGGGCGGTGCACCTGCGCACCGGCGCAGGAGGCCACCTCGGCAAGGTCGGTCCGTCCGGACGCCGAGTCGTCGAGCAACAGCACGAAGCCGAGGGGCCGCGCCGCGAGCACGGTGCCGCGGATCGCGTCGATCGGACTCGACCCGCACCGCACGACAACGCTCACGTCGGGCACGCTCATCTCGGGCCCAGCGGTACACCCGGTCGCTGCGAACCCGGTCGCATCACCCGTCAGGCCTGCAGCCACGCGGTCGGGCCACAGCGCCCACACCAGCAGGCCGAACGCGGCGAACCCCACCACTTCCACCGTCAGCGCGGCGACCGCCAGCCACAGCGGCGCTCCGGAGAATGAGGCCACGATCCGCCAACCCAGCCAGGACGCGCCGAACACGGCACTGGCAAGGGCAAGGGCCCGCCCGCTGCGTGGTGTCCGTTCCATCATGTGAGTTCGTCCGTGATCCGCCGTACTGCGACGGCACCTCGGGAGAGAACCGTCCGTAGCCAATGTCGGCAGGCACGGCACGCGGCTTGAACAGTCGTTGCCGCTGGCCGGTGCGCGGGAGCGGGCCGCTAACCTGCCGTGCTCGTGGGTACCACCAAGCGCGAACGTCAGAAGGCCAACCGTCAGAAGCGGCTCGAAGAGCTGGCCCACCAGGCCCGGCGCGACAAGACACGCAAGCGTGGCCTCCAGATCGGCATCGCCGTGGTGGCAGCCCTCGTGCTGCTGTTCGTGGTGGCCCGCCTGGTGGGCGACGACGACGCCACCGACACCACCTCGGCCGCCACCACCACGGCGGTCGTCGACACCACGGCGGCCCCCACCACCACCGACCCGAACGCCACCACCACCGAGGGCCCCACCACCACCGCCGGCCCCACCACCACCGTGGCGAAGGAGTTCGCGTACGGCACGGCCCCGTGCCCGGCCGACGACGGCAGCACCGCCAAGACCGACACGTTCGAGGGTGCGCCGCAGTTGTGCATCGACCCTGCTGCCGCCTACACCGCCGACGTGGTCACCAACAAGGGCAGCTTCACCATCACGCTCGACGCCGCCACGTCGCCCGGCAACGTGAACAACTTCGTCACGCTCGCCCGCTACCACTACTACGACGGCACCGGCTGCCACCGGGTGCTGAAGGACTTCGTGGTGCAGTGCGGCCGACCCGGCGACGACGAAGACGCCCCGGGCTACAACGTGCCCGACGAGCTCCCGTCAGCCGGCGACTACGCCGAGGGTGTCATCGCCATGGCCAACACCGGCTCGGCCGATTCCGGCGGCGGCCAGTGGTTCATCATCACCGGCGACCAGGGCGTGGCGCTGCCGCCGCAGTACACCATCATCGGCACCGTCACCAAGGGCTTCGACACCACGGTGCAGGCGCTCGAGAACCTCGCCGACCCGCTCGCCCAGAACGGCGTGCCGCCGCTGGCCGAGATCGTCATCGAGTCGATCACTGTCACGCAGAGCTGATCAGGCACGCAGAGCTGACCAGGCACGCAGAGCGGATCAGCCGAGGCCGGCTCAGCGCAGGTCGCCGCGTACGTCGACCTCGCCCACCCGCTCCCAGCTGCCGTCGTGGTGCAGCAACCCTGCACCGGTGGGCGCACAGACCACCGCTGTGTTCGCGAGTGCCAGGGTGCGATGCAGGCGGTCGGCCGAGTACGTCTCGGCGTCGCTCACGAAGGCCAGGTCGTTCACCAGGCCGAGGCCGAGCGTGAACGCGCCACCTCGCGGGTCGACCATCGGGTCGCACAACGCCGAAGCACTGCCGCCCACACCCACCACGGCACCACCACGGGCGGGCACGTCGACGATGGCCTCCCACAGCGGCGTGTCCTTCAGCACCGAGCGCAGGTGCAACTGCTGGTCGCCCACGAGGTAGACGGCGCGTGCGGCACGCACGATCTCGGCCGTCGGCGCATCGAGTGCCTCGCCGCGGCGCAGCACCATCAACGCCTCGATCGTCACGCCCATCCGCTCGGCCCACGGCTGGGCAGCGGCGATGAGCCGCTCGGGATGCTCGAACGCATCGGCCGTCGGCAGCACCACCACGCGGGTGGCACCCACCGCGCCGAGGATGCGACGGTCGAGGTCGTCGTTCGCCGAGAAGGGGCCGCCGCCCTGGAGTGCGATGATGCCGGTCATGGCCCGAGCGTACGCCCCGTGGGGCCGGCGTGGGGTCAGGCCGGTTGGGGCACCGGCTCCAGCAACAGGTCGGCCAGCCGCTGCTGCACCTCGACGCTCACCCCGATGCTGACGAGGTACTGCTCGATCGATCCGTGTTCGGCGCACAGACGTTCGAGGATGATGTCGAG
The DNA here is from genome assembly GCA_044238435.1 of Ilumatobacteraceae bacterium. GTDB lineage: Bacteria > Actinomycetota > Acidimicrobiia > Acidimicrobiales > Ilumatobacteraceae > VFMC01. The sequence continues at coordinate 21,766 of JBIIDH010000007.1, read as the reverse complement.
CGCCTCAGGCGCGGCAGCCATGAACGCATCGGGCGCATCCATCATGCGGGCTGCCATCTCGGGTGACTCGCGCAGCACCCACTCGCGCATGCGCTGCATACCGGCGGTGGTGAGGGCGTAGTCGTGCAGCACGACGGTGCGGGGAACGCCGAGTGCGCTCAGCACCATGGCGGCCAACAGCCCGGTGCGGTCCTTGCCCGCTGCGCAGTGGAACACGGCGGGAAGGGCCGCCGGTCGGGCCAGCGCGTGGATGGCGGCGGCGAACCGCGGCCAACCCACTTCGATCATCTCGGTGTACGCCATCGTCAGGAAATCGACCGCTTCCATGTCGGCCGCGTCGGCGTAGTGCTCCCAGGTCGTGTCGATGACGGGCAGGTGGAGGAAGTCGACCGGCACCGCCTCGTGGGGGAATCGACCGCGTTCGTCGAGTTCGGTCTGCGAACGGAGGTCGATGACCGTCACCAACCCGAGTCCGCGCACGATCTCGCGGTCGTCGGCGGTGAGGCGGTACAGCCCGTCCGAGCGGAACAGCGTGCCCCATCGGGTGGTGGAGCCGTCGCGTGCCGGGTAGCCACCGAGGTCGCGGAAGTTGTGCACCGCATCGAGCCGGACGAGCCGACGTGGGTCGTCGAGGGGGAGGGAGACGGCGACATCGGCGTCGTCGCGGCTCGGGCGGTTCACGAGGTCACCGTACCCAGCGGGTCGTGCATCGTCGGCTGCCTGCCGGTGAACTCACGGTGAAACCTCGCTGTCGTCCCACTCCTGCAACAGGGCCAGCGCGTGCGCCCACACGTCCGGCAGGGCCGGCTCGACGTGCGGGCCGTTGCGCTCGATCACCCGCTGGCGGTTCACCCCGTGCTCGCGCCAGGTGCTGCCGCCCTCGGCGAGGTTCAGCATCATCGGTGCCATGCGATCGATGGCCATCACGTAACGCGCCTCGGGCGTGTCGCCACGCTCGTACTCGTCCCACAGGTCGCGCAGGTACTGGCCGTGCGGGTCGGGCAGCATGCCGAAGATACGGTCGGCCGCTGCGTTCTCGCGCGCTTCTTTGGAGGCCGCATCGGCCCCCTGGTCGTAGGCGAAGGTGTCGCCGGCATCGATCTCGACGATGTCGTGGGCCAGGGCCATCGCCACGGCTCGGCCCACATCGACCGGCTCGGTGGCGTAGGGCGCGAACACCAGCGCCGCCATGCCGAGATGCCACGAGTGCTCGGCGGTGTTCTCGCGGCGGCTGCCGTCGGCGAGGTGGTTGCGGCGCTCGACGGCCTTCAGGCGGTCGAGCTCCATGAAGAACGACAAGGTGGCCAGCACATCGGGGCCGTCGTGCGCTTGGGAGAAGTTACCCATGAGTAGGTACCATGCCGGACATGGCAACAGTCAAGCGCGTCGGTGTGGTCGGGTCGGGCATCATGGGCGCGGGCCTGGCCGAGGTGGCCGCCCGTGCGGGGTACGACGTGGTGGTGCGTTCACGCACCCAGTCGAGCGCCGATGCGATGGTGAGTGGCCTGGGCCGCAGCCTGGCCAAGGCGGTCGAGCGCGGCAAGGCCACCGACGAGGAGCGCACCGCCATCCTCGGGCGCATCACCGCCACCGACCAGTTGGCCGACCTGGCCGACTGCGACCTGGTCATCGAGTCGGTCGTCGAAGACCTGGCCGTGAAGCGGGCCCTCGTCGCCGAACTCGACAGCGTGCTGAAGGCCGACGCCATCATCGCCACCAACACCTCCACCCTGCCGGTGGTCGAGTTGGCCATGGCCACCCAGCGCCCCGACCGGGTGTGCGGCATCCACTTCTTCAACCCGGCGCCGATGATGAAGCTCGTCGAGATCATCCGGCCGCTCACCGCCAGCGACGACACCGTCGCCACGGCCACCGAGTTCGCCACCTCGTGCGGCAAGGACGCCGTCGCGGTGGCCGACCGTGCCGGCTTCATCGTGAACGCGTTGCTGTTCCCCTACCTGAACAACGCGGTGCGCATGCTCGAGCAGGGCACTGCCGGCATGGAGGCCATCGACACCGCCATGAAGGGCGGCTGCAACTTCCCGATGGGCCCGTTCGCACTGCTCGACCTCGTCGGCCTCGACACGTCGCTCGCCATCCTCGACGCGCTGTACGCCGAGTTCCGCGACCCCAACTACGCCGCAGTGCCCACGCTGCGCCGCATGGTCGCCGCCGGCCACCTCGGCCGCAAGACCGCCCGCGGCTTCTACACCTACTGACACCGCCCCGTCCGCACGGCAAGCCGCCCGGTGGCGGGCTCTACGCGGCATGATGCGAGGGTGACCATGTGGCGTGTACCGGAGGAGCCGTCGCCGACCCATTGGCGCCTCCCGCGGCCCGACACGGCCGACGACGACGGGCTGTGCGCGGTGGGCGCCGACCTCGAACCGGGCACCCTCCTGTCCGCCTACCGACTGGGCCTGTTCCCCATGCCGATCCGCAAGCGGATGGTCGGCTGGTGGTCGCCCGACCCGCGGGGCGTCCTCCCACTCGACGGCCTGGTCGTGCACCGCTCGCTCCGTCGCAGCATGCGCCGCTACGAGGTGCGCATCGACACCGCCTTCCGCGCCGTGATGGAGCAGTGCGGCGACCCGCACCGGCCCAACGGGTGGATCACGCCGACGTTCGTGAACGCGTACGAGCGGCTGCACCGACTCGGCTGGGCCCATTCGGTGGAGACATACCTCGACGGTGTTCTGGTGGGCGGCCTCTACGGCGTGGCCATCAACCGCTTCTTCGCCGGCGAGTCGATGTTCTCGCACGCCCGTGATGCGTCGAAGGTGGCGCTCGTGGCGTTGGTCGACACGCTGCGCGAGCAGGGTTTCACGCTGCTCGACGTGCAGTGGACCACCGATCACCTGCGCTCGCTCGGCGCGATCGACGTGCCCCGCAGCACCTACGTCGAGATGTTGGCCGAGGCGGTTCGATGATCCGATCCGACGAACGGAGACAACGGTGCGGTGTCGGTGACCTCCGCCGGCCACCGACACCAGCATCCGACGTGGGCAGTGACCGCCGAAATCGCTCCCACACCGGTCCGCCTGCTCGCCATCGATCTCTCGCAGAGACCTGGCGACCGCACCGTTGTGCGAGAGGTATCGGTGTACTGCGCGGACGACTTGAGCGTTTCTTGAAGATTTTCTCCCGGAGGACGACAGTCGGGCTCGCTGTTGCCGCACTTGCGGCGGGCTGCGCGTCGCTCGACGCGGTGCCGCCCACCACCGTGCCCGGGCCCGACCTGTTCGAGCGCCTCACCACCGACGCCCCGGCGCCGGCCGTCGATGTGGTGGAGGTGTGGGTGTGCGCCGTGCCGCTCACCACCACCGAGCCGCTGTACGGCGACATGACCCTGCGGCTCGACCTCGAGCCCCAGCAGATCGTCGATGCCATCGGCGCCCGGGTGCACGAGTACTTCGCCACCATCTCGTTCGGGCGCTACGACATGCGCTTCCAGGCCGGCCAGACCTACGCGATGGACGACGACGACAGCGCCGACGACTGCGTCGACGCAGCGCTGCGCCGGTCGTCGACCGAGGCCGACATCGTGCTCGCGGTGGCCGACGCCGAACACGTCGGCAACCTGTCGGGCGGCTGGGGTCGGCCGGGGACGTTCTTCGAGTGCACCGGCACCTGCGCAGCCCGCACCACGGGTCGTGCGGCCTACGTGGGCGCCAGCGACTTCAGCCCCGACTGGGGGCGTGTGCCGTTGCTCGACCTGGTCGAGCACGAACTCGGCCACACGCTGGGCCTGCCGCACTCGGGCATCGTGGTGGGTCGCAGCACCGCCGACGGTTCGGGCACCGAACTGGCCTACACCAGCGCGCTCGACGTGATGAGCGATTCGGCGGCGCCGCGGGCGGTCGACCCGGCGCGACGCGATGCGCCCGACACCCTCGGCATCAACCGACTCGACCTCGGCTGGCTCGACCGCGACGATGTGGTCGTGGTCGATGGCACCACTGGCCCGGTAGCGCCCACAACAGTGCGTCTCGCGCCGGCGAGCACCCCGATCATCGGCGGTAATCAGGCGTCGCGACCGCCACGCCTCGCCGTCATCCGCCTCGGCGAGCACCGCCTGGTGTCGATCGAGTACCTCTCCCCTACCGGATTCAGTGATCACCTGCCGTCGGCCGGTGTGGCCGTGCACCTGGTCAGCGACGCCACCGCCGACCAGGCCGGACCGGGTGTGCTGCGCATCCAGCGGCCGATCGGTTCGGAGGCACCGCACACCGACCTGCTCGGCGACGGCGAGTCGTTGGTAGTGGAGGGATGGGGCCCGTCGTGGACCGTGCAGGTGGTGGCGGTGTCGCCGACGAGCGCCGAGGTGGTCATCGCGCCTACCGCTGGGTAACACTGAGGGGATGACAGGCCGCGACGAACCCTGGTTGATGCGTACCTACTCCGGGCACTCCACCGCCCGGAAGAGCAACGAGCTGTACCGCACCAATCTGGCCAAGGGCCAGACCGGCCTGTCGATCGCGTTCGACCTGCCCACCCAGACCGGCTACGACCCCGATGCCGTCATCGCCCGCGGTGAGGTGGGCAAGGTGGGTGTGCCGGTGGCGCACCTCGGCCACATGCGCACGCTGCTCGAGGCCATCCCGCCCGGCACCATGAACACGTCGATGACCATCAACGCCACGGCCGCCTGGCTGCTGGCGCTCTACGTGGCCAACGCCGACGAACAGGGTGTGCCACCGGCGGCGCTGCGCGGCACCACACAGAACGACATCGTGAAGGAGTACCTGTCGCGCGGCACGTACATCTTCCCGCCCGAGCCCAGCAAGCGGCTCATCGTCGACATGGTGGCGTGGTGCGCCAACCATGCGCCCAAGTGGAACCCGATGAACGTGTGCTCGTACCACCTGCAGGAGGCCGGGGCCACGCCGGTGCAGGAGATCGCGTACTCGCTCGCCACCGCGGTCGACATCCTCGACGCCGTGCAGGCCAGCGGCCAGGTGCAGCCCGAGCAGTTCGCCCAGGTGTTCGGCTCGATCTCGTTCTTCGTCAACGCCGGCATCCGCTTCATCGAAGAGGTGTGCAAGATGCGCGCCTTCACCGACCTGTGGGACCGCATCGGCCTCGAGCGTTACGGCGTCACCGACGCCAAGGCCCGCCGCTTCCGCTACGGCGTGCAGGTGAACAGCCTCGGCCTCACCGAGGCCCAGCCCGAGAACAACGTGCAGCGCATCGTGCTCGAGATGCTGGCGGTCACGCTGTCGAAGAAGGCCCGGGCGCGCAGCGTGCAGCTGCCCGCGTGGAACGAGGCCCTCGGCCTGCCCCGCCCGTGGGACCAGCAGTGGTCGTTGCGGATGCAACAGGTGCTCGCGTTCGAGACCGACCTGCTGGAGTACGGCGACATCTTCGACGGCTCGCACGTGGTCGAGGCCCGCACGGCCGAACTGCGCGATGCGGCGTGGGCCGAACTGAACGAGGTGCTGGCCCTGGGCGGTGCCTTCGCCGCGATCGACGAACTGAAGGGCCGCCTGGTGCGGTCGATGGCCGAGCGCACCCGGCGCATCGAGGCGGGCGACCAGACCGTGGTGGGTCTGAACGCGTATCGCGAGACCGAGGTGTCGCCACTGGGCGGCAGCGACAACATCCTCACCGTCGACCCGGCGCTCGAGGCCGAGACGGTGGCCGACGTGCAGGCCTGGCGGGCAGCGCGCGACAACGCGGCCGTCACAGCTGCGCTCGACGAACTGCGCCGCGCCGCCCGCGAGGGCGACAACATCATGGAGCCGTCCATCGCCTTCGCCCGAGCCGGTGGCACCACCGGCGAGTGGGGCACGGCCCTGCGCGAGGTGTTCGGCGAGTACCGCGCCCCCACGGGTGTCTCGGCTGCAGTGGGCAAGCGGGTGGGCGAACTGGCCGAGGTGGCCGCGTTCGTGAAGACCATCGCCGGTGGCCCGCCCAAGTTCCTGGTGGCCAAGCCGGGCCTCGACGGCCACTCGAACGGCGCCGAGCAGATCGCCGTCGCGGCTCGCGACTCAGGCATGGAAGTGGTGTACGCCGGCATCCGCAGCACGCCCGAGCAGATCGCCGCGGCAGCGCTCGACGAAGACCCCGACGTGATCGGCCTGTCCATCCTGTCGGGCTCGCACCTGGCGCTCGTGCCCGACATCCTCGCCCGACTCGCGGCCGACGGTGTCGATGCACCGGTGGTGGTGGGCGGCATCATCCCCGAGGCCGACCAGACCACGCTGCTCGCCGCCGGCGTCGCCGCCGTCTACACGCCGAAGGACTTCGAGTTGTCGCGCATCATGCGCGATGTGGCCGACCTCGCGGTGGCCCACCGCGGCGGCTGACGACGCTCGTACTCGTCAGACGCTGACGGGCAGCTGCGAGTCGATCCAGCGCTCGAGCACCGGGCCCGATTCGAAGCTGGTGATGAGGGCGTAGCGCGGCGCGTTGCCGTTGTGCACCACCACATGCCACAGCCGCTGGGTGTCGACCACGAACCGGGCACCCTTGTTCAGCGGGACGCGGCGCTCGGTGCTGGGGTCGGGGAGGCCCTGCTCGTCGTTGTCCATCAACAGCATGTAGCTGTCGGGGTTGTCGGTGAGTTCGACCCAACTGCGCACCACCCACCCCTCGTGCTCGGGGTTGAAGCGGTTGTTGTCGTCGCGGTGGATCGAGCGGATGGCCTGTTCGCGGTTCTGCGGCTCGAGCTTGATGATACGCACCCGGCCGAAGTTGGCGCCCACCCCATCCACATAGGTGCGCAACGTGGGAGAGATGTCGGCGTTGCTGGTCCACAACGCGTCTTTGTCGGTCTTGCCCTTGTCCCAGAACCCGCGGCAGTCGAGCTGACCGTCGGCCGAGGCGAGGGGCGCGAAGTTGGTGTCGCCGCCGCTCTTCCAGTCCATGTACTCGAGCGACAGGTACTCGTGCTCGGGCACCTCGAACGCAGCGGGGACCAACGACACGAACCCGGTGGCGTCGAGCACCGGCATACGCACATGGCCGGTGTGGAGCGGGATCTTCACGCTCCAGTGCTCGAGGTTGGGCCAGAAACCACGGGTGTCGGCAGTGGTGCTCATGGCGTCAGTGTAGGCAGCCCGTCGGCTGCGTGTCCTGGGACCTCGGTCCCGATGCCGGTCCCGATCAGGGCGACGGCAGGGTGTCGACGACGTTGGCCACCGTGGCCGGCGGGATCTCCAACTTCTGCCCGGCCTGGATGTTGTCGGGGTCGGAGATGCCGTTCATTTCCATCAGTGCGGCCATGTCGACACCGAACGACGAGGCGATGTTGCCCAACTGATCGCCCGACTGGATGACGTAGATGAACGGCACGTACTCGGTGGTGGTGGTGGCGATGGTGGTGGTCGTCGTGGTGGTGAGGATGGGCGGCAGCAGGTCGGCGCCGCTGGTGTCGGGTCCGCAGGCAGCGACGACGAGCGGCACTGCCGCGAACGCACCGCTGATGGCCACGAGTCCCAGACGTCGCATGGCGCAGGAGCGTAGACCGGATTCGGGTTGTCCGCGCTGCGGGTCATAGGGTCGAGGCACCATGTCGGCCAGTCCTCCCGCCACCGATCCGGTCTCGTACCCGGGTGCTTCGGCCCCCGACCGGCACTACCGCCTCGACGCGGGCGGCCTCCATCTGGCCGTCCACGAATGGGGGGCGGCCGACGCGCCGCCGCTGTTCCTGGTGCACGGCGGGTTCGATTTCGCACGCACCTACTCGGTGTTCGCACCGCGGCTGGCTGCTGCCGGGTGGCGGGTGGTGGCGTGGGACCAGCGCGGCCACGGCGACAGCGACTACGCCGCGCTCTACTCGTGGGACGGCGACCTGCGCGACGCCATGGCGGTGATGGACTCGGTCACCGACCGTCCGGCACCCGTGGTGGGCCACTCGAAGGGTGGGGCGATGATGATCCAGCTCGCCGACGCCCAGCCGTTCCGGTTCAGCCACCTCGTCAACCTCGACGGCATCCCGTACAAGCGGCGTCTGCCCGATGTGTCCGAGCACGAGCGCACCCGGATGATGGCGAGCGACATCTCGGCCTGGCTCGACCACCGGCGCAGCACGGCCGATGCCGCCCGCAAGCCCGGCACGCTCGACGAACTGGCCAAGCGCCGCGGCCGCATGAACCCGCGGCTGCCGTTCGAGTGGCTGCGCTACCTGGTGTCGGTGGGTGCGTTCGAGTCGGCCGACGGCTGGCGCTGGAAGATCGACCCGAGCATGCGTTTCGGCGGCTTCGGCCCGTGGCGTCCGGAGTGGACCATCAACCGTCTGCCGGGCCTGCCGATGCCGTTCCTCGGTGTACTCGGCCGCGAGCAGGAGGAGATGGGCTGGGGCACCCTGCCCCACCACGTGATGCCGTACCTGCCCGAGGGCGGTCGGTGCGAGGTGCTCGACGACGTGGGCCATTTCGTGCACATCGAGCGGCCCGAGCAGGTGTCGGCCATGGTGCTCGAGTTCCTGGGTGCACCGCGATGAGCACCGTCACGATGCTGGTGCACAACCGGGTGCAGTTGGCCCTGCATCACCTGCGACCCGCGTCGACTGCGGGTGGTCGGCCGCTGTTGCTGCTGCACGGTCTGGGCGAGTCGTCGCCCACGTCGGTACCCGCATGGGCCGATGCGTGGCCGGGTTCGGTGCATGCGCTCGACTTCACCGGCCACGGCGCCTCCACGGTGCCGGCGGGCGGCGGCTACAGCGCCGAGATCCTGTTGGCCGACGCCGACGCCGCGCTGGCGCACCTGGTTGCCGACGGCACGCCGGCCATCACGGTGGTGGGCCGCGGGCTGGGCGCCTACGTGGCGCTGATGCTGGCCGGTGCGCGTGCCACCCAGGTGCACGGCGCCGTGCTGTGCGACGGCCCGGGCCTGGCGGGCGGGGCCATCGCCCCCACCTCGCAGAGCTTCGTCGTCCTGCCGCCACGCCAGCACCCGCCCGACCCGTACGCGCTGTTCGAGTTGGCCCGCGACCTCCGTCCGCCCGACTACGCCACGCTGTTCGTGCGGCTGGCCGTCGAGGGCTCGGGGCTCGACGAGCCGTTCGCCGTGGCCGCCCTGGTGCGGCCCCCGTGGCTGGCTGCCGTGGCCGGCGAGGTGGGCGTGGCCAGCACCACCGGTTCCCCCACCGCCATCGCCGACGCCCTCGCCCTCTACGCCCCCTGACCCACCCCGGTCGTCCCGCCCCGGCCCCGGCCCGGCCCCACCCCGGTCCGGCCCCACCCCGGTCCGGCCCCACCCCGGGGCTTCGTGAGCCGTGACCCCCTCCACCGTGGTCCACGCGCACGAAGCCCGACGGTCCGTGAGCCCAGACCACCACCCACGTGGTCCACGCTCACGAAGCTCTCGGGCGCGGGTGAGTGGGGGGAGCCGGGGAGCCGGGGAGCCGGGGAGCCGGGGTCAGGCGCGGCGGGGACGGCGGGGGGCAGGGTCGAGTGCGCCCGGCGCCAGGCCCATGTCGCGCTCGGCGTAGCGGCGCTGCACCTCGGCCATGCGCTCGCCACCCACGGTGGGGCCGATCTGGCTGTGCAGGGCGTAGGCATCGGCCAGCGCCATGAGCATCCACGCCGTGGCGTGCGGGTCGGTGCAGTGGAACACGCCCTGCGCATTGCCCCGCTCGATGACGGCGATGACCATGTCGAGCCACGCCTTGCTCACCTTCGCCGTGATGCTGCGCAGGGCTGGCGAGTGCGCTGCCTCGGCCCACGCCTCGAACCACATCCGGTACGCGTCCTCGCCACCGCCGGGGCCGTAGGGCTCGATGAGCTGCTGCAGTTGGGCGATGGGGTCGCGGTCGGCGGCCAGGAACTCCTCGGCCTCGGCGATCTCTTCCAGCGCCACCCGTTCGAAGGCGGCAGCGAGCAGCGTGTCGTGGTCGGGGAAGTAGTGGTGCAGCAATCCGTGGGTGACACCGGCCCGCGCGGCGACGTGCCGCGACGTGGTGCGGGCGAAGCCGCGTTCGGCGATCTCGGCGATGGCTGCTTCGAGAATGGCGGCGCGGCGCTGCTGCGGTTGCATGCGCGTGGCCTGCGCTCGCCGAGCGCCTGTCTGCGCCGTGCTGGCCGTGTCGCGTGTCACCACGGGAAAGCCTACGCCCTGGTTGGCTGTTGACCGATCGGCCAATAGTCTATTGGCCATGCGGACAACAAAGGCGCTCAACGCCGGCGCGTTCGCACTCTCGGGTTCGTTCATGGTGGTGTTCCCCCTGCTGCCCGCCCTGCAAGAGCGCGCCGGCATCTCCACCTCCCAGCTCGGCTGGATCGCCACGGCAGGCTTCGTCGCCGCGCTCTTGGCCCAACTCCTCGTCGTGCCCCACGCCGACCGTGGCCGCGAGCGGCTGGTCATCAGCGCCGCCATCGTCACCATGGCGCTGTCGACGCTGATGTACGCGTTCGGCAACTCGATCGGTTGGTTCATCGCCGGCCGCATCGGCGCCGGCCTCGCCTACGGCGCGTTCATCCCCACCGCCGTCGGCCTCATCGTGCGGCACTGCCCCGATCGGCACGGCGAACGCATCGGCCGACTCCACTCGCTCGACCTCGCCGGTATGGCGGTGGGCCCGCTCATCGCCGTCATCGGCAAGCTCACCATCGGTATCGATGCCACGCTCATCATGGCGTCGGTGCTCACCGTGGTGGTGGCGATGCCCACCATGCTCACGCGCTGGCCCTCGGCCCCCGTTGCCGCCGACGGCCTGCCCGAGGTGCACCCGCCGCTGCGCGCCACCATCGGCCTGCTGCGCCACCGTTCGGTCGTGGCTGCCGCGCTGGTGGTCACCGCGTTCTTCCTGCCCATCGGCGCCTACGACGCGCTGTTCCCCCGCTTCCTCACCGACCTCGGCGCGCCCGACTGGATGCTCGGCCTCGCCCTCTTGGCCTTCGCCGTGCCCAGCATCTTCCTGGCCGGGTGGGCGGGTCGCCTCGTCGACCGTGTCGGCCCCTTCACCGCCGCCGGGCGCGGCGGCATCGCCAACATCGTGGTCATCGCCGCCTACGCCATGGTGCGCCTGCCGGTCGTGGTGGTGGCCATCGGCCTCTTCGAGTCGGGCGGCCAGGCGCTGGTGGGCGCCGCCGGCGCCGCCGCCATGGGTTGGGCGGTGCCCGGCCGTCGTGCAGCCACCGCGCAGGGCCTCGGCGAGGCCGTGGGCACCGTGGCCGGCGCAGTGATGGCCGGCTTCGCCGCACCCCTGTACGCCGTCGGCGGCCCGGCCGCACTGTTCGGCGTCACCGCCGCAGTGACGGCTGTGGCCCTGGTGGCCGGTGTGCGCCTGGGGGCCGAGGCCGAGCCGGTCGAGCACCGCCTGGTTGCGCCGGTGCCGGTGGTGGCTGCGTAACGTCGCCGCCGTGCACCTGAACGACCTCCGCATCTTCACCGAACCCCAGCAGGGCGCCTCGTACGACGACCTGCTCGCCGTGGCCCGACGCGCCGAGGCGCTGGGCTTCGGTGCCTTCTTTCGCAGCGACCACTACCTGAAGATGAGCGACGTGTCGGGCCTGCCCGGCCCCACCGACGCCTGGATCACCCTGGCCGGCCTCGCCCGCGACACCACCACCATCCGGCTCGGCACGCTCGTCTCGCCGGTCACGTTCCGCGGTCCGGGCCTGCTGGCCATCAGCGTGGCCCAGGTCGACCAGATGAGCGCCGGCCGGGTGGAACTGGGTCTCGGAGCCGGCTGGTTCGAGGCCGAGCACACCGCTTACTCGTTCGACTTCCCGTCGCTCGGCCGACGCTTCGACATGCTCACCGACCAGCTCGCCATCGTCGAGGGCCTGTGGACCACGCCGGTGGGCGAGACGTTCACCTACACCGGCACGGCCCACTCGGTGGTCGAGTCACCGGGCCTGCCCAAGCCGGTGCAGCAACCGGTGCCCATCGTGATCGGTGGCGGCGGCCGGGCGAAGACCCCGGCGCTGGCGGCCCGGTACGCGGCCGAGTTCAACACCCCGTTCGTGCCGCTCGAGTTCTTCACCGCGCAGTGCGACCGGGTGCGGGCGGCGTGCGACGCGATCGGCCGCACCCGACCGATGGTGTACTCCGCGGCGCTGGTGGTGTGCGCGGGTGCCGACGAGGCCGAGGTGGCCCGGCGTGCCGCGGCCATCGGCCGCGAACCCGCCGAACTGCGCCAGAACGGCGCAGCCGGCACACCGACCGAAGTGGCCGACACGTTGCGCCGCTGGCATGCGGCCGGCGCCGAGCGCATCTACCTGCAGGTGCTCGACCTGCACGACCTCGACCACCTCGACCTCATCGCCCACGAGGTGGCGCCGCTGCTGGCCTGAGCTGTCGCTGCAGACAGTGTGAACCGCCCTGGGATTCATGGTCGGCTACGCACCGCAACCGTCTACCGCGACCATCGCTTGAGCTTGAAGTTGCCGGAGGTAGTCAAGCCATCGCTCAGCGTGCGACGTCGACCAACTGGCGCTCTCCACGATCGGGATTCGTTCACCGGAGGAGGTGACGGCTGTAACCCCACCCGCGGGCACCGCCGACCCATCCCATGTGTCGGCTCCACCAGCGAGAACCAGTTCCCAAGAGCCCACATCCGCGAGATGCACCCGACGTGTACGCGGGAGGTACAGACCACGGGTCACCATGACACCATCGAGCACCCGACCCGACGGCCTCCACCAGGGCCACGTCGCCACCGCACCCAAACCAGCAATCACATACCCCACCGCAGTTCCCAACAACACGAACGGAAACGACAAGACGGCGATCACAAATGCCGGTCCATTGACATAGAACGCAATACCTCTCCGAGGGCGTCTCATCAGCAATACGGGAGCTTTCCGAGAGGCAATCCGACGAGTCCCCAACCATTGGAGAGACCCTGCGCCGTAAAGCGCCCGAGCACACGAGACAAACCGCCGGTCACGAGTTGGACTGCATCGATGGCCAAGTCCCGGCCCAATCCCAACGTGCAGGACTTCCCAGATCGGTAGCGCTGAACGGCAGACACCGTGTTGGCAGCGGTGAGCGCTGCCCCCGCTGCCACCCCTACCTCATGCAGGAGACCTGCCGGTTCAACCTTCGTTGCGAAGTTCATCGATCCCGTGCTTTGCGAATCCGGGCTACGAGGCTGAGGAGGGCATCATGGATCACCCAATAGAGCACCGGAAGCCCGATCAACGACACTATTCGCAGCCAAGTCGACTCGACATGCTCCCGAATGAGACCGTGCGTCCAGACAGTACCGGCGATAACAAGGACGAACGCTAGGAAGCTTGGTCGCGGGCCTTCCCGCCACGTGCGAATCCAGTTCATGTGCCGGTGACTCCCCGAAAACAATTCTCGGCTACCATTACTCCCACACCTGACGCTGCACCAGCCAGCGCGCCCCAGAGACCACCCTTCAGCGCTCCGCCAACCGCACCACCACCCGCGGCATACACGTAATCCCAGGGGTTCGATACCCCGGCTTTGCATCGACTCACCAATCGTTCAAACGACGGACCGGCATAGGGCTTCGCCGGCCGAGGGCAGCCAGAGGAGTACGGGTTTGCCCGACCGGCGCACCGATGCTGATCGAACCCGGTCGCCTTCGCAGTCGCAGCGGTGAGATCCAGCCACTTGTCGAGCTGCTTGCGCTCCTTCACCGACATCGCACTACTTCCCTCCCGACAGGGGCCGGTGATCACACCGCGGCCGACGACCAAGCCGATGTACGGATACACCTGCGACACACACGCCCGCCCGTCGAGGTCGAAGCTGTTGACAGGGTCCTGCGGGTATACGTAGTCGTTCGCGTTGCCGCCCTCCACCGGGTCCACACCCAGGAACCGGCCAGCAGCAGGAACATACGGACGCACACCCATCTGAATCACACCACGACCAGAACCTGCATCCGACCGACGCTGATGCTGCCCCAACCATCCCGCATCCATCCCACCAACCACCGAGTCAGGCACCACACCCGCCAACACCTCACCAAACGGACCGTACACCGTCGTCACACCCTGCTTGACCCCACTGCCATCAGCAGTCGCGACCACATCACCATGCAGATTCGGATACGACCACACCGAACCAGCAGAGCGACGCGACACGCCAACACCACCCGGCAAACCAACCACTTGCTCCACCACCACACTCGCCCCATCGAGCGTCACACTCGACGAATCACCAGCACCCGTGAACCCATACCGACCCGACGCTCAGTAGCGACGCAGAGCCTGAGGTGGGACCGGGCCCTCCAAGTCATTGGAGGTCGAGTCCGTCCCACGTGAGCCGTTACCGACCGGTAGCGGCTGCAACGTCGTCACTCGATCGAGCCACAGAAGTCGGCCAACAGCCGCTGATCATTTGCGTCTGCTCGCGCGAAGGTTCGTACAGGGCTTCGCCTGAGGCCGCGGTATTCGGCCACAGCCGAACCGTCGACCGCCTCGGGGGTGAACGCTGCACCCGCATCCGACGTTGTGATGATGACGTCCAGGTCATCGAGACGAGGTGACTGCGTCGTTCTGTCATCGCTTCCCACGGCCACCTCGTCGACATTGAACGAGTTGTCCGCCAGTGTCCGATCGTCAACCGTCAAGATCACGACCCGCGCTGGGCGACCCTCCACATATGTCGACCGCCCTGAGATCTCCGCACCGTGGGAATCACCGAGTTCGAATCTGAGGATCAGCCCCGATGCATGACACACCGGAACATGAAACTCCCACCCACCAGCAGGCCCCGCAAACACCCAGACCGTTAGCGGGACACCCTCCGACTCCGGTCGGCACCCCAGGACGCCGATAACGCAGCCCACAACGAGCAGCCACCGCATCACGCGACTCACTTTCGACACGGCTCATAACCTCCGTCGCTCAGACCACCCCATCGCTCGAACTGCACGATGACTTCCTCATCAGTGACCGCCACTCAACTGTCCCGATTGCGCAATCCCCAGGGCAGACCAGCCACCACCTCGATCGACTGCCGCCCTGGCAGTAACGCGGGCACGAATTAGTCAGTTGACCTGGAACTGTCGTCTCGCCGAGCCACCTTGGCTCGACGCCATCGCCGAACGATCAGGAGGGTGACCCCAAAAGTGACCCAAAGGGTGACGAACCAGACCGGATTGGACGCGCCTGAACTAATCGAAAACATCATCTTGAAGCCTCAACCAATATGTCGCTTCTGTGTAGAGTTAGTGCGGATTCAGCGAGAGCAATAGGTTTTTGAGACAAACGCACCTGCGCCTCCAGAAATCGCAACACTGCGTGCACTCCATGGGGCAACCGAACCAAACAAAGAACCATTGTATCGATCCGTTGATTTGTATCGACGTTGCCATTGACCGCCGAATCCAACCGGCCCCAGGCCAAGTTCCGCGAAACCGTTAGTCATGGTCTTCCCGCATGCTGGCGAGTTTTGCGTGGTAATGGAGGGAAGGGAAACGGCCATTCCTACTCCCGGAGTAGCGAACCAGCCGCTCTCTTTGGAGTATCCAACACTAAGGCAGAAAATCAGACACGTCCCCACCCCGAACGAAGGCATTCCGTTGTTAGCGGGCCTGAGATTGGGCTTGTAGCCAACCTTCTTGAACTGGAACGGCGCCCAGTGCGCCTTGCCGCTGTACGGGGTGCACCCCGCAGGGCCGCCGCCCTCGCACAACCATTCGCCGCCCGGCAACGCCATTCGCCCGTCCAGGTCGAAGCTGTTGACAGGGTCCTGCGGGTATACGTAGTCGTTCGCGTTGCCGCCCTCCACCGGATCCACGCCCAGGAACCGGCCAGCAGCAGGCACGTACGGACGCACACCCATCTGAATCACACCACGACCAGACCCTGCATCCGACCGACGCTGATGCTGCCCCAACCACCCCGCATCCATCCCACCAACCACCGAGTCAGGCACCACACCCGCCAACACCTCACCAAACGGACCGTACACCGTCGTCACACCCTGCTTGACCCCACTGCCATCAGCAGTCGCGACCACATCACCATGCACATTCGGATACGACCACACCGAACCAGTAGAGCGACGCGACACACCCGGATGTCCTGCTATGAAACACCCCGATCCCCGTGGTCCACGGTCACGGAGCGGGCGATCGGGCAGCGTCAGCCCACGAGCTCCGACGAACGGGGCCGGCTGATGAGCGGGTCGCCGAGGGGGACCGCCGCACCACTGGGTGGCGGCAGCGGCCGGCTTGCGGGTAGTGGTGCCGCAGGCGGCGCAGCGACGGTCGGTCCGGCAGCGGTCGGCGTGCTCGTGGCCGTGCCACGGCCGCCGCGCCGACTCGCGCGGCCCATCGTCACCCGCAGCACCGCCGCGGTGACCGCCACGATGGTGAGCAGCAGCGCCACCACCTGGTACACCCGGTTCGACACGTCGGTGCCCGCCAACCCGGCGTGCACGAACACCAACCAGGTGAGCCCGTAACTGGTGAGGTGGATGCCGCGCCACACTCGCTTGGGCAGTCGCTTCATCGCCAGCGAGGTGGCCTGCACCAGCACCAGCAGGTACATGGCCACCAGTCCGAGGGTGACGGCGCCCGGCTTCCACGACGACGCCATCGGCACCAGGATCTCCTTGGTGCCGAAGTGCACGTAGCTGTCGGCAACGAGCGCAGCGATGTGGATGACGACGCCGGTCACTGCCAGCCCACTGAACCAGCGGTGCATCGCCAGCATCCATGCCGGTTTGTCGACCGGCTTCAGCGCACGGGTCGCCATCAGCACACCCCACACCAGGCTGGCCACCAGCAAGATGGCCGCCACCATGCCACTGGCACGGGCGAAGTACCACCACAGTTGCGGGTTCACGATCGATCGTCCTCCGGGTCCGCGGCGAGGTACGCCGCCCAGGTGTCGTTGCACTGTTCGCTGCCGTCGGCCAGCACCGCCCGCGCCGCCAGGCCGAGGCCGTCGAGCAGCGGCAGCACCGTGCGCGGCCCACGCACCAGCACGGCTTTGGTCCACACCTCGGCCCAGGCGGCGGTGCCCGCCACCACGGTTGCCTCCACCGCAGCGTCGGCGGACGGGTGCGTCGGGGGTTCGCCCGTCGCCGGGTCGAGCAGGTGGTGCACCTCACGGCCGTCGGCGGTGGTCCAGGCTCGCTGCGATGTGCCCGATGTGGCCACGCCACCGGCGGCCAGACGGAGGCGGCACTGCTCGATGCGGTCGTCGCGCGGGTCGGCCACTCCGATCGACCAGCCACCCGCTTGCGGCGCCAGGCCCTGCACGCACACATCACCGCCGATGCTCACCAGCGCACCGATCGCTCCGGCGGCCAGCAGCTCGGCGGCCACCAGGTCGGCGGCAAGGCCCTTGCCGATGCCGCCTGCGTCGAGGCCGATGCCCGCCGGAGCACGCACGACCGACGCCTGCTCGTCGACCAGCACGGCCGTCGCCAGCGTTCGTGCCGCGGTGGCCGCGGCCAGGGGCGTGGCCCGCGTGGCGTCGTCCCAACTGGCGACGTAGCCGAGGCCCACCAGGGGGGCCAGCAGCGTGGGGTCGAACGCGCCATCAGTGGCCGCCCACCCGCGCACCATCGCCTGCACCAAGGTGACGGTGCTGGGGTCGACCACCACGTCGCGGCCGCCGGCCGCATTGATGCGGCACAGGTCGCTCGATGCATCGAAGCGCGTCCAGCAGCGTTCGAAGTGCTCGATCCGACGCCGGGCCATGTCGAGCAGTTCCACACCGCCGCCGTGCACCAGCACCTCCACGCCGCACCCCATCGCCCGGAAGTCGGCCGTGAACACGAGGTCGACGGCGACCTCGGAACGCGGGGTGGGTTCGGTGATCATCAGGTGCGACCGGTCACTTCGACTGCTTGGTCTGCCCGTTGCTGCCACCGCTGGGGGCGGGCTGGGCAACGGGCTGCGGTGCCGGGACGGCGACGTCGATGACCACGGGCGCCGGCGCAGCGGTGACGGGAACGGCTGCCGGAGCAGCGGGCGCCGGAACGATGACGGGCTCTCCGGCCGGTGCCGCGGCCACGGGGGCCGGCACGGTGACCGGGGCGGTGATCAGCACCGTCGGGTCGGCCACCGGTTGCGACGGTGCCAGCACGATGGGGCCGACCGTCGGCAACGGCGTGGACCCGGTGTCGGATGCGCCGGTACTGGCTGCGCTCCAGCCCATCGCCGTGACGAGGCCGAGCACGAGTGAGGTCGACAAGCCGGCAGTGACGATCTTCGACAACTGGGCGGGCTTGGCACGCCGGGTCGACGGCGACGCGGCCGCCGTAGTGACGGCCACCTCGGCCACCTCGGCCGGCCGGGGTTGGCGGAGAGCCGCGAGACGGGCGAGTTGCTCGGCGGAGGGTTGCGGCCGCTCAGTCATCGTCGTCCTCGTGATCGTCGCCGCCATGGTGGCCGCCGTCGTCATCGCCGTCGTCGCCGTCGGCGCCGCCGTTGTCGTCGTACTGTTCGTCGTCGTCATCGTCGTCGTCGTGGTGGACGCTGGTGGACGGCCCCGGTGCTGCGGTGCCGCCAGCGGGCGGGGCGCCGATGGTGCGCGACTCGACCGAGGTGCTCACCACGCCGAACAGCAGGTTGGCCTTGAACTCGAGTTCGACGGTGGCCGAACGGAAGTGGATCTCGATGTCGAGCGGGCTGCGCTGCTCGACCTTGCCCACCTGCCAACCGGCGCCCGGGGTGGTGGCCACCACCGTCAGGCGGTCGCCGGCGGTGTCGAGCGTGACCGTGCCGGCATCGCCGATGCGGTACACGGCCTGGGTGGGGGTGGCCCCGGCCGTGGGGGTGGTACCGACGGGCAGCGAGCTGACCGGCACCGTGCTGTCGACCGAGGTCGACGGTGCCCCGCCGAGCACCGTGGTGGACGTGGCATCGACGGGGAGCGAGGTCTCGACACCAGTGGTGGTGGTGACGAGCAGTCCCGCCGTGTCGGCCAGGGCCGGCACCGTCGTGGCGTCGTCGGTGTTGTTCTGCAGCACCTGGGTGTTCACCAGCGCTGCGGCGGAACCGGCCACCAGTACTCCAGCCAGCGACAGTGCTGCGGCGATCTTCGTCTTCATCGAGTCCTCCAGGGGGTCGAACGTGATGAGGACACCGTACGGGCGGACCATCCAACGGGCAGCGGGGCTTCGTCCAAGAAATGTCCAAGAGTCAGCCGCGAGTGGCCGAACCGGCCCACAATGGCGGAGTGAAGATCCTGCTCGTGGAGGACGACCGGTCGATCGCCAGCTCACTGGTCGACGGGCTCGAGGCCGCTGGCCATACGGTCGCCCACGTCGTCACCGGCGCCGAGGCGGTGCAGGCACGGGGCTACGAGATGGTGCTGCTCGACCTGGGCCTGCCCGACATGGACGGCCGCGACGTGTGTCGCCAACTGCGGGTGAACACGGCAGTGCCCATCATCATGCTCACGGCCCGCAGTGAGGAGTTCGACCGCGTGCTCGGCCTCGAACTCGGCGCCGACGACTACGTCACCAAGCCGTTCTCGCTGCGCGAACTGGTGGCTCGTATCCGGGCCGTGGCGCGCCGCACCGGTGCGAGCACAGCCGACGCCGGCAACGACGCCGACAACGCCGGCCGCGACAGCACCGGCCGTCAGGCCATCGGCCCGCTCACCATCGACCGCCGCACGCGGCGGGTGCACCTCGGCGACACCGAGGTGCAGTTGACGGCGAAGGAGTTCGACCTGCTGGCATTCCTCGCCACCGATCCGGGTGCCGTGCGCACCCGTACCGAGATCCTCGAGAACGTGTGGGACGAGCACTGGTACGGGCCCACCAAGACGGTCGACGCGCATGTGGCGTCGATCCGCAAGAAGCTGGGTGCCAACGGCTGGATCGAAGCGGTCCGCGGTGTCGGCTTCCGCCTGGAGCCGCCGGCGTGAAGTGGCGGCTGCTCGCTGCCTTCGTGGGTGTCACCATCGTCGTGCTGGCGGCGCACGATCTGCCGCTCGCCTCGTACGTGCGCGGTGTGGAACGCGACCGCCTGCTCGCCAGCCTCGAACGCGACGCGTTCGTCATCGGCGGTTCGGCCGAAGACGTGCTGTCGTCCGACGACGCCAGCGGCGACCCCACCCAGTTGCAGGCCACCGTCGACCTGTACCGCGCCCGCGACGGCGCGCAGGTGGTGGTCACCGACGAGGCAGGCATCGCAGTGGCGGTCAGCGACGACGAGTCGCGTGTCGGGGCCGACTACTCGAACCGACCCGAGATCGCCACCGCGCTCGCCGGGGTTCCCGCCACGGGCGAGCGGTACTCGAACACGCTCGGCGACGACCTCGCCTACGTGGCCGTGCCGGTGCGCTCGGGCCCCGACGTGGTGGGCTCGGTGCGCATCACCTTTCCCGCCTCGATCATCGATGACCGGGCGGGCGAGACGTTGCGGGGCCTGGTGTTGGTGGCGCTCATCTCCCTGGTCGGTGCGGGTGTGGCAGCGCTGTTCATCGCCGCCACCATCACCGGGCCGATCCGCAGGCTGCAACGCACCACCGAACGGGTGGCGGCGGGCGATCTCGCCACACGCGCTGCCAACGACGAGGGGCCGCCCGAGGTGCGCCAACTCGCCGACTCGTTCAACACCATGACCGGCCGGGTGAACGAGCTGCTCGACCAGCAGCGGGCGTTCGCCGGCGATGCATCGCACCAGCTGCGCACGCCGCTCACCGCCCTGCGGCTGCAACTCGAACGGGCGGGCGACATGATCGGCACCGACCCCGATGGGGCGCGTGAACGCATCGAGGCGGCGAGCGCCGAGACCGAGCGGCTGCAGCGTCTGGTCGAGGCACTGCTCATGCTGGCCCGAGCCGAGCGGACGACGATGGCAGGCGAACCCGTCGACGTGGGCAGCGTGGTGGCCGAACGGGTGGAGATGTGGGCGCCGCTGGCACTCGAGCGTGGCATCACCGTGCACGCGGCACCTGCAGCGACAGCCACCGGGACCACGGCCTCAGCCGTGCCCCATGCACTCGAGCAGATCATCGACAACCTGCTCGACAACGCGATCAGCATCGTGGGCGACGGAACCGCCATCGAAGTGGCCGTCGACCGCACCGCATCGACCACCGTGACGGTGCACGTGCTCGACCGTGGGCCGGGCATGACCGAGACCCAACTGGCGCACGCGCTCGACCGGTTCTGGCGAGCCCCCGACGCAACCCATCAGGGATCGGGGCTGGGGCTGGCGATCGTCGACCACCTCGCCCGCGCGAGCGGCGGGTCGGTGGCGCTGGCCAACCGGGCGGGTGGCGGCCTCGACGTGGCCGTACGCCTGCCGCGCCGCGTCTGACGCAGCCCGGCCCGGCGATCAGCCGAGTGTGACGGAGGTGTCGACCCGACCGGCGCGTTGGTGGGCGATGGTCACGGCAACGCTGGAGCCCGCGGCGGCCTGCACCACCCAGGTGGCGAGCACCCGGTCGGGCGTGCCGTCGTTGTACGCGTCGAAGCGGGCCCGCAGACGGCCCGACAGTTGGCCGAGCTCGATGCGCGCCGGGCCGCCCACGACGGTGGCACCCGACAGCGTGGCACTGATGGGCAGCACCCGGCCGGTCTTCAGTCCCTGCTCGCTGATGTAGGTGGGGAACCAACCGGTGTTGGCGATGCCCACCTCCACCCGCCAGGTGTCGCCACCGAGAGCGATGGCACAGGTGTGCAACACCTCCAGCTCGGGCGCTGCCAGGGCCTGGTGCAGCGCGAACTCAGCATGACCCTTCACCTCGTCGGCCAGCAGCGCGAGCGGCGGGTTGATCCAGGCCTGCATGTCGTCCCAGCCGCCCAGTTCCACGCGGCCCAGCTGCGGGTGGTCGAACGCGTACCAGTCGACGTAGATCTGCGGGTGGTGCACGTCGGCCCACTGCAGCACGGCGTGTTCCTCGGCCTCGGTGGGGCCGGT
>JBIIDH010000155.1:0-6201 GCA_044238435.1 Ilumatobacteraceae bacterium | reverse complement strand
GACGCCGAGCGCAATCTGCTGCTGGTGAAGGGCTCGGTACCGGGCCCGAACGGTGGCGTGGTGATCGTCCGTAACGCAGTGAAGGGCAAGTGACATGGCGTCCGTGAACGTGAAGAGCGCAGCCGGCAAGCCGGTGGGCGACGTGCAGGTGGCCGACGACGTGTTCGGCATCCAGCCGAACGTGCCGGTGATGCACCAGGTGGTGACCGCGCAGCTGGCGGCCCGCCGTGCCGGTACCCAGAGCACCAAGACCCGCGCCGAGGTGTCGGGTGGCGGCAAGAAGCCGTTCAAGCAGAAGGGCACGGGTAACGCCCGTCAGGGCTCCACCCGTGCGCCGCACTTCAGCGGTGGTGGCGTGGCCCTCGGGCCCAAGCCCCGCAAGTACGGCCAGAAGACCCCCAAGAAGATGATCAACCTGGCGCTGCGCTCGGCCCTGTCCGACCGGTTCGCCGAGGGCAAGGTCGTCGTCGTCGACGACTGGGGCTTCGCTGCCCCGAAGACCAAGGACGCCAAGGCTGTCCTCGCGTCGCTCGGTGTCGACGGTCGGGCGCTCGTCGTGGTCGACCGCGATGACGTGAACACGATCAAGAGCTTCTTGAACCTCCGTGAGGTGCAGCTCATCGAGCGCGCCGAACTGAACGCCTACGACGTGCTCTGCAACGAGTACATCGTGTTCTCGAAGTCGACGCTCCCCGGCTCGTCGGCCGCCGAAAGCGAGACCAAGTCATGAAAGACCCCCGCGACATCATCATCGCCCCGGTCGTGAGCGAGAAGAGCTACGCCCTCATCGAGCAGGGCGTCTACACCTTCGTGGTGCACCCGAGTGCCTCCAAGCCCGAGATCCACGATGCGGTCGAGGCCATCTGGGGCGTCACCGTGGTGAATGTCAACACCCTGAACCGGAAGGGCAAGAAGACGCGTCAGCGTCGTTCCAACCGCACCGGTTCGAAGCCCGACACCAAGCGGGCCATCGTCACCCTGGCAGCGGGCAACGAGATCCCGCTGTTCGAGAACTGAGACCGACATGGCGATTCGTTCACGTAAGCCCACCAGCGCCGGCCGCCGCTTCCAGACCACCTCCGATTTCTCGGAGATCACGAAGTCGACGCCCGAGAAGTCGCTGCTCACGTCCAAGCCGAAGTCCGGCGGCCGCAACGTCTACGGCCGCAAGACCGCCCGCCACCGTGGTGGCGGCCACAAGCAGCAGTACCGCATCATCGACTTCAAGCGCACCAAGGACGGCGTCACCGCCAAGGTCGCCGGTATCGAGTACGACCCCAACCGCACCTGCCGCATCGCGCTGCTGCACTACGCCGATGGTGAGAAGGCCTACATCCTGGCTCCGAAGGGCCTCGAAGTGGGCGCGCACGTGTCGAGCGGCCAGGGCGCCGACATCAAGCCCGGCAACGCACTGCCGCTGCGGTACATCCCGGTCGGTACCACGGTCCACAACGTCGAGTTGCGCCCCGGCCAGGGCGGCAAGATCGCCCGTTCGGCCGGTATGGCCGTGCAGCTCGTCGCCAAGGAAGGCGAGTACGCCACCTTGCGCATGCCCAGCACCGAGATGCGCCGCGTGCTCATCGACTGCCGGGCCACGGTCGGCGAGGTCGGCAACAGCGAGCACGAACTGGTGAAGATCGGCAAGGCCGGTCGCAACCGCTGGAAGGGTGTGCGTCCGCAGACCCGTGGCGTGGCCATGAACCCGGTCGACCACCCCCTCGGTGGTGGCGAAGGTCGCACCTCGGGCGGTCGCCCGGCGGTGTCGCCGTGGGGTAAGCCCGAGAGCCGCACCCGCAACAAGAAGAAGGCGTCGCAGAAGATGATCGTGCGCCGCCGCCGCACGTCGAAGGGCCGGAGGTAAGCCACCATGTCGCGGAGTCTGAAGAAGGGCCCGTTCATCGACGACCATCTGTTGAAGAAGGTCGACGCCCAGAACGCCGCCGGCGATCGCAAGGTCATCAAGACCTGGAGCCGCCGTAGCACCATCATCCCCGACATGGTGGGTCACACCATCGCCGTGCACGACGGCCGCAAGCACGTGCCGGTGTACGTCACCGAGAGCATGGTCGGTCACAAGTTGGGCGAGTTCAGCCCCACGCGTACCTTCCGGTACCACGCCGGCCAGGAGAAGAACGCAAAGGGTCGCCGCTGATGACTGGTCCGAAGCTCAACGAGAAGTCGTTCGTCGCCGGCGAACGCAACGGCACCAAGGCCAGCGCCAAGTACGTGCGCTCGTCGGCCTCCAAGGCGCGTGTCGTGCTCGACCTCATCCGCGGTCTGCCCGTGAAGCAGGCCGACGAGATCCTGCAGTTCACCGACCGCGAAGTGTCGAACACCATCCGCAAGGTGCTGGCCTCGGCCGTCGCCAACGCCGTCCACAACGACGAGCAGGACGCCGACGAGCTCTACGTGAAGGCATGCTTCGCCGATGAGGGTCCGACGCTGAAGCGGTTCACCCCTCGTGCCCGTGGCCGCGCCGGCAAGATCAACAAGCGCACCACCCACATCACCATCGTGGTCGAGCGTCTCGACGATGCCCGCCTCGAGGTGGTGCAGGCCCGTGAGGCCCGCCGTGGCACCGCCGGTGGTCGTCGTGCGGCAGCCGGCGGCACCGCCGCATCGCGCCGCGAGCGAGTCGAGCGCAGCCGTCAGCGCGCCGCCACCCTCAAGTCGGGTGCCGACGCCACCACCGAATCCGACACCGAGGTGCAGGGCTTCGCCGACACCGCTGCGGCCGACACGGTCGTCGCCGGTCAGTGGGCCGGCTCGGTCATGCCGCTGGCCGACGGTTCGGCGCCCGAGGGCTACACCATCAAGGGCAACGCCGACTCGATGCTGTACCACACCCCCGAGAGCCCCTACTACGGCCGCACCGTGGCCGAGGTGTGGTTCGACACGGTCGACAGCGCCGAGGCCGCCGGGTTCACCCTGCCCCCCTCGCTGGCCGACGACACCGCTTCCGAAGAAGAGAGCAACTGATGGGTCAGAAGATCAACCCCTACGGCTTCCGTCTCGGCATCACCACCGACTGGAAGAGCCGCTGGTTCTCCGAGCGCGAGTACAAGGACTACCTCACCGAGGACTGGAAGATCCGCCGGGCGCTGATGACCAAGCTCGAGAGCGCAGCCGTCAGCCGCATCGAGATCGAGCGCACCCGCGACAAGGTCCGTGTCGACATCCACACCGCTCGCCCCGGCATCGTCATCGGTCGCCGTGGCGCCCAGGCCGACGAACTCCGTGCGCTGCTCACGCAGATCACCGGCAACCCGAAGGTGCAGCTGAACATCGTCGAGATCAAGAGCCCCGAGCTCGACGCAGCGCTCATCGCCCAGGGTGTGGCCGACCAGCTCGTCAACCGCATCGCCTTCCGCCGGGCCATGAAGCGCGCCGTGCAGAACGCCCAGCGCGCCGGTGCCCTCGGCATCCGCGTGCAGTGCTCGGGTCGTCTCGGCGGCGCCGAGATGAGCCGCACCGAGTGGTACCGCGAAGGTCGTGTGCCGCTGCATACGCTGCGCGCCGACATCGACTACGGCATGCGCGAGGCCCGTACCTCGAGCGGTCGTGTCGGTGTGAAGGTGTGGATCTACAAGGGCGACATCGTGCCCTACAAGGCCCAGACCGACGACAAGATCACCCGTGAGGCGGCCATGGCCGTGGGCGAGACGTCGGGCCAGGCGGCACCGCGCCGCGTCGTGTCGTCGGCCGGCCCGCGCCGTGCCGACGAGGTCGAGGCCGAGGTCGCACCGCTCATCAAGGAAGCCGATCCCGAACTCGAGAAGTTGCTCGACGAGGAAGAAGACATCGCACGTCGTACCCACGACCTGCACGAGGCTCCGCACTTCCGTGGGGAGGACTGACCACCATGTTGATGCCCCGTAAAGTCGCACACCGCAAGCACCATCGTGGCCGGATGAACGGCAACGCCAAGGGTGGCACCGAACTGTCCTTCGGCCAGTACGGCATCCAGGCGCTCGAGCCGGGTTGGCTCACCGCCCGCCAGATCGAAGCGGCCCGTATCGCCATGACCCGCGCCATCAAGCGTGGTGGCAAGGTGTGGATCAACGTCTTCCCCGACAAGCCGGTCACCAAGAAGCCCGCCGAGACCCGCATGGGTTCGGGCAAGGGCAGCCCCGAGTTCTGGGTGGCTGTCGTGAAGCCCGGCCGCGTGCTGTTCGAGTTGTCGTTCCCCGATGACGCCACGGCCAAGGCCGCTTTGGCCAAGGCCATCCAGAAGCTGCCGATGAAGGCGCGCATCATCACCCGCGAGGAGATCTTCTGACATGGCGAAGTCCAACGTAGAACTGAGCGAGCTCGATCTCGCCGGCCTGGTCGACGAGCTGCGGGCCACCAAGCAGGAAGCGCTGAACCTGCGCTTCCGCAACGCCACCGGCCAGCTCGACAACAACGCCGAGATCCGCACCGTGCGCCGCCAGATCGCACGCATCAACACCTACATCCGTCAGCGCGAGATCGCCGCTGCCGAGAGCGGGAAGTGAGTCAGATGTCGAACGAATCCACCACCGAACCGGGACGCAGCGCCCGCAAGGTCCGCGAAGGCCAGGTCGTGTCCAACAAGATGGACAAGACCGCAGTCGTCGCCGTGGTCGAGCGTGTGCGCCACCCCAAGTACGGCAAGTTCATGCTCCGTACCAAGAAGCTCTACGCACACGACGAGACCAACGACGTGAACGTCGGCGACAAGGTCCGCGTCATGGAGACCCGTCCGCTCAGCAAGAACAAGCGCTGGCGCGTGGTCGAAGTCATCGAGAGGGCGAAGTGACATGATCCAGCAGGAATCGCGACTGCGCGTCGCCGACAACAGCGGAGCCAAAGAAGTGCTCTGCATCAAGGTGCTCGGTGGCACGCGCCGCCGCTATGCCTCGATCGGCGACATCTTCGTCGCCACGGTAAAAGACGCCATCCCTGGCGCAGCGGTGAAGAAGGGCGACGTCGTCAAGTGCGTCGTCGTGCGTGTGAAGAAAGAGAAGCGCCGCGCCGATGGCAGCTACATCCGCTTCGACGAGAACGCCGCCGTCATCATCAAAGACGACCTCACGCCGCGTGGAACCCGCATCTTCGGGCCCGTCGGCCGTGAACTGCGTGACAAGAAGTTCATGCGCATCGTGTCGCTGGCCCCGGAGGTGATCTGACCATGAAGCTGAAGAAGGGCGACTCCGTCGTCGTCATCACCGGCAAGGACAAGGGCAAAGAGGGTGAAGTCCTCGAGGTCCGTCCGCGCGACAACAAGATCATCGTCAGCGGCGTCAACACGGCCAAGAAGCACCAGAAGCCCCGCGCTGCCAACCAGCAGGGTGGCATCATCGACCGCGACATGCCCATCGACGCCAGCAACGTCATGCTGCTGCACAAGGGCAAGCCCACCCGCGTGGGCTACAGCACCGGTGCCGACGGCAAGAAAGTGCGTATCGCCAAGAGCAGCGGAGAGGTGATCGGATGAGCACGGCTACCGCAACCACGCCGCGCCTGAAGCAGCAGTACCACGACCAGGTGAAGGCTGCGCTCATGAGCGAGCTCGGCATCGCCAACGTCATGCAGGTGCCGAAGATCGAAAAGATCGTCATCAACATGGGTGTCGGCCGCGCCACGCAGCAGCCGTCGCTGCTCGAAGGTGCTGTGCGCGACCTCACGGCCATCGCCGGCCAGAAGCCGATCATCACCAAGGCCAAGACCTCCATCGCCGGCTTCAAGCTGCGCGAGGGTCAGTCGATCGGCTGCAAGGTCACGCTGCGCGGCGACCGGATGTGGGAGTTCCTCGACCGCCTCATCGCAGTCGCCATCCCGCGTATCCGCGACTTCCGCGGTCTGCCGGCTCACAGCTGGGACGGCCGTGGCAACTACACGTTCGGCCTGAACGAGCAGTCGGTCTTCCCCGAGATCGACTTCGACAAGGTCGACGCTCCCCGTGGCATGGACATCACCATCGTCACCACTGCCGTCACCAACGAGCACGGCAAGGCTCTGCTCGATGCGTTCGGTTTCCCGTTCAAGCGGGGCGCCGACGCTGGTCCGGTCCCGAAGAAGAAGCCCAAGCGGCGCGGTCCGGTTCGTGGGTCGAAAGCCCCGGCCAAGCCTGCTGCTGCGAAGAAGAAGAAGTAAGGAAGGGCATCGAGATGGCAAAGAAGTCCCAGATCAACAAGAGCAACGCCACGCCGAAGTTCAAGGTGCGCGGGTACACCCGCT
>JBIIDH010000154.1:0-6292 GCA_044238435.1 Ilumatobacteraceae bacterium | reverse complement strand
CCCCAAAAACGCCCACAGGGCCCCGTTCGGGACCCTGTGGCTTTGCTCCGAGGGCAGGGCTCGAACCTGCGACCCGCTGATTAACAGTCAGCTGCTCTGCCAGCTGAGCTACCTCGGAAGGACGGGAAGAATCTAGCGGATCACCGGTGCCGCCACACCGCATCTCGAGCCGAACGAACCAGTCCGACGACCCGCCGTGACCGTTCGCCGCGGTCAGTCGTTGTCGAGCAGGTCTTTCAGTTGCGACCCGCGCATCGGATGGCGCAGCTTGGCCAGCGTCTTCGCCTCGATCTGGCGCACCCGCTCGCGTGTCACCTCGAACGCCCGGCCCACCTCGTCGAGGGTGCGCGGCTGCTCACCGTCGAGACCGAAGCGCATCCGCACGATCTCCTGCTCGCGTGGCGGGAGTTCGCCGAGCGCCTGCTCGACGGCCTCGACCAGCGCCTTGCGGATCACCTCGTTGGCCGCCCGGTCGCCGCCGGAGTCCTCGATGAAGTCGGCGAGGTTGGCGTCGTCGCTGTCGCCCACCGGAGAGTCGAGCGACAGCGGATCTTGCGAGATGCGCAGCAACTCCTCCACCTTGTCGCTCGACAGACCCACGCGGGCGCTCAACTCGTCGAGCGTGGGTTCGCGCTCCAACTCCTGGTGCATCTGGCGTTGCGTGCGCAGCACCCGGTTCATCGTCTCCACCATGTGCACCGGGATGCGGATGGTGCGGGCCTGGTCGGCGATGCTGCGGGTGATGGCCTGACGGATCCACCACGTGGCGTAGGTGGAGAACTTGAAGCCCTTGGTGTAGTCGAACTTGTCGACCGCGCGCATCAACCCGAGGTTGCCCTCCTGGATGAGGTCGAGGAACTGCATGCCGCGCATCGTGTAGCGCTTGGCGATGCTGACGACGAGTCGCAGGTTGGCCTGGATGAGTTCGCTCTTGGCCTGCTGGCCGGCGTGCACCAGCCGCATCAGCCGGCGCCGCTCGACGGCATCGAGGTGCTGGTCGTCGAGCGTCAGCGCAGCCGCATTGCCGTCGACCACTGCCTTGGCGAGTCGGCGTTCCTCGTCGCCGTTGAGCAACTCGACCCGACCGATCTCCTTCAGGTACATCCGCACCGGATCGCCCGAACCGACCACCGAGTCGTCGCGCTCGACGGCACGCGCCGCCCTGCTACGACGACGACGGGCCAACAGGCGCTCCGCGTCGCCGCCTGTCTCGGCCGCGACCCCGTCGGCCTCACCGGCCGGGAGCACGGCGTCGACCGCATCGTCGATCGACTCGTCGATGGTGATGCCCTGCGCCTCGAGCGAGACGGTGACGGCTTCGATCACCTCACCGCTCAGCTCCACGCCCCGCAGGACGTGCGAGATGTCGTCGGCGTGCACCACCCCATCGCCGCGCCCGCGAACGAGCAAGGCGTCCCACTCGGCGGCGTCGACCCCCGCGAACGGAGACCCGCCCGAGACCATGTCGACTCCCCCGTCGGTCACACACGCTCCTCGTTGCGTCCTGCGAGCCACCCTAGCAACAGGGTGGCCGACTCGGCAGCCGTTGCCGGGTCGTCGAGACCCTCGAGCGCCAACTTCGCCGTGGCGTGCATGCGCACCGCCTCGGCATCGGCGATGTCGATGGGATGACGTAGTTCGCGGCGCACCGCAGCACCGA
Source organism: Ilumatobacteraceae bacterium (assembly GCA_044238435.1). Taxonomy (GTDB): domain Bacteria; phylum Actinomycetota; class Acidimicrobiia; order Acidimicrobiales; family Ilumatobacteraceae; genus VFMC01. The sequence goes on along the minus strand of JBIIDH010000154.1, from coordinate 4,632 downwards.
TGAGGTTGCACGCCTCGACGAACGGATCGGCATCGTGGTCGGCCACGGCGGCTCGTTCGAGGACCTCGCGCGCCTCGGGATCGGCCAGTTCGAGTGCAGCGTTCAGATCGCCCCCGGCATCGGCCAGCGCCAAGAACGCGCGACGCACCGTGTCGTCGGCGAACAGTGGCTCGATGAGCCACGCGGCGATGTCGTTCCACCGCTGCAGCAGCATCGAGACAGCAACGAACTCGGCGTTCTCGGCCGTGCCCACGCGCCGCTGCGGTGCCACCCTGATGTCGGGCCGCGCCGAACGGGTGACCGCCGCCTTCACCACATCGTTCTCGGGCAGGCCCACGTGCCCCGCCACTTCGATGGCGTACAGCTTGCGGATGTCGACGTTGGGGTGCTCGTTCACCACCGCCATGGCGTCGCGCGCTGCACCGACGCGGTCTTCGTTCGAACGCAACGGGCGGGAACCGAGCACACGGTCGAGACGGAACTTCAGGAACGGCACCGCCTTGTCGACCGCATCGCGCAACGCATCAGGGTCGCTGAGGCTGAGATCGCCGGGATCCTTCCCCTTCGGAAAGCGGGCCACCGACACCCGCATCTGGTACTTCTGCTCCCACTCGTAGAAGCGGGCCGCCGCACCCTGGCCGGCACCGTCGGCGTCGAACGCGAGCACCACGTTGCTGGCGTAGCGCTTCATCACCCGCACGTGTTCTTCGGTGAGCGCCGTGCCACAGGTGGCGATGGCCCGCTTCACCCCGGCACGGTGGAACCCGATGACGTCGGTGTAGCCCTCGCACACCACCACCTGGTCGCTGGCCACGATGTCGGGCTTGGCCCAGTGCAGGCCGTACAGCGTGCGCGACTTGGCGTAGATGGAGGTCTCGCTCGAGTTCTTGTACTTCGCCGGATCGGTGGAGCCCGGCAGGATGCGGCCGCCGAAGGCCACCGGCTCGCCGTTCTCGGTGAAGATTGGGAACATCACCCGCGCCCGGAACGCGTCCTGCATGCGCCCGGCCTTGTTCACGAACCCGAGGCCGGTCTCGCGCAGCATCTCGGGCTGCACACCGAGGGCCGCACACAACTCGTCCCACCCGTCGGGTGCCCAGCCGAGCTTGAACGTGCGGGCGACATCGCCGGCCAGACCGCGCGAGCGCAGATAGTCGCGGGCCTCGCGCGCGTCGGGGCTGCGCAGCAACCGCTCGTGATACCAGTCGACCGCTTTGGTCATCACCTCGACGAGCTGCTTGCGGCGCTGGCGTTCGCGCCCCTCGCCACCGGTGGTGTAGCGCAGCTGCATGCCCACCTTGCCGGCCAGGTGCTCGACCGCAGTGACGAAGTCGACGTGCTCGATCTGCTGCACGAAATTGAACACGTCGCCTGCCGCGCTGCAGCCGAAGCACCGGTAGCGGCCGGTCTCCTCTCGCACGTTGAACGAGGGCGACCGCTCGCCGTGGAACGGGCACAGGCCGACCCAGTTGCGGCCCACGCGCCGCAGCGCCATGTACTGCTGGACGATGTCGACGATCGAGACCGACGCACGCAGACGCTCGAGATCCTCGTCGACGATCGCCATGGCCCGAGGTTACCCCGAGGGTGCGCGACCCGGGACGGGTCAGCGTTCGTCGGCTGGCGGCAGCGGTTCGGGCTCGTCGGCGACCAATTCGATCGTGTCGACGTGCGGCTTGCGCTGCAGCGACATCAGGATCGACACACCGAGCACGAGGGCGATGACGAGCAGCGAGATGGGCGTGGGGATGTGATACTCGATCGGCTTCTGGGCGATGATCATCTTCACCCCGACGAAGGCGAGGATGATCGCCAGGCCCTCTTGGAGATAGCTGAACCTGGCGTGCATGTCGGCCAGCAGGAAGTACAGCGCACGCAGACCGAGGATCGCGAAGGCGTTCGAACTGAACACGATGAACTGCTCGCGGCTCACCGCCAGCACCGCCGGCACCGAGTCGACCGCGAAGATGACGTCAGTGGCCTCGACCAGCATGAGCACGGCGAACAGCGGCGTGGCCACGCGCTTGGCATTCACGCGAGTGAACAGCTTCTGGCCGTCGAGTTCGTCGGAGACCGGCACCACCTTGCGCAGGAGCCGGAGGAAGGCGCTCTGCGACGGGTCGACCTCCTCGTCGCTCTTCACGATCATCTTCACGGCCGTGAACAGCAAGAACGCGCCGAACACGTACAGGATCCAGTCGAACTTCTGGATGAGGGCCACCCCGGCGAAGATGAAGATCGCCCTCAGCACCAGTGCCCCGAAGATGCCCCAGAACAACACCCGGTGCTGGTACTTCCCGGGCACCTTGAAGTACGTGAAGATCAGCGCCCACACGAAGACGTTGTCGACGCTGAGGCTCTTCTCGATGAGGTAGCCCGAGATGTACTCGGTTCCCGCTGCTCCACCGAACGCCCACCACACCACGAACGTGAAGGCGAGCCCGATCGAGATCCACACCGCCGACTCGATGGCGGCTTCTTTCGTGGAGACGTCGTGGGCCTCCTTGTGGAACACCACAAGGTCGATGACGAGCAGGAGCGCGATGAACGCGATGAGAGCACCCCAGCCCCACATCGGGACCGAGATCTCGGCGAACGTATCGTCCGCGGCGGCAGGGAAGAGGTGCATCAACGTCAGTCGCGGCCGAACAGGCCGCCGACGCCACCCGAGGTACCTGAGTTGCTCGTGCCGATGGCAGCGCTCACCCAGGTGAGGAACTCGTTCGGGTTCCGGGTCTGGGTCCACACTCGGCCGGGACCGGCGAAGTCGAACACCAGGCCTTCACCGCTCTTCAGCATCTGCACCACGCCGCCTGTCGCCTTGCGCACGGTCATCTGCACCGAGTCCTCGTAGGCGACCATGTGGCCCGTGTCGACCGTGAGGGTCTGGCCCTGCTCGAGGTTCCACACCTCGATGGCACCGTATGCGCCGAACACCACCTTGCCAGTGCCGCCGGCTCGCACGATGAAGCCGCCTTCGCTCCCGAACATGTTCTTGAAGCCGCCCCACTTGGCGTCGATCTCGATGGTGGCTTCGTTGGCGAGCCACGACCCCTTCTGCACGAACAGGGCCTTGCCGGGGGTGACCTCGAACACGGTGGCGTCGCCGGCCAGACGAGCGGCGACGTCGACGAAGCCACCCTGGGCGGGCGCCGTGAACGTGCTGACGAAGAAGCTCTCGCCACCCAGCGCAGCCCGCTTGAGCGACTTGAGCATGCCGCCCTCGGCCTTCGACTCGAGGACGACGCCTGACGACATGGTCATCATCGCACCGGCCTCGACCCGCACCGGCTCGTTCGGTGCAAGGTTCAGACGTGCTACGGCGTAGGCGGGGTTGTGGCGGATCTGGACTTCCATACGGGGACCTCCGGTTGGGGCATCGGCGAGCGATCGACGACGCGAGTGTGGTACTTCTCTGACGCCTTCGAGGGCTACTTCGTTTCAGTCTTTGCGGTGCCTGACGACCGGGTGATGACCGCCTGCGCTGCAGCGAGGCGGGCGATGGGTACGCGGAACGGGCTGCAGCTCACGTAGTCGAGACCGGCGTCGAAGAACAACTGGATGCTCTCGGGGTCGCCGCCGTGCTCGCCGCACACGCCGAGCTTCAGGTTCTTCTTCACCGAACGACCCTGCTGAGCGGCCAGCTTCACCAGCGCGCCCACACCGTCTTGGTCGATGGTCTCGAACGGGTTGCGCTTCAGCAGGCCCTGCTCGAGGTACGCCGGCATCATCCGGCTCTCGACGTCGTCGCGGCTGAAGCCGAACGTGAGCTGCGTGAGGTCGTTGGTGCCGAACGAGAAGAAGTCGGCCGCCTCGGCGATCTGATCGGCACGCACCGCAGCGCGGGGCGTCTCGATCATCGTGCCGATGGTGACGTGCGGCTTGTCCTTCAGCTTCTTGGTGGCGGCGTCGATCTCGGCCTGCACCCAGCCGCGGGCGAGCTCGAGCTCTTCGCGGTTCACCGTGAGGGGGATCATCACCTCGACGATGGGGTTCTTGCCCTTCTTGCGCAGCGCTGCCGCAGCGGCCATGAGGGCACGCACCTGCATGCCGTAGAGGCCGGGCTTGATGACGCCGAGGCGGACACCGCGGGTGCCGATCATCGGGTTGTGCTCGGCCCACTCCTCGGCGGCCTTCAACTCGGCCTTCTCGCTCGCGCTGAGGCCGGCGGTGGCCTGCTTGATCTTCAGTTCCTCCACCGACGGCAGGAACTCGTGCAGCGGCGGGTCGAGCAGTCGCACCGTGACGGGCAGGCCGTCCATGGCCTCGAGGATCTCCTCGAAGTCGATCTGCTGCACACGGCCCAGCTCGGCCAACGCCGCGTTCTCCTCGGCCGGCGTGTCGGCGAGGATCATGCGGCGCACCACGGGCAGACGGTCGGGGGCCAGGAACATGTGCTCGGTACGGCACAGACCGATGCCCTCGGCGCCGAGCGCCCGGGCCTGGTTCGCGTCGTCGCCGGTGTCGGCGTTGGCGCGCACGGCCAGCTTGCCCTTGCGCACGGCGTCGGCCCACTGGAGGATGACGTTGAACTCGGCCGGCGGTTCGGCGGCCTGGGTCTTCATCTCGCCGAGCACCACTTCACCGCTGGAGCCGTCGATGGAGATGAAGTCGCCTTCTTTCACCACGACG
>JBIIDH010000061.1:0-21121 GCA_044238435.1 Ilumatobacteraceae bacterium | reverse complement strand
GCCCCCGCAAGCGCGAGCGCAAGAACGTCACCAACGGTGTCGTCCACATCAAGAGCTCGTTCAACAACACGATCGTCTCCATCACCGACACCGAGGGCAACGTCATCTCGTGGGCCTCGTCGGGTGGCGTCGGGTTCAAGGGCTCGCGCAAGAGCACCCCGTACGCCGCGCAGATGGCCGCCGAGAAGGCTGCCCGCGCCGCGATGGAGCACGGTCTGCGCCGTGTCGAAGTGCAGGTGAAGGGCCCGGGCTCGGGCCGCGACACCGCCGTCCGCAGCATCCAGTCCACCGGTATCGAGGTCACCTCGATCAAGGACGTCACCCCCGTACCCCACAACGGCTGCCGTCAGCCCAAGCGCCGCAGGACCTGATCGACCATGGCTCGTTACACCGGCCCCAAGGTGCGCGTCTCGCGTCGCCTGGGCACCAACATCTTCGAAAACGAAAAGGGTCGCAAGGCGCTCGAGCGTCGTCCGTTCCCTCCCGGCCAGCACGGCCGCACCCGCCGCCGCAACGCCGGCAGCGAGTTCTTGGCCCAGCTGCAGGAGAAGCAGAAGGCGAAGTACATCTACGGTGTGCTCGAGCGCCAGTTCCGCCGCACCTACGAAGAGGCCAACCGTCTGCAGGGCCCCACGGGCGAGAACCTGCTGCGCCTCCTCGAGCAGCGCCTCGACAACGTGGTGTACCGCGCCGGCTGGGCCAGCACCCGCCCGCAGGCACGCCAGTTCGTGAGCCACGGCCTGGTGATGGTGAACGGCAAGCGTGTCAACATCCCGTCGTACCGTGTGCGCAAGGGCGATGTCATCACGCTCGGCGCCAAGGCGGCCAACATGATCATCATCCAGCACAACATCGACGTGCTCGACCGCCGCGTGGTCGGCTGGCTCGAAGTGGGCGATGCCGGTAAGCAGGTCACCGTCCGCGACCTTCCGCAGCGTGAGCACATCGACGTCCCTGTGCGCGAGTCGCTCATCGTCGAGTTGTACTCGAAGTAATCCCGACCGCAGTTTTCGGCACCCGAGAGATAGAGGCGTACCACATGCTCGTCATCCAGCGACCCACCGTCGAGCCGATCGGCGACGAGGAGAACAACCGTCAGCGCTTCGCCGTCGGCCCGCTCGAGCCCGGCTTCGGCCACACCATCGGCAACTCGTTGCGCCGCGTGCTGCTCTCGAGCATCCCGGGTGCGGCCATCACAGCGGTGCGTTTCGACGACGCACTCCACGAGTTCGACACCATCAACGGCATCGTCGAGGACGTCACCGACATCATCCTCAACTTCAAAGACATCGTGGTCACCTCGACGTCCGACGACGACGTGATCATCCGTCTCGACGTGCGTGGCCCGGCCGAGATCACCGCCGCCGACATCAAGTGCCCCAGTGAGATCGAGATCCTCACGCCCGGCCAGCACATCGCCACCCTCAACGCCAAGGCCCGCCTGGCGTGCGACCTCACCGTCGGCCGTGGCCGTGGCTACCTGTCGAGCGACCGCGACAACCAGAACCGCACCATCGGCGTCATCCCGGTCGATGCCATCTTCTCGCCGGTCCGCCGTGTCATGTTCACCGTGGTCCCCACCCGTGTCGAGCAGAGCACCAACTTCGACCGGCTCGAACTCGACATCGAGACCGACGGCTCGATCAGCCCGCGTGAGGCACTCGCCTCGGCCGGCGCCACGCTGCGTTCGCTGGTCGACCTCGTCGCCAGCCTCAGCGACGAGCCGCAGGGCCTCGAGCTCGGCGAAGTGGCCAGCATCGCTGCGTCGTCACCCGACCTCGACCTGCCCATCGAAGACCTCGACCTCTCCGAGCGTCCGCGCAACTGCCTCAAGCGGGCGCAGATCAACTCGATCGGTGAGCTGCTCACCAAGACCGAGGACGATCTGCTCAACATCACCAACTTCGGCCAGAAGAGCCTCGACGAGGTCAAGCAGAAGCTCGACGAGCGCGGCCTCACGCTGCGCGGCTGATCCGCCCGGCCGTTCAAGGAGTCAACCACCATGCCCGCTACACCCCGCAGAGCACGCAACTTCGGCCACAGCGCCGCACACCAGCGTCTGATGATGGCCAACCTGGCTGCTTCATTGTTCGCCGCCGAAGGCATCGTCACCACCGAGGCCAAGGCCAAGGCGCTGCGACCCATCGCCGAGAAGCTCATCACCAAGGCCAAGAAGGCCCAGCCCGATGATTCGCTGCGCATCCACCGCATCCGTCAGATCCAGGGGTATCTCAACGACAAGGAGATGACCTCGAAGCTGGTGAACGACGTGGCCCCGCGCTACGCCGACCGCAACGGTGGGTACCTGCGCATCCTCAAGCTCGGCCCGCGCCAGGGCGACAACGCCCCCATGGCGCGCATCGAGCTCGTCTGAGCCCCGTCAGCCCCTCCGGCGCATGAACGCTGCGACCGAGCCCGCCGCACTGCGGCGGGCTCGTCTCGTCGTGGCCTACGACGGGGCGGGCTTCCACGGATTCGCCGAGACCACCGGGCAGCGCACCGTGATGGGCGACCTGCGCGGCGCCATCGCCCGGGTGACCCGTCACGACGTGGCGTTGGTGGGCGCCGGCCGAACCGACGCCGGGGTGCACGCCTGGGGGCAGGTGGTGAGCGGCGACCTGCCCGCCCACACCGACCTCGAACAGTTGCAGCACCGGGTGAACCGCATGTGCGGACCTTCTGTCGTGGTGCGTTCGGCCGAGTGGTGCGCCGACCCCGAGTTCAGCGCCCGCTTCAGCGCGCAGTGGCGCCACTACCGCTACCACGTGCTCAACGCCCCGGTGCCGGTGCCGGCGTTGGCAGGCACCACCTGGCACGTCCCCCAACCGCTGCACGTGTGGGCGATGCAGTTGGCCTGCGACCCGATCATCGGCGAGCACGACTTCGCGTCGTTCTGTCGGGCGCCGAAGACGAAGCCCGATCAGGCACCTGCTTCGTTGCGCCGCCGCGTGCTGTTGGCCCAGTGGAGCGAGGTGTCGAGCGACTTCGGCCCACTGCTGCGGTTCGAGATCCGGGCCAATGCCTTCTGCCACCAGATGGTGCGCTCGATCGTGGGCACGATGGTCGACATCGGTTCGGGGCGGCTGCACGCCGGCGACATGATGGGCATCTTGCACCGCGCCGACCGAACGGCGGCCGGCCAGGTGGCCCCGCCGCACGGGTTGTCGCTCTGGGACGTCTTTTACTGATAAATTGTCCGTTCGGGGAATGAGTCGCATCGTCGACACGTTTCCACTCCCTGAGCGCCGACCACCCCCCGGTCGGCGACACCTACTCGGGAGGCCCGACCGTGGCGACGAAGCGAATCCTGCTCTGCTCCACCCCGGTCGGCCCTCTCGGTAGTGGGATCGGCGGCGGTGTCGAGTTGACGCTCCACAGCCTCGTGCTCGGTCTGTCCGACCGTGGGCACCATGTCGAGGTGGTGGCGCCGGCCGGTTCGCTGCACGTGGGCGCACGCGTCCACCAGATCGCCGGTCACTTCCAGGTGAGCAGCCAGACCGAGGGCCGCGAGGCGCCCATCGCCATGCCGCCCGAGCCCGTGCTCGGTGCGATGTGGGACTGGGTGCGGCGCAACCAGCAGCACTTCGACGTCGTGGTGAACCTGGCCTACGACTGGTTGCCCTTCTATCTCACCCCCTACCTCGACGTGCCGGTCGCCCATCTGGTGTCGATGGGGTCGCTCAACGACGCGATGGACGACGCCCTCGTCCGGTTGCTCGCGGCCCGTCCCGGTGCAGCGGCCGTGCACAGCAGGGCCCAGGCCGACACCTTCCCCGGTGTGGCCGACCAGTTGGTGGTGGTGGGCAACGGCATCGCCACCGAGCGCTACGACGTGCACCTCAGCGCCGACGAGCCGGGCTACCTCGGGTTCATCGGTCGCATCTCGCCCGAGAAGGGCATCGACGACGTGTTCGCGGTGTCGGCCCGTACCGGCCTGCCGGTGAAGGCGTGGGGTCTGATGCAGGATCACGACTGCTGGGAGGCGGCGCAGCAGCGCTACCCGCAGGCCCAGGTGAGCTACGAGGGCTTCCTCGCCACCGACGACCTGCAGGCGGCCATCGGCGGGTGCCGGGCCATCGTCATGACGCCGAAGTGGATCGAGGCGTTCGGCAACGTGGCCATCGAGGCGATGGCCTGCGGTGTGCCCGTCATCGCCTACCGCCGAGGTGGCCCGGCCGAGATCGTCATCGACGGTGAGACCGGGTTCCTGGTCGAGCCCGACGACATCGACGGCCTGGTCGCCGCCGTGCAGTCTCTCGACCGCATCGACCGGCTGATGTGCCGTCAGCGGGTCGACGAGCTCTACTCGACCACGGCGCTGGCCGAGCGCATCGACGCCTGGCTCGACGGTGTGGTCAGCGCGAGCAACCGGCCGCACGACGACCATCCGGTCGCCGGCTGAGGGCGTTTCCTGCGGACGCAGCGCCGGCCCGGCGCACGTTCCGCGAAATCCGGGCACGCTCGTTTGCCGGTTTCGGCGCGCGGCCCGTATCATTGCACGGTTCCCCGGCGGACCACCCCGGGTGTCGAAGGATTCGAGATGCGCACGTATTCCCCGAAAGCAAGTGAAGTCACCCGCGCCTGGCACGTCATCGATGCCGAGGGCATGGTGCTCGGTCGGCTCTGCACCGAGGTGGCCCGCCTGCTGCGTGGCAAGCACAAGCCGGTGTTCGCCCCCCACATGGACATGGGCGACCATGTCGTCATCGTCAACGCCGACAAGGTGGTGCTCACCAGCGGCAAGGCCAACAGTGAGATGGTGCACCGCTACAGCGGCTATCCCGGTGGCCTGAAGAGTGAGACCTACGGCAACCTGCTCGGCCGCAAGCCCGCCGACGCCATCAAGCTGAGCGTCCGCGGCATGCTGCCCAAGGGCCCCCTCGGTCGCCAGATGATCACCAAGCTCAAGGTGTACGCGGGGCCCGATCATCCGCACGCCGCCCAGTCCCCTGTCGCGCTCGACCTGCCAGCGGCCAAGGCCCGCTGACGTCCCCGGAACGAGGTTCGCTCTCCATGGCCACCAAGCCGCTCACCCAGACCACCGGCCGTCGTAAGGAGGCCGTGGCTCGCGCCCGCCTCCGTCCCGGCACGGGTGTCATCACCATCAACGGTCGCCCGATCGACGCCTACTTCACCACGGCCGTGCAGCGCATGCACGTGACCGAGGGTCTGCGCGTCACCAGCACCGAAGAGACCTACGACGTCGATGCCACCATCCACGGTGGTGGTGTCAGCGGTCAGGCCGGCGCCCTGCGCATGGGCATCGCTCGTGCACTCGTCGAACTCGACCCCGAGGCCCGTCCGGCGCTGAAGAAGGCCGGCCTGCTCACCCGCGACCCGCGTCGCAAGGAGAGCAAGAAGTACGGCCTCGTCAAGGCCCGCAAGGCCAAGCAGTACACCAAGCGCTGATCGGCGCTGGTGGTCGCACGCTCATGGCGCTGCGATTCGGAACCGACGGTGTGCGCGGACGAGCGCTCACCGAACTCACCGAGCAGTATGCGGCTGCATTGGCGCGCGCCGCGGCCGAGGTGCTCGGCGGCGGTCGCTGGCTGATCGGTCGCGACACGCGAGAGTCGGGCCCTGCGCTCGAGGCGGCCGTCGCGGCCGGACTGGTCGCTGCCGGCGCGGCGCCCGAGTCGGTGGGTGTTGTACCCACGCCGGCGCTGGCAGCGCTGTCGGTGCAGTGGAACTGTCCGGCGGCCATGATCACGGCGTCGCACAACCCGTACCACGACAACGGCATCAAGATCTTCGCGGCGGGCGGTGCAAAGCTCACCGACGACGTCGAACGGGCCATCGAGGCGGCGCTGCGCGACGTCACCGCGTCGTTCACGCCGGTGGAGGTGCCCACCATCGACGGCCTCGGTCACTACGCCGAGCACGTCGTCGCCCAGTTCCCCCCGGCGGCACTGGCCGGCCGTCGCCTGGTGCTCGACTGCGCGAACGGGGCGATGAGCGAGGTGGCACCCTCGGTGGCTCGCCGCCTGGGTGCCGAGGTGGTGGTGTTGCACGCCGAACCCGATGGCCGCAACATCAACGAGCGGTGTGGTGCCACGTCGCCCGCATCACTGGCCGCGGCGGTGCCCGAGCACGGCGCCGACCTTGGTCTGGCGTTCGATGGCGATGGCGACCGGGTGATCGCTGTCGACGAGCTGGGCGATGTGGTCGACGGCGACCGGATGATCGCGCTCGGTGCGCTGCAGTTGCAGGCCAGCGGTGCGTTGCAGCACGACACGGTGGTGGTCACGGTGATGAGCAACCTCGGTTTCCATCGCGCCATGCAGGCGCGCGGTATCGCCGTCGAGGTCACGCCGGTGGGCGACCGGTACGTGCTCGAGGCACTGGCGGCCGGGCCGTACTCGATCGGTGGCGAGCAGAGCGGCCACATCATCTATCCCGATGCCGCCACCACGGGCGACGGCCTGCTGGCCGGACTGCGCCTGGCGCACCATGTGGTGGCCGAGGGTGCGTCGCTGCACCGCTTGGCGGCCGAGGTGATGACCAGTTACCCGCAGGTGCTGGTGAACGTGCACGTCGCCGAGCGTCACCCTGATGTGGCCAGCGAACTGGCCGACGAGATCGCTGCTGCTGAAGCGACCCTCGGAGGCGACGGCCGGGTGCTGGTGCGGGCCAGCGGTACCGAGCCGCTCATCCGGGTGATGGTCGAGGCACCCACGGCCGAGCAGGCCGACGCGGTGGCCGAGGAACTCGCCGCCACGGTGCGTGGCCGGTGGTCCTGACCACACCCTGACGGACCTCCGCCACGCTGGGTCGATAACCTGACGGGCATGTGCGGCATCATCGCGATCTCGAGTCGTCCCTCGACCCGGCCGGTGCCCGACGCCGCCGCCCTGCTCGGGTTGCTCGACGCAGCACTCCAGGCCGACGGGGTGGGCGAGGTCGCCCGCATCACCACCGAGTGCGATGCACTGCTGCACGGCGTGCCCGGTGTGCTGGCCCTGTCGGGACGGAGCGAACTCATCGCTGCGGTCACGGCCCGTCTCGACCGTCTCGACGACCGGGTGCGCGCTGCCGAGACGGTGCTCGAACGTGCCGAAGCGATGACGCCCGACGACATCGAACGCGCCGGTGCCGACCTCATCGCGCTGCGCGATGCGGCCTGGGCGATCCGCCGCGACCGACTGCGCACCGTGCACGCCGTCGACGACCTCGCCGGACGCGACGCCGGTGCCGCCGCGGTGGCGGGGTACCTGGCGGTGCAGCAGTCGCTGTCGGCCATCGATCGGCTCGAGGTGCGCGGCCGCGACTCGGCCGGCCTGCATCTGTTCGTCTGGCACCACGGACTGTCGGCCGACGACCCGGCTGTTGCCGCATCCATCGCCGCGCGCACCACCGACCCGCTGTTCCAGAGCGGTTCGGTGCGCCTGGCCGACGGGTGCTTGAGCTTCGTCTACAAAGCTGCCGCCGAGATCGGCGAATTGGGCGACAACACCCGTGTGCTCCGCGATGCCATCCGCGCCGACTCGCTGCTGCGCCTGGCGCTCAGCAACCCCGGGGCCCGGGTGTCGGTACTGGGCCATACCCGCTGGGCCAGCGTCGGCATCATCAGCGAACCGAACTGCCATCCGTTGAACAGCGAGGAACTCGAGCAGGCCGGTGGCGAGCAGCAGTGCTACACGGTGGCGGCGCTGAACGGCGACGTCGACAACCACGCCGATCTGAAGGTCGAGCACGGTCTGCGCATCGCCGGCCCCATCACCACCGACGCCAAGGTCATCCCGGCGCTGATGGCGCGCCACGCCGCCCAGGTGGGTGGCGACCTCACCGAGGCGTTCCGGCGCACGGTGGCCTCGTTCGAGGGCAGCGTCGCCATCGGCGCGGCCGCGGCGGCCGAACCCGAGCGCCTCTACCTCGCCCTGCGCGGCAGCGGCCAGGCCCTGTACATCGGGCTCGCCGACGACTGCTTCATCGTCGCCAGCGAACCCTATGGCGTGGTGGAAGAGACGGCCCGCTACCTGCGTGTCGACGGCGAGACCCCCTCGCCGTCGGGCAGCCGCGGCCAGGTGTTCGTGCTCGACGCTGCGCACGCCGGCGAGTTGGCCGGTGTGCAGCGTCTTGCGTACGACGGCACCCCGCTGCCCGTCACCGAACGCGACGTGGCGGTGGCCCAGGTCACCACACGCGACATCGACCGTGGCGAGGCGCCGCACTTCCTGCTGAAGGAGATCGGCGAAGCGCCCGAGAGCTTCCGCAAGACACTGCGCGGCAAGATCGTCGAGCGCGGCGACCAGTTGCACGCCGCGGTGGGTGCCCGGGCACTGCCGGCCGACATCGCAGCACGACTGGCCGACGGCTCCATCACCAAGGTGCGCGTCATCGGCCAGGGCACCGCCGCCGTGGCAGGCCGCAGCATGGCCGATGTGCTCGATCTGCTGGCCGAGGGCGCGCTCGACGTCGACCCGGTCACCGCCACCGAGTTGAGCGGCTTCCGCATGCACCTCGACATGAGCGACACCCTCATCGTCGCCGTCAGCCAGAGTGGCACCACCACCGACACCAACCGCACCGTCGACCTGGTCCGGTCGCGCGGCGCCGCAGTGCTGGCCATCGTGAACCGCCGCAACAGCGACCTCACCGACAAAGCCGACGGTGTGATGTACACCAGCGACGGCCGCGACGTGGAGATGAGCGTGGCATCCACCAAGGCCTTCTACGCCCAGGTGGCGGCGGGGGTGCTGCTGGCGTGCGCCATCACCGAGGCCGCCGGGGTGGGCTCCGACCGCCGCCGTCACGAACTGCTCAGTTCGCTGCGCACCGTGCCGGCCGCCATGGTCGAGGTCATCGCAACCCGCGACCGCATCGCCGAGGCGGCCCGCCGGTTCGCACCGTCGAAGCGCTACTGGGCCATCGTCGGCAACGGTGCCAACGCGGTGGCAGCGCAGGAGGTGCGCATCAAGCTGAGCGAGCTCTGCTACAAGTCGATCGCCTGCGACATCACCGAGGACAAGAAGCACATCGACCTGTCGAGCGAGCCGCTCATCCTGGTGTGCGCCGCGGGGCTGGTGGGCAGCACCGCCGACGACGTGGCCAAAGAAGTGGCCATCTACAAGGCCCACAAGGCGACACCCCTCGTGGTGGCCACCGAAGGCGACGAGCGGTTCGCTGCCGCCTCGGCAGTGCTCAGCGTGCCGTCGCTCGACCCGGCGCTGGCGTTCGTGCTGTCGGCGATGGTGGGACACCTGTTCGGCTATGAGGCCGCCCTCGCCATCGACGCGTCGGCCCGGCCGCTGCGCGAGGCCCGCGAGGTGATCGAGCACGCATTGTCGAACAGCGCCGATGCCGACGACATCGTGCGGCAGGTGAGGGCCGGAGTTGGGCCGCACGCCGACCGGTTCTTCGACGGGCTGCGCACCGGTCTGTTCGACGGGCACCTCGAGGCCAGCACGGCGGTGCGCCTCGTCGGCCTGCTGCGCGACCTGGCCAGCGACTCGCCGCTCGAGTCCTACCAGCGCGCCACCGGCTCGATCGCCACACCCGGTCTGCTCATCGACGACCTCACGGCGGCTCTCACCCGCGCCATCGAGGAACTCACACGTCCGGTCGACGCCATCAAGCACCAGGCGAAGACCGTCACGGTGGGCATCAGCCGCAGCGACGAGGGTGTGCTCGACCGGGCGTTGGTGCAGGAGGTGCTCGCGGCAGGCGTGTCGCGCGAACGCATCAGTTACCGCACGATGAAGGTGCTCGCCGATCTCGACCCGGCCGTCGCCGCGGTGGTGGGCTTCACCCGCTACGCCATCGAGGGCGACCCTGCCGCCGAGGCCATCATCAGCATCGTCGACCGGGGCGGGCTGTCGCGCGACGTGCCCAGCCGTGTCGAGCGCAACGCCAACCTGCTCGGCACCAAGCGCCGTGTCGCGGTCGACCGCGAGGTGCTCGTCGCTCGAGGCCGCAGCGACGGACGCACGGTGGTGTTCGTGCCCGAGGTGAAAGCCGGCGCGTGCACCGGGATCACTCTGCTGCACGTGCAGTTCCACGACCACCTCCCGGCCGGGGTGATGCGCGGCGTGCTGCAGGGCTACGACCGACGCTACGACCGTCTGGTCGACTGGGTCACCGAGACCGAGGGCACGTTCCGCGACGATCGGTTGGCCGAACTGTCGGTGGCCGATCTGCTCATCCTGCCCATCTCCGACGTCGCCGATCACTGGCGCAGCAGCGGTTCGTGACCGGAACGGATTCGTGACCGGCTCGGGCATCCGTGGCATTGGTGTCGACGCGGTCGACATCGATCGCTTCCGCGCATCGCTGGCTCGTACGCCGTCGATGCGCACCCGGTTGTTCGTCGACGAGGAACTCGCCTACGTGGCGCCGAAGGCCGATCCGGCGCCGTCGCTCGCGGCGCGGTTCGCGGCTCGCGAGGCCGTGATGAAGGCGCTCGGCGTGGGTCTCGGCGCGTTCGGGTTCCACGATGTGTGGGTGCGGCGGGCCGAGTCGGGCGAACCCGAACTGATGGTCACCGGCGCTGCCGCGGCGTTGGCCGACGCCGCCGGCGTCCAGCACTGGCATCTGTCGATCACGCACACCGACCTCGTTGCCATCGCCTACGTCGTCGCCAGCTGACCCGCCCGGCGCCGATGAACGGCCATCGGTAGGCTGGGGCGATGCTGCCGATCGTCACCCCCGACGAGATGCGGGCCATCGACGCGGCTGCCACCGAACCGGTGGCCGTGCTCATCGAACGAGCCGGCGCCGAGGTGGCGCGGGCAGCGGTGCGCATGCTCGGTGGCACCTATGGGCGTACCGTCGACATCATCGTCGGGCCCGGTAACAACGGGGCCGACGGACGGGTGGCGGCGCGGTTGCTCGCGGCCCGGGGCGTGCGGGTGCGGGTGCATGAGGCGGACGAGTGCCCCGACGTGATCGAGGGGTCGCACCTCGTGGTCGACGCCGCGTTCGGCACTGGTGGCCGGCCGGGCTGGATGGCACCCGAGGTGGGCGACACATCGGTGCTCGCCGTCGACATCCCGAGCGGTGTCGACGGGCTCACGGGCGCCGCCGGGCCGGGCGTGCTGCCGGCCGATCGCACAGTCACGTTCGCGGCGTGGAAGCCGGGGCTGCTGTTCGGGCAGGGACGCGAACTCGCTGGTGAGGTACAGGTGGCCGATGTGGGCCTGCCCGTCGAGCGCGCGGGTGCGTACCTGCTCGAGCGGTCCGACGTGGCGGTGTCGTGGCCGCGGCGGTCGGCGTCGGCGCACAAGTGGCGCGCCGCCGTGCGCGTGATCGCCGGCAGTACGACGATGCCGGGAGCCGCGGCGCTGGTGGCCAGTGCTGCGCTCCGTGCCGGTGCGGGCATGGTGCACGTGTCGAGCCCGGGGGCCGAGTGGTCGGGGCAGTTGCCCGTCGAAGTGGTGCAGCGGCCGCTGCCGGCCACCGGATGGGCCGACGAGGCACTGCGCTCGGTCGATCGTTTCCACGCGGTGGTGCTCGGGCCCGGCCTCGGCCGCAACGACGACACGGCCGCCAGTGCTCGGTTCACCGCAGTGAACCTGCCGCTGCCGCTGGTGATCGACGGCGACGGGCTGTTCGCCTTGGCCTGGAACGCCGCCGGTGCCGCAGCGCTGCTGCGTGATCGCACGGCACCCACCGTCCTCACGCCGCACGACGGCGAGTACCAGGTGCTCACTGGCAGCCTGCCGGGCGGCGACCGGATGGTGGCGGCCAGGCGTCTGGCGTTCGACACGCGCAGCGTGGTGCTGCTGAAGGGACCCACCACGGTGGTGGCCGCCCCCAGCGGCGAGGTGATGGTGGTGGCAGCCGGCGACGAACGCCTGGCCACCGCCGGCACCGGCGATGTGCTGGCCGGCATCGTGGGTGCGCTGCTGGCCCAGCAGGTGCCGCCGTTCCAGGCCGCCGCGCTGGCCGCCTGGGTGCACGGCGAGGCGGCGCGGCGCGGGGCCGCGGTGGGCCTGGTGGCCTCGGATCTGCCGGCACTGCTGCCGGCCGTGCTGCACGACCTCGGGGTGGCCGGCCGATGAACGATCCCGGCGGCCGCTGGGCCTGGGCCGAGGTCGACCCGGGCGCCATCGAGCACAACGTGGCTGTGGTGCGCGTCGCAGCAGATGGGGCGCCGGTGTGGGCGGTGGTGAAGGCCGACGGCTACGGCCATGGTGCCCTCGTCGCCGCCGAAGCGGCGCTGCGTGGTGGGGCCGCAGGGCTCTGCGTGGCTCTGGTGCAGGAGGGTGTGCAGTTGCGCGAGGTGGGAGTGTCGGCCCCGGTGCTCGTGTTCGGCGAACAGCCCCCGGCCGAGCTCGATGCGGCGGTGCGACACGGCCTCACCAGCACCGTCTACTCGCTGCGCCAGGTCGACGCGCTCGATACCGTCGCCCGTGGGGCAGGGGTGGTGCACCCGGTGCATCTGAAGGTCGACAGCGGCATGCACCGGGTGGGGTGCGATCCGGCCGATGCGTTGTCCATCGCCGCGGCCGTCGGTTCCGCGCCGGGCCTGCGCCTCGAGGGGGTGTACAGCCACCTGGCTGTCGCCGACGAACCCGATCATCCCTTCACGGCTCAACAGGTGGCCGTGTTCGACGCAGTGCTCGCCGACCTGGCCGATGCCGGTGTGTGCCCGCCGCTGGTGCACCTCGCCAACAGCGCCGGCGCCTTCGCCCATCCGTCGGCGCGTCGGTCGCTGGTGCGCCCGGGGGTCGCCCTCTACGGCATCTCGCCCGGCGCCGGGGTCGACCACCTGGCCGCAGGGTTGCGGCCTGCCCTGTCGCTGCACGCCCGGGTGTCGCTGGTGCGCCGTGTGCGGGCGGGCGGGCGCATCTCGTACGGCCTGCGGCACACCTTCGCCGCCGACACCACCGTGGCCGTGCTGCCCATCGGGTACGCCGACGGGGTGCCACGACGGTTGTCAGCCGTGGGTGGCGAGGTACTGCTCGGCGGTCGCCGCCGCCGCATCGTCGGGGTGGTGACGATGGACCAGTTGATGCTCGACGTCGGCGACGACGATGTGGCCGTGGGTGATCATGCGGTGTTGCTCGGTCGTCAAGGCGACGACGAGATCACCGCCACCGAGTGGGCCGACCGGCTGGGCACCATCGGCTACGAGATCGTGTGCGGTGTATCGCGGCGCATCGAGCGCCGGGCCGTACGGCGGATGGTCCCGATCGCTGGGGCCGATGATGCCCCGGTTGGCGACTGACCCGGCTCGTACACTGCGGGGGTCATGCTCACCCTGCACGCCGCCTCGCTCGCCGACACCCACGCCATCGCCGCGGCGTTGGCCG
Source organism: Ilumatobacteraceae bacterium (assembly GCA_044238435.1). Taxonomy (GTDB): domain Bacteria; phylum Actinomycetota; class Acidimicrobiia; order Acidimicrobiales; family Ilumatobacteraceae; genus VFMC01. The sequence goes on along the minus strand of JBIIDH010000061.1, from coordinate 7,868 downwards.
CTGTGGTGCGGTCGGGCGACGTGCTCGTGCTGGCCGGCGAGATGGGGTCGGGCAAGACGGCGTTCGCCCAGGGGTTCGGCGCCGCGCTGGGTGTCGACGAGCCCATCACCTCGCCCACGTTCAACCTGGTGCACAACCACCGCGCCGGCAAGCTCACCCTGCTGCACGCCGACATCTACCGGCTCGGCACCCAGCACGAGGTGGCCGACCTCGCCCTCACCGAGATGGTGGAGGCCGACGGCGTGCTGCTGGTCGAGTGGGGCGACGTGGTGGCTTCGATGTTCGGTGATCATCTGCTGATCCGCCTCGACCCGGTCGACGGCGACGACGACGAGCGGCGCATCACCGTCAGCGCCGTCGGACGCAGCTGGGCGCCACGGTGGGAGCGCATCACGGCGTCGCTCGCGGGGTACGCATGCTGATCCTCGGTATCGAGACCGCCACCGAGCAGGTGAGCGTCGCCATCGGCGGGCACGAGGGCGTGCTCGGCCTGGTCGAGGTGTGCCGCGGCCGGCGCCATGCCGAGACGCTGGCACCCGCCATCGAGTTCGTGTGCTCCCAGGCCGATGTGCGCCTCGACGAGATCAGCGTGGTCGCCGTCGATGTGGGGCCTGGGCTGTTCACCGGCATGCGGGTGGGCCTGGCGTCGGCGAAGGCGCTGGCGCAGGCGCTGCGCGTGCCGATGATCGGCATGAGTTCGCTCGACCTGCTGGCCTACCCGCTGCGCCACACCGGCCGCACGGTGGTGGCGGTCATCGACGCCCGCAAGGGCGAACTGTTCTACGCCTTCTACCGGCCCGTGCCGGGCGGGGTGCAGCGAGTGCTCGAACCACGGTGCGGCACCATCGACGATCTCATCGCCGAGGTGATGGCCCGACGCGACGACGTCATCTGCGTGGGCGATGGTGCGCTGCGGCACCGCGACGAGATCGTCGCCGAACTCCGCTGCGAGCTGGCCGAGCAGTTCCTGTCGCGCCCCTCGGCCGCACCGCTCGTGCAGCTGGCCCACGCCCGTGCGCTGCGCGAGGAGTGGGTGAACCCGTGGGAGATCCAGCCGCTGTACCTGCGCCTGCCCGACGCGCAGATCAACTGGAGCGTGCGCGCCACCGGCAGCACCGACAACACCGGCGAGTTGCCCCGATGAGCGTGCTCGACCGCCTGCTGCACCGGCCGGGCGCCGACGACGCGCTGGTGGTGGCGCCGATGCGCAAGCGCGACATCGGGGCCATCATGCGCATCGAGAAGGTGTCGTACCCGAAGCCCTGGACCGAGGGCGTGTTCGAGAGCGAGATCGACCAGTCGCGTCGGGGTGAGCGCTGCTACCTGGTGGCCCGCCGCGGGGGCGAGTTGGTGGGCTACGCCGGGATGATGTTCGTGGTGGGCGACGCGCATGTCACCAACATCGCCACGTCGGCGCGACACCAGCGCAGCGGTGTGGCCACCCGCCTCCTGGCCGAGTTGGCATGGGAGGCCATCCGGCGCGACTGCCTGGCCCTCACCCTGGAGGTGCGGGCCAGCAACACCGCCGCGCAGGAGCTGTACCGCCGCTTCGGGTTCGCCCCGGTGGGCGTACGCAAGCAGTACTACGAGAACACCGAGGACGCCATCGTGATGTGGTGCCACGACATCGCCGAGCCGCCCTACCGCGAACGGCTGGCCGACCTGTGCCCGGAGGCCGTTCGATGAGCGGCCGGCCCGTCGTGCCCGGCCCCGACACGCTCATCCTCGGCATCGAGACCAGCTGCGACGAGACCGCCGCCGCGCTGGTGATGGGCGGCACCGATGTGGTGTCGAGCGTGGTGAGCACCCAGATCGACCTGCACGCCCAGTACGGCGGGGTGGTGCCCGAGATCGCCAGCCGCGCCCACCTCGACATGCTGAACCCCATCGTCGCCCGCGCCATCGTCGAGGCCGGTGTCGACGAACGACGCATCGACGCGGTGGCGTGCACCGTCGGCCCCGGCCTCATCGGTGCGTTGTTGGTGGGGGTGTCGGCGGCCAAAGCGTTCGCCTTGGCGTGGGACGTGCCGTTCATCGGGGTGAACCACCACGAGGCCCACCTCTACTCGGCGTTCCTCGAAGACCCGTCGCTGCAGTTCCCACTGGTGGTGCTGCTGGTGTCGGGCGGGCACACGATGATCATCGAGATGCGCGACCACGGCCAGTACCGGCTCATCGGCCGCACCATCGACGACGCAGCCGGCGAGGCGTTCGACAAGGTGGCCCGCTTCCTCGGCCTCGGCTATCCGGGCGGCCCGGCCATCGACCGCGAGGCGCGCCAGGGCGACCCCGAGGCCATTGCCTTCCCGCGGGCCATGCTGCACGAGGGCTACGACGTCAGCTTCAGCGGGTTGAAGACGGCCGTGATGAACCATGTGCGCAAGCACCCCGACGTGTCGTCGGTGGATGTCGCTGCCTCGTTCCAGACGGCGGTGGTGGACGTGCTGGTGGCCAAGACCGTCCGCGCTGCCCGCGACGTGGGGGCCAAGGGTCTGGTGCTCGCCGGTGGTGTGGCTGCCAACTCGTTGCTGCGCGAGCGGGTGCTGCAGGCGTGCATCGACGACGGCATGCAGGCGTTCCTGCCCAGCCGAGAGATGTGCACCGACAACGCCGCCATGATCGCCTCGGCCGGCTGGTTCCGCCTGCGCAGCGATGGCCCCACCTCGCTCGACATCGGCGCCTTCCCCAACTTGCGCCTGCCCCTCCTCGACGCCTGACCCCCGGCGTGCTGCCGCCGCGATGAGCGGTGTGCGCAGCAGTTGCGCAGGTTGCTCATCGCGTTAGGCCACCCGGGCACGGCGATGAGCGGTGTGTGCAGGAACTGCGCAGGTTGCTCATCGCGCCGGGGGGCGGGGTGGGTGGGGAGCGGGGGCGGTACCCTCGGGGGCGTGACTGGGTTGCGGATCGGGGCGTTCGTGCCGGCGGCGCCGGTGGTGCTGGCGCCGATGGCGGGCGTCACCAACGCGCCCTTCCGCACGATGTGTCGGCAGTTCGCGCCGGGCCTGGTGTACGTGAACGAGATGGTGATGGCCACCGCGGTGGTGCACGGCAACGGCAAGACCGAGCGGATGATGACGTTCGCGCCCGACGAGCAGCCGCGCAGTCTGCAGGTGTACGGCAGCGACCCGGTGATGATCGGTGCGGCCATCCGTCGGCTGTGTGCCGAGGACCGGGTCGACCACATCGACATCAACTTCGGCTGCCCGGCCGCGAAGGTGACCCGCAAGGGCGGCGGCGCCGCGGTGCCGGCGAAGCCGAACCTGCTGCGGGCCATCGTGCGTGCTGCCGTGCAGGCCGCCTCGCCGCACGGCGTGCCGGTGACCATCAAGTTCCGCAAGGGTCTCACCGACGACCTGCTCACGTTCGTCACGACGGGCCGCATCGCCGCCGAGGAGGGTGTGGCGGCCATCGCACTGCACGCCCGCACCGCCGAGCAGCACTACGCGGGCCACGCCGATTGGAACGCGATCGGCGAACTGAAGGCGGCCGTGCCCGAGATACCGGTGCTGGGCAACGGCGACATCTGGGAGGCCGCCGACGCGGTGCGGATGATGGAGGCCACCGGCTGCGACGGTGTGGTGGTGGGCCGTGGCTGCCTGGGCCGACCGTGGCTGTTCCGCGATCTCGTCGATGCGCTGAACGGTCGGCCGGTGCAGCCGTCGCCCACGCTGGGCGAGGCCTGCGCGGTGATGGCCGAGCACGCCCGGTTGCTGATGCCGCACCTCGGCGAGCGGGTGGGCATCCGCGACTTCCGCAAGCACACCTCGTGGTATCTCACCGGGTATCCGGTGGGTGGCGAGACCCGGCGGCGGTTCAGCAACATCGACTCGATGAACGAACTGGAAGACCTCATCGCCGAGGTCGACCCCACGCTGCGCATCGTCGAGGGCGGCGAGCGCATCCGGCGCGGCCACACCAACGGGCCCATCCGGGTGGCGCTGCCCGACGGCTACCTCGACCACCTCGACGACCTCACCGTGCCCGACGACGGCGAGGTGATGGCGCTGTCGGGCGGCTGAGGCGGGCGGCTGACGTGCGCGTGATCCTGGCCTCGGCGTCGCCGCGCCGGCGCGACCTGCTCGAGCAGATGGGCGTGCAGCCCGTCGTGCGGCCGAGCGACATCGACGAGTCGGTGCTGCCGGGCGAGCCGGCCGAGGACTACGTGCGCCGGTTGTCGGCCGCCAAGGCGATGGCCATCGCCGCCGACCCGACCGATCTGGTGATCGCCGCCGACACGACGGTCGACCTCGACGGTCGCATCCTCGGCAAGCCGGCCGATGCCGACGAGGCGCGGGCGATGCTGCGCGGTCTGTCGGCGCGCACACACCGGGTGCACACGGGCGTGACGCTGCGCCTCGGCGAGCGCACGGCCACCGACGTGACCACCACCCTGGTGACGTTCGCGCCCATCACCGACCATGCGCTCGAGTGGTACCTGGGCACCGGCGAGTCGTTCGACAAGGCCGGGGCCTACGCTGTGCAGGGGCAGGCGGCGGTGTTCGTGGCGTCGGTGAAGGGCAGCGTGAGCAACGTGGTGGGCCTGCCGCTCACCACCGTGGTGGCGCTGGCCCGCTCACTGGGAGTCGACCACCTGCCCGGTGGGGTCGAGCAACTCGACGCGTAGGTCGCCGAAGGCCAGGACCGGCACGGCGGTCGGCCCGTCGACGGCCTGTTCGATGGTCTGCTCGATGGTGCCCGCGGCGGTGGTGATCCGCAGCGTGTGCGGGCCAGGGAAACGACTGACGACGAGGGTGAGGTCGAGTGTCGACACGATGCCGAGCGGGTCGTCGGCGTCGGTGAACAGGTCGACCGTGGTGCACGGCGACGTCGTGCCGGGACCCACGCAGAGATCGGCGGCGGTGCCGGCACCGAGCGGTTCGGCCTGGACGTCCCATGTGGTGCCGTCGTCGAGCGTGCCTGTCGCGATCGGGATCCTCGGCCCGGTGTCGGGTCCGGCGTCGGACCCGGCGGCCACGGCGCGCTGGGCGAGCGCCCACTCGGCATCGCTCGCACGGCGCAGCGACGGGAGCACGGCCACCAACTCGTCCTCGCTGAGGGTGCTGATGGCACTGACCCACTCGTCGTCGAACGAGAGCCAGGTGTGCGAACGCCGGGGCGATCGGCCGACGAGCGCGTCGGTGGCCCCTGGCGGGCCGACATCGGCGAGCAGTTGCTGCTCGAACTCGAGCATCGCCACCATCGGGAGCGGGCCCTCGGTGTCGTGGAGGCCGAGCCACAGCCAGCCGCCGTCGCTGTCGGTGTAGAGCGTGTAGGCGCGCACGTCGTCGACCACTGCGGTGCGGATGGGGTCCCAGTCGGTCGGGCCCGACCACACCTGGGTCATCGGCTCGAGGAACGTCGGGTCGCGGAAGGCGAAGCGGTCGTCGACGAGTTGGGGTCGGTCGCCCTCGATGCCGATCGACGCAGCGAACCGGGCGAGCTCGTCGACGGTGGTGCCGCGGGCCTCGATGCGCAGCAGCCGGTCGCGGCGCTCGAAGGGAGCGTCGACGGTGAGGGTGAGCGCTCCGTCGACGGCTCGCTCGACGAGCGCGGTGCGGTTGTCGACGCGCACGCGCACGGCGTCGGCCACACCGATGCCGTCGAGGCCGAACGGGGTGATCGACAGGGCGTACCAGGCGCCTCGCTCGCGGGTCGAGCCGGCCTGGGCCCACACCTCGCCCCACCCCTCGAAGTTCCCGAACGGTGGGCCGCTCAGGGCGCCGGCCAACTGCCAGCCGGGCGGCGGATCGAGCACCACCCCGCGCACGGTCTCATCGCCGGTCACGGCACCGTCGGGCAGCAGCGGCGCCGGAACCGTCGTGGTGGTGGCGATGGTGTCGACGGTAGGGGCCGGGTCGTCGCGCCAGGGGGCGGCTACGACGACGGCGCCCATCACGACGGCCGCCACCAGCCCGACGGCCGCGATCGTGGCTCGCCGCGAGCCCGCACGGTCGCCGTCGCCGGGCATGGGGCCCGGGGTACCGTCGTCGGTGGCACCGAGGGTGGAGGCCGGCGGACCGAACACCGCCGGATCGGGAGTGAGGAACTCGATGTCGCCGGGTTGGTGCCCGTCGCCGCGGCGCCGTGGTGGCGTCGACCGGCTCACTCGGTGTCGACCATCTGTCCGGTGGCGTCGAGGACGTCGACCGTGTACGGACCGAGCGCGTCGACGACGATGGCGGCGGCGTCGACGAACGCCTGCTCGATCACGCCGTCGGCCGTGGTGATGCGCACCGTGTTGGCGCCCGGCGCTCGCACGACAACGAGCCCGAAGGAGGGCCGGTCGAGCGTGGAGATGGCGAGCCTGGCGATGGAGTCGTCGACCGAGTCGAAGATGGGCAGTTCGCTCATGCTCCCGCCCACACGGATCGAACCCACACGCTCGGCGGGGTCGATGGAGACCTCCCACTCGGTGTCGTCGGTGAGGGTGCCGCGGCCAGCGGGCAGCGAGAACGTGGGCAGCGACGTGCGCGAGTAGTCGTCCTGTATGCGGCGCGCAGCAGACCACTCGGTGGAAGTCGCCTGCCGGACGCTCGGTACCAGCGCCTGCAGTTCGGCGGGTTCGAGCGTGCCGATGGCGAGCAGCACCTCACCGGTGGCCGGGTCGGTCCACCGGGCGATGGAGCCGGTGTCCATCATTCCGATGGAGGTGGTGCCGATGACGAGGTCGTCGGGCAGTGCCGCCGACCGGCTGAGCATGGCATCGGTCGACAGGGGAACCGGCGTGAATGCCAACGGAAAGGTGGTGTCGTCGACCAGGCCGGGTTCGAGGCGGGCCAGCCACACCCACCGCTCGGAGACAGGATTCTCGTACACGGTGATCGCCGTGGCGGAGTAGACAAATGCGGCGACGACAGGGTCACCGTCGGTCGCCCGCGACGAGAGCAGGGTCATGCCGTCGAGCAACTCGGGCACGCGGTACGCGAGCCGGTCGTCGACCAACTGGGCTCGGTCGCTCTCGAGGCCGATCGATGCCGCCAGAACGATGAGTTCGTCGGGGGTGAGGCCCCAGCCTTCGAGCCGCAGTAGTCGGTCATCGCGTTCGAAATCGGCGGCGACCGTGAGTGTGCCCACGCCGTCGCGGGCAGTGGTGAGCACGCCGATGCGCCCGTCGACGTCGACTCGCACGGAATCGACCAGGATGGTGTCGCCCCATCCGAACGGCATGATCGAGACCGCCACCCAGCGGCCACTGGTGCGCGTGGCGCCGGGTGTGGCCCACACGTCGCCCCACCCGCTAGGGAACCGCGCGCCATCGGTTACGTACGCGCCGGTGAGCTGGAGGCCCGACGGAGGCGTCACGAGGAAGCCGGGTGTCTCGTCGGCGTAGGCGTCGGCGAGACCCGGGTCGTCGATGCCGGCCGACCCCGAGTAGCTGGGCAGCGTGACGGGCTGGCTGGTGACGGGCACGCCGGTGACGGGCGGGCTGGTGGGGGGTGTCGCGGCGTCGCCACCCCACGGGGCGACGACGGCAGTGCCGGCGGCCACCAGGGCGAGCAGGCCCACCGTGGCCACGATGCCGGCCCGGCGAGGCGCGGGGAGGGGCTCGTCAGCCGATGGTTCGGGACCCGGGTCGGGAGGAAGGCCCGCCGCTACTGCGGTGCCGGCGAAGGCGGTGGGGTCGGGCGCCAGGAACTCGATGCCGCCCGCATCGCCGTCGCTCGCCCGTCGCGCCACGGCGCCAGTGTCGCGCCTGCCGCGGCGGCGACGGGTGCGCGACGGGTGAAATCTCCGTTAGCACTCGCCCCTTCCGGTTGCTAACGCGCCCCGCCTCTGCGTAGCCTTGGCACTCGCGTAGGTCGAGTGCTAACCGATCTGCCACCTGTGTCCAAACATCCGTGCAACATGCCAATGGAGGCTGCACCCAT
>JBIIDH010000060.1:0-21491 GCA_044238435.1 Ilumatobacteraceae bacterium | reverse complement strand
CGACGCTGAGCGCGGTGATCGACACCTCGTGGGGGTTGGCTTCATCGGTGGCGGCTGCCACCGACGCCGGCCTCGACGACGAGGAACTGGCGGCCATCTTCGCTCCTCGCCCGCTGCAGCAGACCCTGCTCTCGCCCGACGACGAGGTGGAGAGCACGGGGCAACTCGTGGGCTGGATCACCGCCGTGCTGCTGTTCTTCTCGATCACGTTCTTCGGTGGGTTCATCCTGATGGGCGTGGTCGAGGAGAAGTCGTCGGCGGTGGTGGAGGTGCTGCTGTCGCACGTGCGGCCGCACCAACTGCTGATCGGCAAGGTGTTGGGCACTGCGCTGGCGGCGCTCGTGCAGTTCGGCGCTGCGGTGGCATCGGGCCTGGTGGCCCTCGGCATCGCCGGCATCGAGGTGCCCCGCGCCGTGTGGGTGGCGCTGCCCAGCTCGCTGTTCTGGATGATCGGCGGCTTCCTGCTGTACTCCACGCTCTTCGCCGTGGCCGGCTCGCTCGTGTCGCGTCAGGAGGACGCTCAGACGGCCTCGTTGCCGATCACGATGGTGGTGTCGATCGCGTACGTGATGCTGATCCCGATCGGCAGCAAGCCCGACTCGACGGTGGCGCAGGTGATGTCGATGGTGCCGCCGTTCGCGCCGTTGCTGATGCCGCTGCGCATCGCGACGGGGTCGGCGTCGGCGATCGAGGTGGTGGTGGCGGTCGTGTTGCTGGTGGCGGCCACCTACGGCATGCTCCGGTTCGCGGGCGCCATCTACGGCCGCACGCTGTTGCATCGCGGCACCCGGCTCACGTGGCGTCAGGCGCTGCGTCCGACGACTGATTGACCATCCGAGCCCCTCTGTCAGAATGCAGTGATGGCTGCCAAAGCGTCTCGACGGATCGGACTTGCGGCGTTCGACGACCCAGTGCCCTCGCCGGCCGATCGTCTGGCGGCCGGGAAGGCGCATCGTCAGGTCGTGCCGCGTGCCAGCCATGCCGCATGGGAGCCGGCGACCGATCGACGCGACCCGATCGAGGTGCTCGTCGAGTCGAACCGCAGCCGGCTGCAAGACCTCGTGCCGCTGCGGTACGCGCGCATGGCGGTGTCGCCGTTCACGTTCCTACGCGGGTCGGCACAGGTGATGGCGTTCGACCTGGCCTCGTGGCCGTCGACCGGGCTCGAGGTGCGGCTGTGCGGCGACGCCCACATCAGCAACTTCGGCGTGTTCGCCAGTCCCGAGCGCCGTTTGGTGTTCGACCTGAACGACTTCGACGAGGCAGCACCCGGTCCCTTCGAGTGGGATGTGAAGCGGTTGGCCGCCAGCATCGTGGTGGCGGGTCGCGACAAGGGCCTCGATCGTGTGGCCAACCGCCGCGCCGTGCTCGACGCCGTCGCTGCGTACCGCGACTGGACGGAGCGTTACTCGAAGCTCACCCACCTCGACGTGTGGTACGCCCGCATCGAGGTGCAGGACATCCTCGAGACCATGGCCACAGCGGATCGTCGGTATGCCTCGCGTGAGGTGCGCCGAATGCAGGGGAAGAACCACCTCAAGGCGCTCTCCAAACTCACCACCGTCGACTCCGACGGTCGTCGTCGCATCGTCGACGACCCGCCGCTCATCACCCACATCGACGGTGGCGCCGATCTGCAAGAGCGGCTGATCGCCGTGTTCGGCCAGTACCGCGAATCGCTACCGGCCGACAAGCAGGCCCTGTTCGACCGTTACCGCTTCGTCGACTTCGCCCGCAAGGTGGTGGGCGTGGGCAGTGTGGGTACCCGCTGCTGGGTGGGTCTGTTCCAGGGGCCCAACGGCGGCCCACTGTTCCTGCAGGTGAAGGAGGCCCGGCCGTCGGTCGTCACCGTGGCGCGCGGCGTGAAGCCCGCCAAGCACGACGGCAAGCGGGTGGTCGACGGGCAGCGGATGTTGCAGGCCGCGAGCGACGTGATGCTGGGTTGGGCCACCGACGACGTGAGCGGTGTGCACTACTACGTGCGCCAGATGTGGGACTCGAAGGGATCGGTCGACCTCGCCGCGTTGGGCACCGCGGGCTTCCGCACCACTGCCGGCTACTGCGGCTGGGCGCTCGCCCGGGCCCACGCCCGGACGGGCGATTCGGTGGGCATCGCCGGCTACATCGGCACCTCCGAACGGTTCGGTGAGGTGATCGCCGACTGGGCCGAGGCCTATGCCGACCAGACCGAGCGCGACCACGCCGCGTTGCTGGCGGCGCTCGACCGCGGTGTCCTGCCGTCGTTCACCGGCTGATCCCGAGGGCGCGCACCACGCCGGCCACCACATCGTCGATCGCCGCGTCCACCGGGGTGCCGTCGGGTCGGGGAGCCGTGCTCGACAGCAGCGTGCCCAGCCCGTGCACGCCGGCCCAGGCCACCAGCGGGGCCGATTCGCGGTAGCGGGCCGGCATCGTGCCATCGGCCACCATCTCGTCGAGGGCGCCCACCAGCACGTCCCACGCGGCGGGGTCCTCGGGTGTGGTGGGCAGCACGGTGCCCTTGGCGAACGCTGTCTCGAACCATCCGGGTTCGTCCACCGCGAAGCGCACGTACGCTCGGCCGATCGCCTCGAACCGGCGCAACGATGCGTTGCGGCCGCGGCTGGTGCCGTCGCGGGCGGTCAGCATCGCCGTGGCCAACTCCTGACGGGCGAGGCAGGCCACCTCGGCGCGGAGGTGATCGATGGTGTCGAAGTGCCGGTAAGCCGCGGCTGGCGACACGCCGGCGTCCTTGGCCAGATCGCGCAGTACCAGCGCGGCCGGTCCGTGCTCGCGCACACGGCGCAGCGCATGGGCCAGCAGGTCGGCGCGCAGGTTGCCGTGGTGGTAGTGCGACTGACTCACGACTCCATGTTGACACCGTTCACATCATCTGGCAATGTATACAGCGTTCACATGCGGGACCGTCAGGGTTCCGGTCGACCAGGGAGACGTCATGGCAACGATCAACAAGGGCCGCTACACCGCAGTGCTCGAGCCCGACCAGGAACTGGTGGTGTTCGTCATCGGTATGCGCATCAACCAACTGTGGAACGTGCGCAGGTGGGTGCCGGTGGTGAAGGCGATGGCGGTGATGCTGGGCGAACTGCATCGCGACCGGTCGCTCGGTCTGCTGGGCAGCCCGAAGACGTTCGTGTCGGGTCGCACCATCTTGCTGGTGCAGTACTGGCGCTCGTTCGCCCAGCTCGAGCAGTACGCCCGCGCCGGCGAGCACCTACACCTGCCCGCATGGCGCCGCTTCAACAAGCTGGTGCGCGACAACGGCTCGGTGGGCATCTACCACGAGACCTACCAGGTGGACACGAGCAACGTCGAGACCGTGTACGGCAACATGCCGGCGTTCGGTCTCGGCCTGGTGGGCGATCTGCAGCCGGTTCGTGCCGGGCGTCAGTCGGCCGGTGCACGCATGGGGGTGAAGGCCGACATCGACCTGCCGGTCGAGCCCTACTGAGCTGTCGGGGTCTCGCTGCCCATCGACACGATGTACCCCACTGCTGGGTCGGCGGTGCCCTCCAGGGTGCTGCGGTACACGGCTTCCACCGCCTCGGGACCGCTCGACCGTTCGATGCGCATCCAGCCGGCGGCGTGGTCGAGGAACCCGGCGAGGGCGGTGGCCACGGTGCGGTCGAACTGCTCGCGGCCCCACTCGTGCGAGCGCTTCTTGATCTGGGAGGGGGCGAAGAAGAACGTCGGGGTGGGGCCGGGCAGGTCGGCCGCCGACCCGCCAGCGTCCCAGTGGGTGGCGCCGACCCGGCAGGAGTAGGCGAGGTTCGGGTCGAGGTGGGCGTGCACCCGACCGAGCACCTCGGCGTTGCCCGCCATGTCGACCACCACCGACGTGCGCGTCGCATCGATCGAGTCGATCCGGTCGTAGGTGACCACCTCGTCGTACAGGCCGAGCTGCTCGACGAACGGTCGGTTCCGCTCGGCGGTGAGGCCGACGACATGGATGCCACCACGCTGCTGCAGGCGGTGGGCGAGGGCGATGGAGGTGCGGCTCGATGCGCTGGTGACGATCACCTGGTCGGCGCCGAAGAACCCCTGCTCGCCGAGGAAGTCGTCGACGAGGAACGACGTGATGAACAGGCCACGGGCAATGAGGTACTGGCCCTCGGTGGCCGGGTGGTACGCCGGGTCGTCGTCGACCCGGTTGAACGAGCGGTAGGCCGGCGCATGCTTGGCCCGGTGCTCGGCCCGGTCGACGAAGCCCTCGCTGCTCGGCGACGCCTGCACGACGTGGCGGTCGGCCATGGGGAAGAAGCCGAAGTAGCGCCCGCCGACGGCGATGTCGGGGTTGGCTGAGCGGGTGACACGGCCGATGCCCATCACCGGGATGCGGCCCCACGGCGCGTCGGTGGGGAAGAAGCCCCAGTAGTCGAGGAAGTCGCCGGCCGACGCGTACGAGATGTTGTTGGCTGTGAAGGCGAACGACTCGAGCTCCATCTCGACCTCGCCGTCGGCCGGGTCGCCGTCGGCCGGGTCGCCGGTGGCCCGGTCGACCAGGCGGGTGTGGTGGAAATCGGTGCGATCGACGTCGAAGTTCATCACGGCACGGTAACGCAGCGCTGCGCTGGTGACGGCAGTACGCGATGATCGGGGCTCCACCGACAGAAGGGTCGCCATCATGAAGTTCGGCATCGTGTTCGCCAACACCGGTCCGTTCACCGATCCGGTGAAGGCTGCAGCCTTCGCCCAGGCGGCCGAGGCCGCCGGCTTCGAGTCGCTGTGGACGGTCGAGCACGTGGTCGTGCCGTCGGGTTACGAGTCGGCCTACCCGTACGACCCGTCGGGCAAGATGCCCGGGCCCGAGGAGTCGCCCATCCCCGATCCGCTCATCTGGCTGTCGTACGTGGCTGCCGCCACCTCGCGCATCCGCCTGGCCACAGGCATCCTCATCCTCCCGCAGCGCAATCCGGTGGTGCTGGCCAAGGAGGTGGCGACGCTCGACCACCTGTCGGGCGGGCGCGTCGAGCTGGGCATCGGCGTGGGCTGGCTGGAGGAGGAGTTCGACGCCATCGGTGTGCCGTTCGCCGATCGCGGCCGACGCAACGACGAGTACGTCGAGGCGATGCGGGCCCTGTGGCGCGACGACAAGGCCACGTTCCACGGCCAGTACGCCCACTTCGACGAGTGCGTCATGCGGCCCCAGCCGGTGAACGGCACGGTGCCCATCCACATCGGTGGCCACACCGACGTGGCCGCTCGCCGCGCGGGTCGCCTGGGCGACGGCTTCTTCCCCGGAAAGGGCACCCACGAGGAACTGGCCCGGTCGTTCGACCTGGCCCGCGACACGGCTCGGCAGCACGGTCGCAACCCCGACGCGATCGAGATGACCACGGCCGGGAACGGCGCCATTGGCACGAACGCGCTCGACGAGGTGAAGGCACTGGCCGACATCGGCACCTCGCGAGTCATCCTGCCGGCCTTCCTCTTCTACCGCGACACGGCGGCGGGGTTGGCTCGCTATGGCGACGAGGTGATCAGCCGGGTGAACTGAATTCGCTCGGCCGCTGTGCTCCGTGCTGCGAGATAGTGTCGCCGCCGACAGGGAAGGCGGAACACATGTCCACTCAAGAGAACACAGCCGAACGGTCCAAGCCCTCAGTTCGTACGCGACTCCGGTACTACTTCGATGCCGCGCTGTCGCGCGGACCTGCCGTCGTCATCGGCTGGTTGGGCCTCATCACCCTCGTCGTCATCCTCATCTCGTCGCTGGTGCTCACATTGTTCCGCATCGGCGGTGTCTCGGGCGAGGGTCGAGTCGGCTTCCTCGAGAACTTCTGGCAGTCGATGCTGCGTCTGCTCGACCCGGGCACGTTCTCGGGCGATGCGGGTTGGATCACACGGCCGCTCATGTTGTTGGTCACCCTCGCGGGCATCTTCATCGCCGGCAGCCTCATCGGCATCATCGCAAACGGCATCGACCAGCGGGTGGAGGAACTCCGCAAGGGCCGTAGCACGGTGATCGAGACCGACCACACCGTCATCCTCGGCTGGTCCGATCGGGTGCCGCCCATCGTGACCGAGTTGGCGATCGCCAACGAGAGCCGGAAGCGACCCGCAGTCGTGATCGTGGCCGAGCAGGCGAAGACCGACATGGAGGATGTGCTCAAAGCGGAGGTGCGCGATACGCGGGGAACCACGTTGGTGTGCCGAAGCGGCGAGCCGTGGTCGCTCGACAACCTGGCGATGGCGAATGTGGCCGAGGCCCGGTCGATCGTCATCGTGGGCGCCGACGATGTCGCTGCCATCAAGACTGTGCTCGCAGTTCGTGCTCAGCAGCAGACCGCCGCAGCAGGAAGCGCGTACCGCGGCCACATCGTGGTGGAGGTGACCTCCGACGAGACTGCGAGGTCGTTGCGCTCGCTCCTCGGCGAGAAACTGGTGACGGTGTGCTCGAACGATGTGGTGGCCGAACTGACGGCACAGGCGTGTCGTCAGCGAGGCCTCAGCGAGGTGTTCCGCGAACTGCTCGACTTCGACGGCGACGAGTTCTACATGGAATCGTTTCCATCGCTGGAGGGACGCACGTACGCAGAGTGCCAACTGGCCTTCGAGCAATGCGCCATCGTCGGAATGCTCGACGGCGACGGTGTCGTGGTCCTCAACCCTCCACCCGACAGGGTGCTGGGTGCGAGCGACCAACTGATCGGCATCGCCGCGGACGACTCATTGTTCGTCCCCTCGACCAGCGGGGTCGTCGGATCGGTCCAGGCCACCGAGGAGCGCCGCCTCGGTGGCGAGCGGCGTCGCGTCGTCATCTCCGGGTGGAGCAGTCTCGGGCCACGAGTCGTCGCCGAGCTCGACGAATTCCTGGAGCCCGGCACCATCGTCGAGGTACTCGTCGATCCCGGACTGGTGTCGGCTGATGACGTCCGTGCAGTACTGCGCACCAGCCACGTCGAGGTCCGCGTCGATGAGTTGCGCGGCGGGCCGGAAGACGTGGCTGCTCGTGCCGGGCGCGAACCGTTCCACGAGGTGATCGTGCTCGGGTATCGCGATGCGATGAGCATCGACCGGGCCGATGCGCGCACCCTGCTGACGCTCGTCGCGTTCCGGCGGTCGCAACCCGACCCCGATGCTGCGCCGCTGCGCATCGTGGCGGAAGTGCTCGATCAGCGGAACGCGCCGCTCGCCCAGGCCTCGGGCGCCGACGACTTCATCGTCTCCGACGAACTCACCAGTCTGATGCTGGCGCAGTTGAGTGAACGCGCGGAACTGGCCCAGGTATTCGACGACCTGTTCGACCGGGAGGGCTGTGTCGTCGAGATGCGGCCGGCGCCGTGGTTCGGTGGCACGACAGCCGGTTCGTTCGGCGACGTGGTGGCCACAGCATCGACGCTGCACGCATCGGCTATCGGCTACCGACTGGCGGCGACCGGAGCCGTGGTGCTGAACCCGTCGAAGTCGGCGCCGCTCACACTCAGCCGCGACGACCAGGTGATCGTCGTCGCCCACGGACTGGCGACGCTCAGTCGCTGACACCGAAGGGCCGGCATGCCCAACTTGCTCGCACAATGTGGGATATGGTCTCCCTCGTGCCACTGGCTGTCAGTGGTATCGACGAACCTGGATAAGGGGTAACTCAATGAATCGCACCCGTGTTTCGGTGCTGGTTGCTGGCCTGATTGCGGCTGGCATTCTGTCGGCTTGTGGCGGCGGTGTCGACCGAGCGAAGTCGATCGACAACTACGTCAAGGGCCTCGAAGGGGAAGGCATCACGGTCGATCGCGACTGCATCAAGGGCGTGTTCGACAAGTACAGCGACGATGAGATCAAGGAATTGGGCGACCAAGGTATGACGACCGAGGTGCGCGACACCTGCGGTGGCGGTTCCGAGGAAGCGCCTGCCGAGGAAGCGCCTGCCGAGGAAGCGCCTGCCGAGGAAGCACCGGAAGAGGGCAGCTGACCCACGGGGTCAGGGCTGAGAACGGCCAGGGTCGAGCGGCGCTCCAGCGCCTCCCGGCCCTGGCCGTTTGCCGTTTTCGGACCGTATCCGGACCGTGCGTCGGGCCGTCGGCGACCGGTGCTGGCCGACCGGTCAGGGCACGATGGCGTAGGCGCTGACGAAGTCTTCGTTCCCGCCGAAGTCGCTGACCGACAGTTCCACGTACAACTGCGTGCCCGATTCGAGCGGCTCGAGGTCGTAGACGAGGTTGGGCAGGTCGGCGAACAGGCCGACATCGCTGGTGGGGACCCACTCGCCCGTGCCGTCGGGGTTCGATTGGTACACCAGCGGCACGATGATGCCGTCGGGCTCGGTGGTCAGTTCGCCATAGGTGTCGGTCTCGTCGTTGTACACGTAGTACGTCTCGCTGACGATGTTGCCGTCGCTGTCGAACACGAGTGAGAGCAGGACGTCGTCGTAGCTGGCGCTGTCGTCGCCGGGTGGGTAGTAGGCCAGCGGTACGTCGATGGTGGCGAGACCGGTCTCGTCGTCGACCCACATGTCGAGGTAGGCGTAGACAGTGTCCTGGCCGTCGCTGATGGTGAGCACGGTGAGATCGAAGATGCCGAGCGCCAGGCCCGAACCGTCGTCGTCCACCGCTGCCGGCTCGACGCCGATGAACGTGATCGTGCCGTCGGCGTCGACGATGCCGTAGTCGATGGCTGCCGTGACGATGTTGTCTGCGGCGGCCAGATCGAAGACGCCGCTGACGTTGAGACCGTCTTGGTCGAAGAAGATGTCGGCATCATTCCCCTCGAACTGGGGTTGCTCGTCGGTGGGGATGCTTGCGCCACCCGTGTAGTAGGCGTCGAGGAATGCCGACCACCCGGCCGCAGCTTCGACGTCGTAGTAGTCGCTGGAGAACCATGTCTGTTGCGGCGGGAAGTAGATGGACAACCCGGTTGCGCCGCGTGTGGCGGCACCGGCGACCGAGTCGATGACCGAGTCGTTGATGGCGCGGATCACCGTGTCGGCCTGGTCGCTCACATCGAGCGCGTCGATACCGATCTCCGATACCAGGATGCCGAGGTCGACCATGTGGGTGTCGTTGGCCGGATCGGGGTTGCGGCCGAAGCTGAGCACCTTCGCCCGTTCACGGCCGATGATCGGCCCGAGTGCTGCGGCGCGCGCAGTGAGCGCCGTGGTGAACTCGTTCATCGCCGCATCGACAGCGCCCATTTCGGTGAGGTCGACGAGTGAGAGGGTGATCTCGGCGGAGGTGTCCTGCGCCTTCGCCTGGGCCTCGAAGCCGTCGATGAGGGCCTTGCCCAGTGTGTCGACGTCGGTACCGGGGTTGTCGTTCAGCAGTCGCAGGGTGCCGTAGTCCCACCCATGGCCGGGCTCGAGCTCCTGCGAGGCGAGGAGGCGGTCGGCGTAGGGGGCGAGCTCACTGGCAACTTCGTATGTGGCCATCAGGCAGGCGTCGAAGCCGAGGAGATCGAGCTTGTCGAGGCCGGCTCCGGCGAGCCCGGCCTGGATGCCGGTCTCGATCTCGGCGAGGCTCAGCCCGTCGAGGCCGGACGATTCATCGCCTCCCACTCCCGGCCACGAGGCTCCGTGATCGGAGATGATGAGCGCGTAGTGGGCGGCGGGGTAGTTCGTGATGCCGGTGGTGATGAAGTCGGCGAGGAGTTGCGGGTCGCCGGTGTTCACGTCGCCCAGGTCGTTGAGGACCTCGGCCGATCCCTCCTTGACGTGGAGCAACTTGGCCCCCTGCCAGTCGTCGAGCCCGAGCACGGGGTCGGCGCTGTAGTCGGCAGCGCGATCGACAAGGCCGACGATGTTCAGGCCGGGGCCCGAGCCGACGGAGCCCATCTCGGCGACGTCGTCCATCATGAACGGCTCGAGGTCGGTGTCGGCGATGGAGTACACCAAGACGGTCCACCCCTCAGCCGCTGGCGCACCGCTGGGAACCGACTCGCTCGGGTTCGTCACGTCGGCACCGGTGGTGACCGACGCCGCGGAGGTGTCGGGTGTCGCCGGTGCCGCAGCCATCGAATCGGGCGTTCGCCCGCTTTCGGAATCACTTCCGCACGCCGTCGCCGCCAGTGCGAGTGCCAGTGTCGCGATCGCCAAACGACGCATGTCCATCCTTGAGTGCTCGAGTGTGGTCGGCCGCACCGCGTGGCGCGTCGTCGGCCGGTTGGCGGGGGTGCCGGTCAGAACCA
The DNA here is from genome assembly GCA_044238435.1 of Ilumatobacteraceae bacterium. GTDB lineage: Bacteria > Actinomycetota > Acidimicrobiia > Acidimicrobiales > Ilumatobacteraceae > VFMC01. The sequence goes on along the minus strand of JBIIDH010000060.1, from coordinate 11,375 downwards.
GCCCTGGCCGCTGCCGATGGCCCACAGACCGGGGAGCAGCATGAAGATCGAGCCCACCAGCATGGCGATCTGCAGCGAGCGCACCTTGAACAGCGCTGCAATACCTGCGAAGAACAGCGAGATGGCGAAGAAGACACCGGCGAGGTCGAAGAAGTCGCCCTGCTCGTCGATCTTTTCGGCTTCCTCGAACTCGGCTTCGGCCTGGTCGTAGAGCGCTGTCGCGTCGTCGAGCGCCTCGACTTTGTAGAAGTCGCCGTCGAGCGGGGTGGCCGGCGCGCCGTCGGTGTCTGCCGGGATCTGCAACCACTCGTCGGTGGCGGCCTCGAGTTCGACGGAGAACATGTTGGCCTTGATGACGTCGGCGATGTCTTGATTGCCGAGTTCCACCTGGAGTTGGTACTGCGTGAACAGCGCCTTGTCGGCGTTGTAGGTGGAGCTGTAGTCGTTGTAGAAGCCATTCGCATCGGCCGTGGTGCGCGACGACTTGGTGTAGCCATTCAGCGCGTTGCCGTCGGCCAACGACCCCTTGTAGGCAGCGAATGCGGTGAGAATGCCGGCGATGCCGAGCAGGATGGCTGCGGTCAGTTCGACCCAGTTCCAGCCCTCTGACTCTGCGGGGCTGGTGCTCGAGCCGGTTTCGACGGTGGTGTCGCTCATGGGAGTGTCCTCGTGTGCTGGAAGTGTGGGGATGGGGAGTGTGACGTTCGGCGGCTGACGGCGACGGCGACGTTGCCCGCCGCCGTCAGCCACCGCAGAATCAGCTGGCGACGCAGTCGGTGATGGCCTTCGTCACCAGTGCGCTTCCAGCCGCGCTCAGTTGGTCGCCGGCGATGCCGGGTTCGGCGGCCACTTTGGCAGCATCTTCGTCGCTGAGCTGGGCGGCGAGGTCGGCGAGACATGCCTCGTCGAAGGTGGAGTTGCTCTGCTGGCCGATGGAGACCCATCCGGACACGATGGTGGCGTTCGTCTCGTCGCGCGAGGCGCCCTCCTCGCCCCCCGCTTCAGCCGTCGTCGCATCGCTCGCCGAGTCGGACGATTCGTCGCTACCACATGCAGTGGTGAACAGCAGCAGTGCTGCAGTCGCGACAATGAGTTTGGTACGCACGATGATCCTTTCGTCGAGTGTTTGCTCGGCGCCCGCCAAGGGAGCCGGACCAGAAGTGAACAGTGCCCCCCGGTACATCCGTCAGTACAAATGTACTGGCGGCCGAGAGTCAGTACGGAACTACTTCGATCGGTCAGCCGCCCGTCTTCGGGCACTCGTTGATCGCTCCCATGGCCTGCTGGCCTGCGTCGGTGAGCATCTCGTCGGCGTTGGTTGCAACGATGGCGATATCGGCGTCGCTCATCGTGTTCACGACGTTGCGCACACATTCCTCCTCCAAGCCGCTGCTGACGAACGTGGACACGATCGAATCGATCTGCCCGGCGCGGTCGCCGGTGCCGCCCTCGTCGCTGCTGGCCTCGGCAGTCGTTTCGTCGCTCGACGAGTCGGACGAGTCGTCGCTTCCGCAGGCGGTGGTGAACAGCAGCAACGTTGCAGTCGCGGCAATGAGTTTGGTACGCATCGGATGTACTCCCTGGTGTTGGACCGACAGGTGTTGAACTGCCGGGTAATTGGACTGACGGGTGTTGGATTATACGGAGTCCGACACGCTGTGCACGGTGGATCAATGGCGGCGGTCGTCGGATGGTGTGAGCACTGCTTCGGACGGTGTGAGCACTGCTGAGGAGTGCGGCGGGTCTGCCAGTACGCACGCATCGCGGAGTGAAACTCGCGGCCGTTGGAAGTGGGCAACGTCCTCACGCGCCGGTGACCTCCGAGAGTCGACAGCGGATGTTCGTGTCACCCGCTTCCGCGATCATCACCTCGTCGTCGTGGGTTCGAGCGCCTTGGCCATCGTGTACGAGTGCTCGGCGCCCACGTACTCGCCCCACGGGGCACAGGGTGCGAACCCGAACCGCCGGTACAGGCTCACTGCGGCGGTGAGGTATTCGCCGGTCTCGAGCCTCAACTCGGTGATGCCCTGCGCCCGGGCGCTGGTCTCGAGGGAGGCCAGCACGGCAGCGCCGAGGCGCTGACCGCGCACCGTGGGGTCGGCCCACATGCGCTTGATCTCGGCGGTGTCGGGCCGGCCCGCTACATCGTCGATGCGTCGCCAGGCCCCGCATGCGGCCGGTTGCCCATCGAGCCAGGCCACCAGGAACGTGCCCTGGTCGTCGGCAACGTGCTCGGCTGGTAGCGACAAGAAGTTGGTGCCGCCCTCGGGTATGGCTGCCCGCAGTTCGGCGTTCAGGCGGTCGAGCATCGGCACCACCACCGGGTCGTCGAGGGTGTGGCGACGGAGCACCAACTGCGGGTAGCGCTCGCCCGTGCCGAACGCGTAGGGGGAGGACCCGAACTCGTCGTGGAAGGCCAGGCGGGCCTTGCACTCGGCCATCGTGGGAGTGCTGCCGGCGGGGATCCACCACATCGCGGCGGCCGACCGGTCGAACCACTCGCTGCGCCGCCGGTACACGTCGCGGTGGAAGCCGCGGTAGGCGTAGTCGCGCAGGTGGGTGATCGACTCCCACACCGAGGCGTTCACCAGCACCAAGGGGTCGTCGTAAGCCGTCACGTCGGTGTCGCGTGAGTCGATGCCGTGGCGCCAGATGAACCCAGGACTCGCCTCGGCGCGGGCATTGGTCTCGTCGATCAGCGCTTCGAAGCCGGCGGTGTCGGGATGGCCGATGGGGTGGCGCAGGCGGGCGATGTTGAACTGGGCGAGGTGCACGTCGCCGAGGTCGCCGCCATCGCCTGCCTGGTGATCGCTCACGGGCCCGGGTCTAGTCGGCGACGCTGGCGGGCACCCAACTGCCGTGGAAGCCGAACGGCACACGGGGCAGGGCCACGGTGGCGACCGGGTCGGGGCTCATCGTGGCGGCGTCGAAGATGACGAACTCGCTGGTGTCGGTGGGCGCGTCGTAGATGAAGGTCATCAGGTAGCCGTCGTCCTCGTGCTGCGCGTCGGCTGCGGGGGCGAAGACGGCCTCGCCGCACATGCGGCCCTTGCCCAACTCGATCGAGGTGCGGGTGCCGCTCTGACGGTCGTACTTCAAGATGGCCCCGGCATCGACCTCACCGAAACCGGCCTCGCCCATCGACATCTCGTAGCCGTACCGGTGCTTGCGGCCGACCACCGCGTCGCTCACCCGCGGGAACTCGGCCGAGCGGTCGTCGATCTGCTCCTCGGTGACGGTGCCGCGCACGGTGTCGATGGTCCAGCGCCACAGCATCGGCATCGGGAAGTCCATCGAACCGCCCTTCCAGATGTGCTCGTAGCGGGCGACGTCGAGCACGATGCGATCGCCGTCCTCGTAGGCGTTCATCGGGTGGAACACGTAGCACGGGTTCACGTCGAACCACCGCACGTCGGCATCGGTGCCGGTGCGGGGCATCACGCCCAGGCGGGCCGGGTAGGTGTCGCTCCACTGGAACGGCATCTCGCCGCGAATGGCCAGTTCGAGGTCGAACACCGCCGGCAGGTCCATGAACACCACGTAGTGCTCGGTGACGTTGAAGTCGTGCATCATCGTGGCGCCGGTGACGGTGATCTGTTCGCGCTGCACCATCGTGCCATCGGCGGCCACGCGCAGGTAGGTGAGGTACGGCGGCAGCGGCGAATAGCCGAAGGCCAGCATCTCGCCGGTGACGGGGCAGATCTTCGGGTGGGCGGTGAAGGCGCCCTGCAGCACCCCGCCGAAGTCGGTGGGGCCGACGGTGTTCAGCAGACCGTCGAGCACGTAGGGGAAGTGCCCCTCCTCGAGCGCCAGGATCTTGCCGGCGTGGCCCACCACGTGGGTGTTGGCCTTCGAGCACTTCATGTCCATCATGGCGCTGGGGTCCATGATGTCGAGCGACGGGTTGGCGATGAACGGTGTCTGCACGTACCGGTTGCGGTACCACTCGGCCTTGCCGTCGCGCAGGCGCACACCGTGCACCATGCCGTCGCCCAGGAAGGGGTGCTCGCTCATCCCGGTGAAGGGGTTGGCGCCGTTGCGCAGGTAGCGCCCGTCGAGTTCGGCGGGGATGGTGCCACGTACGGCGAGGTCGACCAGCGTCAACTCCTCCGTCGTGGGTCGGCCGTTGCCCTGCAGGTGGGCGGGGATGTCGTCGGTCATCGCCATGGTGCTGCTCCTCGCTGCCGGGCCCGTGCCGGTGTGTGCGCCGAATGGTAGTCCCGTCGCCGACGGTGGCAGAGTGGGGGTATGACCATCCTCACCGAACACCGCGACGGCGCCCTGGTCGTCACCCTCAACCGCCCCGAGGCGGGCAACTCGTTGAACGGCGAACTGGGCCAGGCCCTGTGCGACGCGCTCGCTGCCGCCGTCGCCGACCCCGAGGTGCGCACCATCATCGTCACCGGTGCGGGCGAGAAGATCTTCTGCGCCGGCATGGACCTGAAGGCGTTCGCCTCGGGCGAAGACGTGGCCCCCGTGGGCAAGGCGTTCGCTGCCCTGCGCGAATGCCCCAAGCCGGTCATCGCTGCCGTGAACGGTGCAGCACTGGCCGGTGGCTTCGAGGTGATGATGGGTGCCGACCTGGTGGTGGCCGCCGAGCACGCCCGGTTCGGCATCCCCGAGGTGAAGCGTGGCCTGGTGGCCGCCGGCGGCGGTACCCGCCTGCCCACCCGCATCCCGCTGCAGGTGGCCCTCGAGATGGGCCTCACCGGCGAGCCCATCTCGGCTGCTCGTGCCCTCGAACTGGGTCTCATCAACCGTGTCGTGCCGGCCGATCAGGTGCTCGACGGTGCGCTCGCGTTGGCGGCGCTGATCAACGCCAACGGCCCGCTCGCCGTGCAGGCCACCAAGCTGTTGATGCGCGAAGAGGTGGGCCCCGACACCGCCCAGCGCGTGGGTCAGGTCACGATGCCGGTGTTCGCCAGCGAAGACGCCCGTGAGGGTGCCACAGCGTTCGCCCAGAAGCGCCCGCCCGTGTGGAAGGGTCGCTGACGCAGGTCAGCCCGGGTCGCTGATGGCGGCCACGAACAACGGCGCGAGCAGCGCCGACCCCGATCGCGACAAGTGGTTGTAGTCGCGGTAGAGCACGGTTCCGTTCGCTTCGGTGCGGCAGGTGCCATCGGGGCACAGTGCGTCGCGTGGCTCGATCGCCTGGCCTCCAGCGGCCTCGGCCGCAGCCCGGGTGAGGTCGCGTTCGACCGCCTGCTGCAGTTCGGTGTCGCTGCGGGGCTGCTCGGCCCTGCAGTCACCACCCGTGATGTCGCCGATCGAGCACCGCAACGGTTCCCAGGTCGGGTCGGCCGCCCAGTTCGGGACGGTCTGCACCACCAGCACCTGATGACCGGCGTCCTCCAGGGTGCGCACGAGGCGCTCCATGCTGGTGCGGTACAGCGCCCGTTTGACCTCGGTGTCGTTGGTGAGTGAATCGGCGTCGGGGCCTGCGGAGAACTCGTCGAGCGACCAGTAGACGTTGCTGTTCGAGATCACGACCGTGCCCGGTGCTCGGGTCGCCAGGAAGTCGACGATGTCGCGGTTGTAGTCGCGGCAGCCGTCGGTGTAGATGCGCGGCTCGCCGTGGCTGGTCATCAGCCCGGTCATCGGACACGCGGTGACGGTGGCGATGCGCAACGGCCGGCCGAGTTGATCGGCGGCGGCGATCATCGCCTCGCTGAGGTGGTCGGCGTGCGAGTCGCCCACGAGGTAGACCCAGGGTGCGTCGGGCGCTGCACCGTTCGTCGGCTGCCAGGCACAGCTGCTCCAGTTCCAGACGTCCTGGGTGAGCGCGCTGTCGCAGCGACGGACCGAGCCCTCGTGGGCCGGCAGCACGTCGTCCTGGTACGACTGCACCGTGTCGTTGCCGAACCCGGAGCGGACACCGAGCCAGAGACCCCCGGCCAGCAGGGTGGGCACACCGAGACACAGCACGACCAGACGCGGCGTGTTGGCGAAGCGCATCGGTGCCGTGGAACGCATCGGCTGCTCGACCCAGCGGTACGAGGCCATGGCGAGCACGATCGAGGCGAGCGACGCAGTGAGCAGGGCCCACCGGTTGGGGCTGACGGCGGTGGCGACGAAGACGATCACCGGCCAGTGCCAGAGGTACCAGCTGTACGAGCGGTCGCCCACCCAGTGCAGCGGACCCGAGCCGAACAGGCGGGCCTGAGGGCTCGTCGAGTCGGCACAGGCGGCGATGAGCAGCGCCGTGGCGAGCACCGGAACCAGCGTCGGCGGGCCGGGATGCTGGGTGCGCTCCGAGAACGTGACGATGCACCACGCCAGGGCTGTGCACGCGGCACTGGCGCACACGACCGACAGCCACGTCTTGGTGATGCGTGCTGCCGGGCCGGCGAGGGCCAGCAGTGCGCCCACGCCGAACTCCCAGACGCGGGTGACCGGTGAGTAGAAGGCCGACTGTGTGGTGCGGTGAAAGGGGAGGGGGGCGCCGACGGATGGCAGCAGGGTGACGGCGAGCGAGACGACGGTGGCGGCCACGATCGTTGCGACCGGCACCCAGCGCGCCCTCCACCGCCGACTCGCCGCGAACGCGACGAGCAGCAACAACGGGAAGATGAAGTAGAACTGTTCCTCAACCGACAGCGACCAGGTGTGCAGGAGCGCGTTGGTCTCGGTCGTGGGGTGGAAGTAGCCCACCGAGGTCTTCAACACTGCGAAGTTGGCGGCGAACAGCATCGCCCCCACCGCGGTCGCCGTGGTCATCTGCATCTGGCCGAGTGGGCTCGCCAGCACGACCGAGCAGAGGAGGGTCGCCACCACCGTCACGGCCAGCGGGGGACTGAGCCGTCGGAAGCGGCGTACGGCGAACCGGATGAGGCGGATCTGGCCGTGGTCGGCCCACTCCCGTATCAGCAGCAGGGTGATGACGAACCCGGAGATCACGAAGAACATGTCGACGCCGATGAAGCCCCCGGAGAGGAACCCGCCTCCGTGGAACAGCAGCACGACGATCACCGCGACGGCGCGAAGGCCCTGGATGTCGCGGCGATGATGGGTTTGTCGGTCCGCCCCGAGCGTCGGCTCGGCGGCCGACGCAGTCGCGTCTACAAGAGCGGTCACTGTTCTGACCGTTCCTACTCGGGGGTGGGGGGCAAGCAGGTGAGGTTCCGAGCGCCCGCGCCGCGAGCGGGTGCCGTGGGGGCACCCTGGCTCAGGCGCCGCCGACGATACCGAGTTCGCGCGCTGCGGCTCGGGCGGTACGGCTGCCGCTCACGCTCTGGAGCAGCAGCAGGCCGTCGAGACGGGCCACGATGCTGGCCGCGATGGCCCGCCGCCGGGCTGCCGTCGGTGCCGCGACGCGACCTTCCAGCCAGTCGATCCAGCCGTCGAGCAACGCAGGGGCCAGCACGGTGTACGGGGCCTGGCCGGCCAGCGAGAGCCCGATCACCTCGAAGAAGCGGGCGAACATGTTGGCGGCACGATCCGAGGCGAGCACCGGCCAGGCGCGGCGCATCAGTTCGTCGGCGTCGAGTGGCTCGGGCCCGAATGCGGTTTCGAGCGTTGATTGCAGTTGTGCCCCGATTGCAGTGACCACGCCGACGACGAGGTCGGCTTTGGTGGGGAAGTAGTAGACGACCATGCGGTCGCTGGTACCCACCTCGGCGGCGACTCGACCGAAGGTGAGGGCGGCCACACCGTCGGCGAGCACCAGCCGCATGGCGGCCTGCAGCATCTCGTCACGGTCGTGGCGGTAACCCATGGGTCCGAATGTAGCGACCGCTTCACCACTGGGCGGCGGTGGTGCCCGGGGTTGTCCCGAGACCGGTGGCGGGGTGGTGCGGTCAGAGTTGGCCGACCGCTGCGGAGACGAGTGCTGCGACCTCGTCGTCGCCGTACAGCGGTTCGGTGTCGGTGCTGTGGATCTCGACGACCAGGAAGGCCATCAGGGTCGACCCCTCGCGCACCACCATCTGGTGCAATCGCCACACGGCCCAGCCGCCGGCTTCATCCATCGTGGTGAGTACGGCGGAGCGATCGTCGCCTACCGAGGGGACCACCAGCGTCGCCGCGGTGCTGGGACCCTCGTCGCCGGCGGGGAACTCGCCCAGGCAGGCATCCATGCCCACACGCAGCTGGTCGAACGTGGCTGTGATGTCGTCGAGGTCGCCCGAGGTGAGGAACTCCTGGGCGAACACGATGTGGCCCGAACGGTCGTCGGGTGGGTCGATCGGGTCGTCGACGGTGAGGTCGAGCTGACGGAACGCCTTCCACTGCACTGCGCTGACGGCTTCGCGAGCAGAGTCGCTCGCCTTGTCGCACAGGTCCATGCGGGGGAGCATGTTCTGTTGCTCGTCGGACACCACGCCATCGATCGACGCCTCGTCGGGTGCCTGGTCGGGTGCCTGGTGCGGCGTCCAGGTCCCGGTCAGGTCGGTCGGAGCGAGCAACGAGGCGGCGAGCTGTTCAGCGGTCCGTGGTGTGGTGTCGGCCTCGTCGTCGCCGCAGGCGGTGGCGCCGATGACGAGCAGGCATGTGGCGAGCAGTGCCGAGCCGGTTGCAGACAGGCATCGCATCGGGTTCCTCCTCGGGCGACGGGCGCGTCGTGCCACGTCGTTGCCGTCACGGTCGCAGCCGCAGCGCCGTGCGGGCAGGGCCGGAGGTCCTGCCGTGCCATCCCGAAGACCTGTTCGGCTGTCGGAGACTCAGCCGAGCAGCACGGGCGCGAGTGTGCGCCACTCGGCGACCGGCAGGGCACGCGGGTCGCTGGTGAGTACCTGCACGCACACGTGGTCGGCCCCGGCGTCGCGGTGCTGCTGCACCCGCGCGGCGATGGCAGCCTCGTCGCCCCAACCGATGAGCGCATCGACCAGACGATCGCTGCCGCCGTCGGCGATGTCGTCGTCGGTGAACCCGTGACGCTTCCAGTTGTTCGCGTAGTTCGGCAGGGCGAGGTAGGTCTGCAGGTGCAGGCGGGCGATCTCGCGCGCCTTGGCCGGGTCGGTCTCCAGCACCACGCCCACCTCGCTGGCCACCAGGCCGTCGGGGCCGATGCCGGCGCGCGCCATGGCGGTGAGTTCGGGGGTGACCAGGTAGGGGTGCGTGCCAGCGGTGCGGGTGCGGGCGAGTTCCAACATCTTCGGCCCCAGTGCCGCCAGCATGCGATCGGCCACGGCGAGGGGGGTGGATGCGGCATCGAGGCCGTCGAGGTACGCGGCCATCGTGTCGACCGGCTTGGTGTACGTGCCCGGAGCGTTCACCATGTCGATGAACGGTCGGTGGCTGATGCCGATGCCGCACAGATAGCGCGGCCCGTGCTCGGCGGTGAGGCGGGCGTGCGCCGCAGCGGCATCGTCGGCCGTGTGCATCCACACGTTCAAGATGCCGGTGGCGATGGTGACCGTGCGGGTGGCGCCCAGCAGGTTGGCCAGCGCCCCGAACAGGTCGCCGCCCACATCGGGGATCCAGAGTGCCGAGTAGCCGAGCGACTCGAGTTCGGTGGCTGCCTCGGCTGCCGGCCCCGGCTCGCCGTACCGCAACATGCCGCTCCAGATACCGGTTCCTGCCAGACGTGTGCTCATGGCCGTCGAGTCTGGCAGCGCGCCGGCGCGTCCGTCGGGTCGTGCCTGCGGTCGGGTTCGGCGCCGCGCACCGCTGGGCTACGGTTGGCACATGCCGAGCATGGGGGTGCTCCGCGACGTCGATCGCACACGGGCCGTCGCGGCCGCGTCGGTCGTCGTCGTGCTCGTCATCCAACTCGTCTGGTTCCCGATGCCGGCGGGCAACTGGATCCGTGGGGGTGTGCTCGGCCTGCTCGACGCGATGTTGGCGATGGGCATGGCCCTCATCTACCGCGCCAACCGGGTGGTGAACTTCGCCCAGGCCGACCTCGGTGCCGTGCCCACCGCCTTCGCTGCGGCGTTCATCCTGTTCTGGGGTTGGCCGTACCTGCTCGGCCTGGGTGCTGGCCTGCTGCTCGCCGTGGTGCTCGGCGTGGTGGTCGAGATGGGCATCATCCGCCGCTTCCAGCACGCCCCACGGCTGGTGCTCACGGTGGCCACGCTGGGCATCACCCAGTTGCTCGTGTTCCTCGGCATCCTCGTGCCGCGCTGGTGGGGCCGCAACCTCGCCAGCGAGCGCATCGAGCCGCCGGTCGACTGGAAGCTCACCATCGGCGGGTTCATCCTCAATGCCAACGACCTCATCGCACTGATCGTCGCCCCGGTCGCGATGGTGGCCGTGGCGGTGTTCCTGTCGCGCAGCAGGCTCGGCCTTGCGGTGCGCGCCAGTTCCGAGCGGTCGGATCGGGCGGCGATGCTGGGCGTGCCGGTGAGCCGTATCAACACCGTGGTGTGGGCGCTCGCCGCCGTGCTCGCCTTCCTGGCGCTGTTCCTGAAGAGCGGCATCACGGGCGTGCCGCTCGGCAGCGCCGTCGGTCTGCCCACCATGCTGCAGGCGCTCGCCGCGCTGGTGATCGGCCGGTTCGAGCGGTTGCCCACCATCGCCTGCATGGCGTTGGTGCTCGGCATCCTGCGCGCGGGTGTGCTGTGGAACGCCGATACGCCGTTCCTCGCGTACCCGATCATGTCGGCGGTGATGTTCGCCGTGCTGCTGGTGCAGCGCCCGGGCAGCACCCGGCGCGACAGCGACACCACGTCGAGTTGGCGCGGCGCCGAGGAGGTGCGTCCGCTGTCGGCCGCTGCCCGTGCCGACGCCTGGGTGTCGACCATCCGCTGGACGCTGCTCGCCCTCGGGGTGATGACGGTGGTGCTGTTCCCGGTGGTGCTCGGGGTCGACTACGTCATCAAGGGCACGGCGTTGATGGTTTTCGCCGTCATCGGGATGTCGCTCGTGGTGCTCACCGGGTGGGCGGGCCAGATCTCGCTCGGCCAGATGGGCATCGTGGGCCTGGGCGCCGCGGTCAGCGCCACCTGCACCCTGCGCTGGAACCTCGACCTCACGCTCGGGCTGGCACTCGGTGGGGTGGTCGGCGCCGTTGCAGCGTTCGCCGTGGGCATCCCGGCGCTGCGCCTGCGCGGCCTGTACCTGGCCGTCACCACGTTCGCCTTCGGACTGAGTGTGGAGTACTGGCTGTTGAGCGACCGGTTCTTCGGATGGTTCCCCGCGTCCGACGAGCGGTTCGAGCGGCCGCCGCTGTTCGGCCGCATCGACGTGAGCACCCCGACCCGCTTCTACACCTACACCGTGGTGGTGCTGGTGCTGGTGTACGCCTCGCTGCGCAGCCTGCGCCGGTCGCGTACCGGCCGGGCGATCGTGGCGATGCGCGAGAACGAGCGGTCGGCGCAGAGCGTGTCGATCACGCCGGTGCGCACCAAGCTCACCGCGTTCGTCATCTCGGGCACGGTGGCCGGTGTGGGCGGGGCGCTCTACACCTATCTCAACCAGTCGTTCGTGGTCACCAG
>JBIIDH010000059.1:0-21539 GCA_044238435.1 Ilumatobacteraceae bacterium | reverse complement strand
GCCACCCCGACGGGAATGACGAACAGCAGCACACCCATGATCAGCATGGCCGCGAGGCCGCCGTCCTCTTGGGGATCTGACTCGAAGCGAATCGAGAGGACGACGACGGCTGCCAGGAGCACCGAGGCGGAAGCGAGTGCGAACGTGGTCTGTCCTGGTTCTCGCCGGACCATCTTCACGGGCGCATCGTGCCCGCAATGGGCGCTCTCCGCAAGCCTTCGCTGTGCACAGATCAGTTCACCTGTGCTGCCACATACCGCCAGCTCTGGTGGCGCAGGCATTATGCGCTCTCCGGCGAGCCTGACGAGCTAGCACGTAGCGGCAGGTGGGCGCTACGCGGTCTGGACGTGGAAGGACTCGAGGGCATCGTCCCCCGGCATCGGTTCGACACTTCTTGGTTCTACTTGCGGCCGAGGCAACCGCCGCCCGGCGACGGCCCCTCATAGAACGGCTCCTCTCCACGAGGTTCGACCTCTTTGTCGAAGACGAGCCATGTGCAGGCGTGGCGCCAGCCCTCCGAGACCATCGTTGAGTCTGCGCACGCTGTGCCTTCCGTGCAGCGCGGATCCTCACCACCGGAACAACCCTGTGACGGGTCCCGCCAGAGCGATCCGTCGGAGCGCTGACAGAGCAGGTCGTAGGCCCGGAAGGAGGCCGCCTGATAGGCGTCGTGCGAAACCACCACGACCGCGCAGAGCGCCAATGCAGTGCACGCAGCCACGCCCAGGATCCGTCGACTCATCGAGCGCCCCTCTGTACTCAGGTCAACGGAAGCCACTCGGCGGACTGTAGTGGGGCACGTTCCCGGCTGGGGCGCGGGAACGAGACGTAGCGATGTGTGGACGTACTGGACCACGCTGTACGGGGCGCCCCTACCGCAGGGACGGCAGCACTGCTGTCGCCCCGCGGCAGCCTCTCCGAGCAGGGTGGTGTATCGTTAGTGTATGAGTCGCACCAATATCGACATCGATGACGAGCTGTGCCAGCGGGTCATGGACCGCTACCACCTGGCGACGAAGCGGGAAGCGGTCAACATGGCGCTACGACACTTGGCGGGCGAGCCGCTCGGCGTCGACGAGGCGCGAGCACTGAAGGGGTCGGGCTGGGACGCCGATCTCGACGACATGCGGACGAGCCGAGTGTGATCCTCGTCGACACTTCCGCGTGGGTGGAGTTCCTCCGGGGCACTGGATCTCCGGCGTGCGAAGCAGTCGACCGAATGCTCGCCGGTGACATCGCGATATGCGACGCGATTTCGATGGAACTCCTCGCAGGTGCACGCGACGAACGGCAACTCCTCCAGCTCAGAGGTCTCCTGGCAAGGGCCACCACGCTGCCGACGACATCGGCCGACTACGAGTCCGCTGCAGCGATGTATCGGGCGTGTCGCGTGCGCGGCGAGACCGTCAGAAAGTTGATCGACTGCTTGATCGGCGCAGTTGCCGTCGCCGCGGAGATCGAGGTGCTCCACGCAGACGCTGACTTCGAGACCCTCGCCCGTCACACCGATCTCCGAATCCACCCGGCTTCGCGTCGCTGACCACCACGGATGCAGGCCGTCCCCCGGTACTCCCTGCCCGTACCGCCGGCTCGGGCGCGCCGACGGAGCTCGGACATCGGGCCAGGGCCGAAGGGCGCTGGGAGGGGGTCGCTGCGGGCCGGTACCATCGCCCTGTCGTGGAGATCATGGGGACAACTCGGTGACCGAGCCACGGGTGGGCGCTCAGCGGCCCGCCCGGGTGGTTGCGGTCGACAAGCGCACGTGGGTGCAGGGTCGCCCCGCGGCCTACAGCGTGGCCGGTCAAGGGATGCCGGTAGTGCTGCTGCACGGCTGGGGCCTCGGCCATCACACCTACCGCGACGTGATCGAGCGGGTGGCTGCCGAAGGGGTGCGGGTGATAGCCCCGGCGATGCCCGGGTTCGGGGGCACCGCCGACCTGCCCGACGAGACCTTCTCGATGAGCGGCTATGCGCGCTGGGTGATCGACCTGCTGGACGTGCTCGGTGTCGACGAGTCGGTGGTCGTACTGGGGCACAGTTTCGGCGGCGGGGTGTCGATCCGTCTGGCCTACGACCACCCCGATCGGGTGCGCTCGCTGGTGCTGGTGAACTCGGTGGGCGGCTCGGCGTGGAAGCAGGGCAAGACGCTGAAGTCGATCGCCGAGCGACCGCTGTGGGACTGGGGATTGCACTTCCCGGCCGACATCTGGCCCGTTCGTCAGGCCACGCGCGTGCTGCCCGTCATCGCCGAGGACGTAGTGCCCAACGTGCTGCGCAACCCGCGCGCGTTCGTACGGGTGGCGAACCTGGCCCGTCGTGCCGACCTGCGCAGCGAGTTGGAGACGCTCCGCGACCGAGGTCTACCCGTCACCCTCCTGTGGGCATCGCGCGACGGCATCATCCCGCGTGAATCGTTCGAGGCGCTGTGCGTGGCATCGGGTGTGGAGGGCACGGTGGTCGACGGCTCGCACAGCTGGCTGCTGGCCGACCCTGAGCAGTTCGGCGAGATCATCACCAACGACATGCGCGTGGCCAAGGCGGCCCGTGAGCTGGAGGCCGCGGCGGCCAAGGCGGCCGAGTCGCGGCCGAAGGGGTTGCGCCGGGTGACGACGCTCAGGAAGCGGGCAGACGCGGACCAGCGATCCGCAGATCGCCCCGCCGCCGGGTGATGCCGCGGGCGTCGAGTTCGTTCGCCAGCGGCAACGCGTACTTGCGGGTCACGCCCAGGGCGTCGCGGAACTGCGCCATCGTGACGCCGTCGGGCTGATCGCGCAGCAGGGTGGCCATGACCCGCGCTGCGGTGTCGATGGCGCTGATGTGGAACGCGATGCCGTCGCGCTCCACCGCCACACCGCGGCGGACGAGTTCGCGCAGGGCGCTGCGGTCGGCAGGGGTGAGGTCGGGCGGTGTGGTGCCACCTGCGGCCAGTGCGGCGGCCAGTGGGTGGTCGGCGAACTCGTCGACCGCGTCGGCGGGGCGGATGCGGCCACCCTCGGTGCGGGTGGCCGGCAGGGTAGGTGCTACGAGGCGTTCGCGCTCGTCGAGCGCGGCCAGGTCGAGCCCTGCGGCCCCGGCAGCAGCGATGCGGGCGCCGAGCGATTCCTGCATCGCCGCAAGGGCCGCCGGGTCGACCACCCAGGGGTCGATGGTGGGTGGCACGTCGGCACCGGTGAGGGCGGTGAGCACGTCGGCACGCACCCAACCGCGCTCGCGCACGATGCGCTCGATGCTGCGATCGGGCCGGGCCTTCGAGGCGGGCAGCACCGGTGCCACGTCGAGCACCTCGCCACCGCCGACGGTCTCGTTGCGGCCCGACTCGCGCAGCACGAACCGGTCGCCCATCACGAGTGGCAGCGCAACCGCCAGGTGCACGCGCACGTACCCGGTCTCGCCGGGCACGATGGCACGGTCGCCCAGGATGCGCACCTTCACTGGCCATTCGCCCGAGCCGATGTAGGCCATGTACGCGCCGCGTCGCGACACCTCGTGGTCGAGCGAGGTGAGCACGTCGAGCGACGCGTCGAAGCGGGTGGTGGGCTCCCACTGGTCGCTCACCACCACCGCGTCGCCACGAGCGAGCAGGTGATGGTCGACGCCGCTGAGGTTCAGCGCCACGCGGTGCCCGGGTCCCACCCGGTCGACGGACCGGCCGTGACTCTGGATCGAGCGCACCCGCGCGTCGCGCCCGGCGGTCACGATGTCGACGCGCTGGTCGACCTCGAGTGCTCCGCCCGTGAGCGTGCCGGTGACCACCGTGCCGCTGCCCTTCGCTGCGAATGAGCGGTCGATCCACAGACGCGGGCGGCCGCGGTCGAGCGATGGCTGGGTACGGGCGACCAGGTCGTCGAGTGCGGCTCGCAACTCGTCGAGCCCGGCACCGGTGGTGCTGCTGACCGGCACGACGGGGGCGTCGGCCAGGAACGTGCCCGCCAGGTGATCGCCCACGTCGAGCGTCTGCAGTTCGAGCCACTCGTCGTCGACCAGATCGCTCTTGGTGAGCACCACCACGCCGTGGCGCAGGCCCAGCAACTGCAGGATGCGCAGGTGTTCCTCGCTCTGTGGCTTCCAGCCCTCGGTGGCGGCCACCACGAACAGGCAGGCATCGACCCCGCCCACCCCGGCCAGCATGTTGCGCAGGAACCGCACGTGGCCGGGCACGTCGACCAGGCCGACCTCCTCGCCCGATGGCAGCGCCAGGTGGGCGAAGCCGAGGTCGATGGTGAGCCCGCGGCGCTTCTCTTCGGCGAAGCGGTCGGGGTCGGTGCCGGTGAGCGCCAGCACGAGCGACGACTTGCCGTGATCGACGTGGCCGGCGGTGGCGACGACGCGCATGGTCGGGTCAGCCGTTGCCGAGCGCAGCGGTGAGTGCCGCGACGACGACGGCGTCGTCGGCCGGGTCGACGGTGCGCAGGTCGAGGCTGGTGCGGCCGTCGCGCACGCGGGCCACGACGGGCGGCGTGCCAGAGCGCAGGGCAGCGAGGTGGTCGCCGCGCAGCACCACGCCGTAGCTGGGCATCGTGGTGCCGGGCGCCGAACCGGCCCCGGGCAGGGCGTCCATCGCCTCGGGCTGGGCCCCGGGCACTTGCGCAGCGATGGCCTCGGCACGAGCCCGCAGCGAATCGAGCGGTGCCGCCACCATCCGCCAGAACGGCACCTCGTCGACCACCCGTCGGTGCAGGTAGGCGAGCGCGGTCTGCTGCAACGCGGCCAGCACCAGCGTGCCGGGCCGCAGTGCACGGGCCAGCGGGTGCTTGCTGCACGCGGCGACCAGGTCGGCGCGCCCGGCGATGACACCCACCTGCGGCCCGCCCATCAACTTGTCGCCGCTGAAGGTGACGAGCGCGGCGCCGGCGGCCAGCGACTGCACGGCGGCGGGTTCGCCGGCCAGCCAGGCCGGGGGAGCACCGGGCAACCAGGGGCAGGTGGCGTCGATGAGGCCGCTGCCGATGTCGGCCACCACCGGCACGCCGAGGGTGGCGAGCTGTTCGACCGGGGTCTCCTCGACGAACCCCTCGACGCGGTAGTTGCTGGGGTGCACCTTCAGCACCATGGCCACATCGGCGTTCTTGCGCCCGAGTGCCCGGTGGTAGTCGGCCACGCGGGTGCGGTTGGTGGTGCCCACGTCGACCAGTTCGGCGCCCGACTGCTCCATCACCTCGGGCACCCGGAAGCTGCCGCCGATCTCGACGCTCTCGCCCCGGCTCACCAGCACCTGACGACCGTGGGCCAGCGCTGCGCACACCAGCAGCACGGCAGCAGCGTTGTTGTTCACGATGATGGCGGCCTCGGCGCCGCACATGCGGGCCAGCAGCTGGCCGACGGCACGTTGGCGCGACCCGCGTTCGCCGGTTGCGAGGTCGAACTCGACGTTCACGGCGCGGGCCTCGGCGTGGAACGCCACCGGGGCCCGCCCGAGGTTGGTGTGCAGCAGTACGCCGGTGGCGTTCACCACGTCGGTGAGCAGGGTGCGGCGGAAGGCCTCGGCCCGGGCCGGAGCGCCGGCGACGTCGTGGTCGGCGATGGCCTGGCGGGCGATGTCGACGCAGATGGCGTGCGGCAGCCCGCTGGGTGCTAGCGAGCGGGCGAGCGCATCGACACTGGGCGGTCGGCCGGCAGGCGCCGCGGTCGGGGCCGATGCGTTCATGGCGTGGAGCGTAGGCTCTGCGGCGCCATGGTGGACATCCCGATCGTGCGTCTCGACCCCGACCTGCCGCTGCCGGCGTACGCCCACCCGGGTGATGCGGGGCTCGACCTGCGGGCTCGCATCGACACCACCGTGCCAGCCGCCGGGGGCCGGGTGCTGGTACCCACCGGGGTGGCCATCGCCATCCCCGAGGGTCACGCCGGCTGGGTGCTGCCGCGCAGCGGCCTGGCGCTCGAGCACGGCATCGCGCTGGTGAACGCACCGGGTCTCATCGACGCCGCGTATCGGGGCGAACTGAAGGTCATCCTGCTGAACACCGACCCGCACCGCGACTTCGTCGTGCACCGCGGCGACCGCATCGCCCAGCTCGTCATCCAGCGCTTCGCCACCGTGCAGTGGACCGAGGTCGACTCGCTCGAGGGCGACGACCGCGGGGGTGGCTTCGGCCACAGCGGACGGCGCTGACGTGGACGATGGTGACTCGCCCACGGCCGAGTTCGTCCCGTCCGAGTTCGTGGTGCCCCGCAAACTGCAGGGCGAGGGTTTCCTGCTCGAACCGCTCGGGCCCGAGCACAACGACAGCGACCACGCGGCCTGGTCGGGCTCGATCGACCACATCCACGCCTCCCCCGGGTTCACCGCGGCGCTCTGGCAGGGCGACGAGTGGCCGTACCCGATGAGCAGCGAGCAGAACCTGGCCGATCTGCAGATGCACGCGCGCGAGTTCGCGGCCCGGGAAGCGTTCGCCTACACGGTGCTCGCCGATCACGGCGACGACTCGATCGACGTGATCGGGTGCGTGTACATCGACCCCGACGACACCAGAGTGGCCGACGCCATGGTGCGCTGCTGGGTGCGTGCCGACCGGGCCCACCTCGACGCACCACTGGCCGGCGCAGTGCGCCACTGGCTGCGCACCGAGTGGCCGTTCGGTTCGGTCAGGTTCCCCGGTCGGGATGGGTCGTTACCCGACTGAGCGGCGCTGCCGGAACCTCGCCACCACTCGCCGGCCGAGCGAGTTCACCCGTCGCAGGGCACCGGTCGCGCGCCATGAACGTCTGGCAACGTTGGCATGGCGTCCGGCGCGCGCAGCGGCCAGGTCGCGTTTGACAGCGGCGAGTTCGGCCCGCACCAGGGCGGCCTCGGACGCTCGCTCGTCGAGTGGGCTGCGGTTGGCACAGGTGGGCGTGTCGACAGCGCGCAACAGTACGAAGAACTCGCCCCCGACGGTGTCGCTCACGTGATCGATCTCGAACCGCATCAAGCCGCGGCGCTGCTGGGCTTCGAAGACTGTGGTGAACGAACGGGGCGTGAACACCCAGCAGTGCACGTCGTCGTACTCGCCGGTCGCCACCACCGCCCGGGCCCGAGCCAGTGCCTCGTCCTCACTGTGCACCGGCACCAGCTCGGCAAAGTCGGGCTCTTCCGTCCAAGCGATGTGCCCGTGCCAGGCGACGGCACCGGCGTAGTGGTCGTACACCTGGCGTGCCGTTGGCGTGGTCGAGCCGGTGAGGTGGGCGGCGACGATGTCAGCGGCGACGGTAGGGCTGCGCAAGGCGTCGAAACAACGGCGATGATCGGGCACTGCCAGGGCGACGATGCCGCCTGGTCGCAGCACGCTGTGGATGTCGTCGAGCCAGCGCAACGGATCGGGCACGTGTTCGATCACGTGCGACGCGACCACGTAGTCGAACGGTGCGGCCTCACCGACCGCCGAGGCGATCGTGCCGTCGCCGATGACATGGTCGATCGCCACGATCGCGTCGACGTCGAACCCGTCATGGGTGGCGTAGCGCGCCCGCAGGGCGGCGGTGTCGACATGGTCGAGGTAGTGGACGCGACCCATGTCGCGTGTGACCACCGGCGACGTGAGTGGACCGAGTTCGAGCCCGAACGAGGCGGCTATGTCGATCCCTCGCAAAAGCATCTGTCGCCGGTCGTCCACGACCGACGAGAGTAGACCGGCGATGCGCACAATTGCCGATGGAGCATCTCGCGTCGTTCGGCGTGTCAGCGCCAGGCGAACACGGGTTGCTCGAACTCGTGCACCCGTTCGTGCAGCCGACCGTCGAGCGCCACCCAGCGGAACTGCACCAGCACGGCGCCAGTGGGGGCGTGGATGAGGTCGCCACCCAGTGGCACCTGTACGACCGGTCGTGGGCTCTCGGGGATGGTGACGAACCGCGGCGAATCGGGACGGCGCAGGTGGTGCAGGCCGATGCGGTAGGCGTGGGCCACCTCGTCGGGGTTGGGTGCCACGTCGAGTCGCCCGCCGCCCCACACCACCACCGGCGTGATGACGTAGCCCGAGCGGGTGGGGTAGTCGTCGAGGCGGCCGAGCACGGCGTCGTCGCCCAGGCGTACGCCCAGTTCCTCGTCGAGCTCGCGCAGCGCCGTCTGCTCGGGGGTCTCGCCGGGATCGATGCGTCCGCCGGGCAGTGCCCATTGCGCGGCGTGGGCGTTCATCCGCGACGCACGACGGCACAGCAGGAACGCGGCACCACCGGCCACTCCCTGCATGCTGCCGTCGAGGCCGCTGATGTCGCCGGGCACCACCGACATCTCCTCGGCCGAGAACGGGTACGGGTCGACGAGGTCGTCGTTGGCGTCGCTGTCGACCACCACCACGGCCACCGCAGCGCGCTTGCGCTCGTCGAGCGGCACGGTGTGCAACGAGTGCTCGCGCAGGTGACGCGCCATGCGGTCGCGCAGGTCGGGGTCGAAGGGGATCACGAGGCAGATGCCGCCGGACGGGCGGTGAGGTCGGGGCGCAGCACCTGAGCAGCCAACCACGTGGAGATGGGCACCGCCGAGACGAGCCCGATCGAGCCCACCAGCGATCGCACGATCTCGACGGCCACGATCTCGCGACCCGTGATGGAGCCGAAGCCCTGTCCGGCTTCACTGAACAGCAGCAGCAGGGGCAGCGATGCTCCGGCGTAGGCGAGGAACAGGGTGTTCACCGTCGACGAGATGTGGTCGCGTCCGATGCGCAACGCGCTGCGGTACAGCTGGCCGCGGGTGAGATCGGGCTGGGCCGAGTTCAACTCCCACACCGCCGACACCTGGGTGACGGTGACGTCGTCGAGCACACCGAGCGACCCCACCACGATGCCGGCCAGCAGGATGCCCCGCGGGTCGATGGGCACGCTGAGGGCGTCGAGGAACTGGGTGCTGTCGTCGGTGTAGCCGGTGAACTTGGCGGCGCGGATGAACAGCCACGACAGCGCGCCCGTCACGGCGAGCGCAGCGAAGGTGGAGATGAGGGCCACGCTGGTGGCGGGGTTCACGCCATGGGCGAGGTACAGGGCAACGAATGCGATGACCGACGTGCCAACCAACGCCACCAGCACGGCGTTGTTGCCATCGAGCAGCGAGGGCAGGAGGAACACCACCAGTACGAGCAGGCTCACCAGGAGACCGCCCAACGCACCCACCCCGCGCCAGCGGCCGAAGGCGATGATGATGACGGCGAACAGTGCCAGCAGCAACAGCATGGGTGTCGACCGCTCGTACTCGTAGAACGAATACAGCGTGGTGCCGTCGGGGCTGGTGTCGGCGAGGACGAGGATGTCGTCGCCCGCAGCGAGCGGCCGCCCGCCGCTGCCGGTCGACTGCTCGAGGGTGAACACCTCACCCGCCGTGCGGCCGGAGGTGACGCTGATGGTGAGCATCACGCATTCGGCGGTGGCGTCGTACGAGCACGGCTGGGCCTCGGTGCGCTGCACGGTGGCATCGACCGGGTCGGCAGCCAAGAGTGCCGGGTCGGAGGCATTGCTCTCGCCCGACGGCCACAGCACGATGAGGCCGAGCAGGGTGAGCAGTCCGAGCACGACCACCGCGATGGTGAGGGTGCGCTCGACGGTGGGTGTGGTCGACATCGACCCGAGTGCATGGGCGTGCCCGTGCGAGTGGGCGTGGGTGGCGTCGTGGCGGTGGGGGCGAGAGCGGGCCATGGCCGCCCCAGTGTGTCAGCCGCGCCGTGTGTCAGCCGAGCAAGGCCGCAGCAGCGGCGAGGCCGCTCAGCGCGGCACCCTCCACGCGGGGCCCGGCGAAGGCATCGCCTGCCAGCGCGAGCGAGCCCACGTCGTCGGGGCTCCAGGTGGCCTCGGGCCAGATCGAGCGAGGCGTTGCGAATCGCCACCGCTTCACCTGGCTATCGACCACCTCGGCGTCGCCGAGCCACGGTCGCGCCCGGTCGAGCAGCGCGCGGTGCACCTCGTCGACCGGGGTGTCCCAGTGCTCGCTGCTCCAGGCCGGATCGGCGTGCAGCGTGATGGCGTCGACGTCGCTGATGCCCTTGCGCCGGTTGTCGGCGATGAACGTGAAACCTTCGGCGCCCTGCACGCCACCGGGCTCGGGCACAGCCATGGGGCCGGCGCACACGGCCAGGAGGCACAGCGTGCGGTCGTAGTCGGTGCGCCACAGGGCTTCGGGCATCGCCACCTCGGCCGAGACGAGCAGTGAGAACGTCTGCGGGATGGGACAGGTGACCACGAGCGCATCGGCCGACACGACCGACGCATCGTCGAGCTTCACCTCCCACTCGCCGCCGGGTGCGCCCGGCGTGCGGTGCAGCGAGAACACGAGCGAGTCGCAGCGCACGTCGAGGCCGCGGGCCAGGTGCTTGGCGAGTGCGTTCATGCCGCCGTGCACGGCGTAGCGCGGGTAGCCGTCGGCATCGGCGGCGAACCCACGGCACCATTCGAACACCAGGCCGTCGCGCCGCCAGTCGGCGACGTGCTCGGCGAAGGCGTCGGAGCGGACGGTGAAGAACTGCGCGCCGTGGTCGAGTCGGGCGGCACCGATACGGCGCGTGGCGAGTCGGCCCCCCGGCGAGCGGCCCTTGTCGAGTACCACCACGTCGTGGCCATCCGCGACGAGCCGACGCGCAGCCATCAGACCCGACAGGCCCGCACCGACGACGACCACCCTCATACGGCGGTGGGCAACGAGGATTCGCCACCGGCGGTGGCGGGGGTGCTGACGCGACCCAGAAAGTCGAGGAGCACCCGGTTGAACGTGGTGGCGTGCTCGACCATCAGCCCGTGCGCAGCACCGGAGATGACGACGAGTTCGGAGGTGGGCAGTCGCTCGTGCAGTTCCTCGCTGTCGCCGCGCGGGGTGAGGATGTCTTGGTTGCCCACCACCACCAGAGCGGGCACGGCGATGGTGGCCAGCTCGTCGGCGAGCGCCTCGTCGGTGTTCAAGATGGCGCGCACCTGGGCGACGAAAGCGTGTGTCGGCCGACCGAACGCGAGTGGCCCGAGCCATCCGAATGCCGGGAGCAGACGCCGGAACGAGCGCGGCCCGATGACCCATCGCGCGGCCTCGGCGGCCATCGCGCCCATGCCCCGCTCGGTGGCGCGCGCCGCCCAGCCCTCGAGCAGTTCGCGTCGCCAGGGATGGTTGCGGCAGGCCGTGCACACCAGCGTGAGCGAACGCACCCGCGTCGGGTGCTTCACGGCGACGATCTGGGCGATGGCGCCACCCATCGACGCACCGATGACGTGTGCCGAGTCGACGCCCGCCGCGTCGAGCACGGCGATGGCGTCGTCGGCCATCTGCTCGAGGCTGTAGTGCCCGAAGGGCTTGTCGCTGCGCCCGGCACCGCGGTTGTCGAGCGCGATCACCCGGTACTTCGCCGAGAACACGTAGCGCTGCATGTCCCAGCCGTGCTTGTCGGCGCCGAGGCCCTGGATCATCAGCACCGGCGGCGCGCTGGCGCGGCCCAGCACCTCGTAGTGCACCCGGAGGCCGTCGGAGGTGCGGGCGTAGGCCATCAGCCCTCGCCCAGCCAGTCGATGGCGGTCATCCCGGTCTGCACCCCGCCGAGTTCGTCGAGCATGCGCTGCAGGTGGCGCTGGGTGATCTCAGCCAGTTCGGCCTCGGCCAGCGGACCCCGTCGCTTGGTGCGCAGGCGTACCTGGGCGCCCACCTGCACCCGGGTGGAGCGGCCGATCGGCGAACTCATCGAGGCCACCGGGAACACCCCGACACCGGCCATGACGGCCGCGCCCACCAGTGCCGGATCGATGGTGCCCGCGTAGCGGGGGTGGTTGGTGGGTGCGGCGGCCAGCACCACCAGCTCGCCGTGGTGCAGTGCGCCGCGCACCTCGGTGGGGTTGCGCAGGATGGCACCCATCCGGCGCATCGCCGGACCGAACGGGACGATGTCGGGATGGCCGACGAACCGCACCGGTCGGCCGGTGGCCTCGGCGAGGGCCCACGACACGTAGAGCGGACTGAACGACAGGCGCCGGTCGTTGGTGACGAGCAGCGCGCCGGCCCGGGTGGGCAGGCGGTTCTCGCCACCCACGCTGGCGTTCCAACGCAACCGCAGCAACGGCGACAGGGCGCGGATGACGTGTTCGTCGCGGCCCCATTCGTCGACCATGCCGGCCGGGATGAGCGGGCGCACCGGGGCCATGGCGAGCGACCGAGTGGTGTCGAATGCCCGGCGGGGGAGGTCGATGATGGTGGCCATCGTCAGGCAGCTCCTCGCGCAGCGGCAGGGACACGGACGACGCTCTCCCAGGCGTACAGCCGGTCGATGACGTCGGGTGTGCTGGTCGTCGGGGTGATGCCGAGCAGTTCACGCGCGCGCGACCCGTCGGCCAGTCGGCCGCGGTGGAGCACCTCGAGCACGTGGTCGGGGATGGGCGCGCCCACCAGATGCGACATGCGCCGGGTGAGACCCCACTCGGGACCGAACAGCGGCACCGGGATGCGTCGTCCGCGGGCGATGGCCTGGAGCCCGGTGATGGCGCCGGGGCCGACGACGTTCACCGGCTCGGCGGTGCGGCGCCGGGCCGCGGCGACGAACGCCCGCGCCGCATCGGTGTCTTCGACCACGCTGAAGGGCGGGTCGGCCAGCAGGCTGTAGGGCACCACCGGTTGACGCAGCAGCCGGCCCAGCGGACTGGGTACGTGCGGGCCCAGTACCGGTGCCAGGCGCAGCAGGCCCACGGGCACGCCGATGCGCTCGCCCGCTTGCCGGGCTGCGGCTTCGAGGCGGGCGAGCATGCGTCCGTACTCGGTGGTGGGCTGGGCGACCACCGACTCGTCGGGTCGGGTGAGCGCGTGCCGGCTGCGGCCGTACAACTCGATGCCGCTGCGCACCACGATGCTCTCGAGCGAGCGGCACTCGGCGGCAGCGCCGATGAAGGCTGCGGCCGCGGCGTCGGTGAACGACCGGGCGAGACCGGTGCCGGCGCGAGCGTCGGGTTCCCATACCGCGAGATGCACGAGCACGTGCGGATCGAACGCAGTGACGACGTCGACGATGCGGTCGCGGTCGGTCGGTTCGATGCGGTGGAACTCGGCGCGCCGCAGGCGTCGGCGGGGTGGATCGACGTCGATACCCATCAGCGCACCGACC
This sequence comes from Ilumatobacteraceae bacterium, assembly GCA_044238435.1. Classification (GTDB taxonomy): domain Bacteria; phylum Actinomycetota; class Acidimicrobiia; order Acidimicrobiales; family Ilumatobacteraceae; genus VFMC01. The sequence goes on along the minus strand of JBIIDH010000059.1, from coordinate 8,514 downwards.
CACGGTTCGGCTTCGAGCAGCGAGGCGACCAGCGAGCCCAGCTCGCCGCCCATCCCACTCACGAGCAGCCGTTGGCCCCGCATGCGGTCACCCTATCCCTGACCGTCGGTCCGGCGGTACCACGACCCGAGCTCGCCCGCCGGGCGGCCTGTGCAGGGTGTTCCGTGCGGGACGTCTGTCCGGGGTTTTGTCAGCCGATCGTCAAGTTCGCCGCACTCTGGTCGCGCCCTCGGTGAGGTCTGTTCAGGCTTTCCTCAAGAAGCGCCGTCGCGGCACAAGCCCCGGCACGCCCCCTCCGATACCCCCCTGCAAGGCGAGAACGGAGAGGAGGTCGGCCGTGGTCATGGGACTGTCGGGCAATCATCAAGAGCGGCGGCCGATGGGCCTTCGGCGCCATCGGCGAGCGGCTGCGCTCGGCCTCACGCTGCAGTTGGCGGTGGGTACCTTTGCCGTCACTGCCTACGCCGGCAACGACAACGGTGCCGCCTCGGCAACGGCAGCGGCACCCCGCAAGGCACCCGCCTGCACCAATCCCTATGTGGTCGTCACAGGTGACAGCTGGTGGGGTGTGGCCCGCAAGGTGGGCGTGTCGATGGACGCGCTGCTCGGTATCAACGCCGCTGTGCAGGCGACGCCGCTGTACGTCGGCACCACCATCTGCCTGCCCGCTGGAGCTGCGCCGACAACTACGACTCCGGTCACCACGGTGCCGGCCACGACGGTTCCGGGGGCGCCCACCACCACGGTGCCCGCCCCCACCACCACGGTGCCCCCCACGCTGATCGAGATGGCAGCGTTCCCTGTGCAGGGTCCGTGCTGGTACACCGACACCTGGCAGGCACCGCGTGGCGGAGGCCGCAAGCACGAGGGCGTCGACGTGATCGCCCGGTCGGGTCTGTACCTCTATGCCGTCACCGACGGCACGCTCACCCGGCAGAACCTCGACCGGCCCGGCTCGCTGTCGGGGAATGCGTGGTGGCTCACTGCCGACGACGGCACCTACTTCTTCTACGCCCACCTCGCCGCCTTCGCTCCTGGTCTGCAGGTGGGGTCGCGGGTGAAGGCCGGTCAGGTGATCGGCTGGGTGGGTCGCACCGGTAACGCCTCGTCACCGCACCTCCACTTCGAGATCCACCCCTACGGCGGCAAGGCCATCAACCCGACCGCCTCGATCCGTGCGGTCGATGCCTGCCGGGTGACTGCGCCGTTGCCGCAGCCCGATGGCGCCACGCCGCCGACGATGCCGCCGGTCACCACGGTCCCGGCCGCCCCGACCCCGGCCACCCCGACCCCGGCCACCACGGTGCCGATGCCTGCTCCCACGACGCCTGCTCCCACGACGCCGGCTCCGCCCACGCCCGCCGCCGGCACGAGTTGGCAGTTCATCGCTCCGAAGACCGCCTACGACTCGGTCTGGGGTGCTGTCCCGCTGGCCGGGCAGACCCGCCAGAGGATCAGGGTCGACCAGTTGGCCGGTGTGCCGTCGGGGACCAAGGGCGTCATCGTGCGTCTGACGGCCGAGAGTGCCGGTCTGCCCGGTTACCTGGCGACCTACCCGTGCGACCTGCCGGCAGCCCCTGGCGTGTCGCAAGTGAGCTACGGCGCCGGTGAGACCGCGGTCGGCACCTCGGTGGTCGAGGTGGTGAAGGGCAGCATCTGCCTGTTCGTCAGCACGGCTGCCGACGTGAAGGTGGAGGTGCTCGCTGCGCAGGCTGCGACCGGTGTCGGCGTGCAGCCGGTCAGTGCCGCCCGGGTCGTCGACACCCGCAACACCGCTCGCCTGACTGCTGGTGCCACCCTCACGCTGACGCCCGCCATGCTGGGCATCGCTGCCGGCACCCAGGCACTCACCGCCTCGTTCACCATCGTGAACCCTGCGGCATCGGGCACGCTGTCGCTCGGCTTCTGTGGGCAGGGCCCGTGGAAGACCCCCTTCACCGGTGATGCCATCTCGTCGTTCTCGATGACGATGCGGGTGAGCGCCTCGGGCTGGTGCCTCAGCAGCACGGTCGACACCGATGTCATCGTCGACGTCACCGCGGCGTGGGCCGGCACCACCGTGCCCGCGCCGGTCGATCCGGTGCGCATCTTCGACTCGCGGAACACCGGGTCGAAGGTGTGGACGGCGCCGGTGACGGTGCCGGTGGCCGGTCTCGCCGGCGTGTCGGGTGGGGCCACCACGGCGGTGCTGTCCATCACGACCGTCAGCGGCGACAAGGCGACCAGCGTGTTCGTGGTGCCCTGTGGCGAAGGCCGCAGCGCCGGCTCGGTGTCGGCCCAGTCGGCGCAGCGGGTGTCGAGCGAGGTGGTGGCAGTGCGACTCGGCGGTGGTGCGGTGTGCATCTCGTCGATCCAGCCGGCCGACGTGATCGTCGACGTCATCGCCGCCGGCTGAGAATCCGGCGAGCCGGGTGTCGAGGGTTCAGGATCGGCGGTTCAGCGCAGATCGGCGGCCATCAGCATCACCTCGCGGCCGAACGGATCGAGCGGACGCCCGGCGATGCGTTCGATCACGGTGATGGCCTGTGAGGGGTCGTCGACCAGTCCGCTCCAGCGGATGTAGCCGCCCATGATGCCGACGATGCGGTCGTCGAGGTGCTCGCTGTGCACGATCACCTTCACGCCCGAACCGAGCAGATCGTTCAGTTCCACGTAGAAGGTGCGCAGCCACTCGCCCAGGTCGTCGAGGCCCGTGAAGGGCCGGTGCCGGTACGGCAGCGAGAGTTCGTCGTAGTTGTGCAGGTTGTGCGGTGCCGGGATGATGCTGATGAGGCACCCGAACCCGTTCTCGCGCAGCCAGATGATCTCTTCCTGCCGGCGGACGCGACGATGGTTGTCGCCGTAGCCGCCAGGACGCTCGCAGATGGCGAGCTTGTCCTTCATGATCCAGGTGAAATTGCGAGGGGTGATCCCGAGGGCCCACTTCCCGCGAAGGCGAGGTGGCATCTGCTGCTCTACGGTCGGTCTGACAAAGCGTTGCCAGGCTATACGACCGGGGCCCCGATCGGGTCAGGCGAACCGATCGTCGTGCCCGATCAGTGACAATCGTTGCCTGGATCGGGCGATGCGGTGCCCTCCCGCCACATCGCATGCCGTTGCGTCGCCGCGGGCGACTGCAAGCACCCGATCGACGGTGGCCAGATCGGGTGGGTGCCCCACTGGGTCGAGGCCGGTCAGCCAGCGCCGCACCGCCCGTCGCGCCAGCGGTGGCGGCGCCGCGGCGAGCTGCCGCGCGTCGGTGGGGTCGAGTGCCGCGGCCAGCTCGTCGAGCAGGTCGTCATCGGCGCGCAGCACATCGGCCTGGCGGGCCAGGAGGGGCACGAGGTCGCGGTTGGCCACATCGGCCAGCAGTGGCAGCACCTCGTGGCGCACGCGGTTGCGGACGAACCGTGGGTCGGCGTTCGACTCGTCGTCGGCGGTGGCGATGCCGGCCAGCCGGCACACGTCCACCGTGTCGGCCCGGCGCAGTGCCAGGAGCGGCCGCGTGGGTCCGGGGCGCATGGCTGCCAGTCCGCTCGCTGCTGCACCGCGCAGCAGGTTGATGAGCACCGTCTCGGCCTGGTCGTCGGCGGTGTGCCCGGTCAGTACCTCAGAGGGCAGTACCGCGTAGCGCGCTGCCCGGGCCCGGGCCTCGAGATTCGGGCCGTCGCCCACGGCGACCGTGTGCACGGTGCAGGGCACGCCGAGGACGGCGGCGGTGCGTTGCACGATCGCCGCATCGTCGGCCGAGCCAGGTCGGAGGCCGTGATCGACGTGGACGATGGTGACGGCACACCCGGCTTCGATGGCCAGGAGGGCGAGCGCCGTCGAGTCGGCGCCGCCGGAGACGGCACAAGAGACCACAGACCCCGGAGGAGGAAAGGTGCACCGGGCGAGCAGCCCGGCGATGTGTTCGGCCGCGGCGCCCGTGAAGCGGGCCGACGCGGCATCCACGCGGTGGTCAGTCCTCGGTACGGAAGCGCTTGCCCGGGTAGCGCTGGGAAGTGACGCTCTTCAGATACCCGGCCACGAGGGCCAGCACTGCCGCGGCGCTCCCCAGGGCGAGGAGCACGCCGAGCCACCAGTGCCAGATGTTTGCAGCGAACATGTCGCCAGCGTAGCCAGACCGGGACCCGGTCGAGCCATTCCGAGCAATCGTGATGCGATCGTGTCAGGCGGTGCCGTCGAGGCCGGCGGCGAACTCGTCGCCGAAACAGGCCTCGATCTTCGCCATCAGTCCGGCGGGCATCTCGTCGCCCTTGCACTTGCGCGACACGGCCGACTTCAGTTCGTGGTGGAACTCGAACGCACCCTGGCAGTCGGTGCACACCATCAGGTGCTCGAGCACCTGGCCGCGGATGTCGTCGGCGAGTTCGCCGTCGAGGAAGGTGAACAACTCGTTCAGGGTCTGGTTGCAGTCAGCCATCGGTGGATTCGTTCACGTCTCGGTGGGGGCAGGTTCGCCGGGTTCGGTGTCGGGGTCGCTCGGCGCGATGAGGCCGCGCGCCTGTGCGAAGTCGAACAACCGCTTGTGCATCGCCTTTCTTCCCCGATGCAGGCGCGACATCACGGTGCCGATGGGGATGTCGAGCATCTCGGCGATCTCTTTGTACGAGAACTCCTCCACATCGGCCAGCAGCACGGGCAGGCGGAACGCCTCGGGCAGGTCCTCGAGCGCCGCTTTCACCTCGTCGTCGGTGAACAGGTCGAGCAGCTGGTCCTCGGCGCTGATGGAGGCGGGGTTCACCTGGCCGATGCGGCGGTACAGGTAGAGGTCTTCGATGTCGCCGAGGTCGGTCTCCTGCGGGCGCCGCTGCTTCGAGCGGTAGGCGTTGATGAACGTGTTGGTGAGGATGCGGAACAGCCAGGCCCGCAGGTTGGTGCCCTCTTCGAAGGTGGCGTAACTCCGGTAGGCGCGCAGGTAGGTCTCCTGCACCAGGTCCTCGGCATCGGCCCGGTTGCGGGTCATGCGCAGCGCGGCGTTGTACAGCTGTGGGGCGAACTGCATCGCCGAGGTGGCGAACACCTGCTGGTCGGCCATGGGGCGACCCTATCCGGCGCTCGCTGGTCAGGCGGATTCGGTGTGCTCGCGCTCGTCGAGGTGCGCCACGAAGTCGTCGACCGAGCCCACGAAGCGCTCGAGCATCGACGCAAGGACGGCCCGATCGGCAGGTGAGAACGAGCCCAGCAGGTGCACCACCAGTTCGGCTCGCCGCTCGGCCACCTCGGCGTGGCGGGCACGGCCGGCCGGGGTGATGGCGGCCATCACGACGCGGCCGTCGTCGTCGCTCGGCTTGCGGCAGGCGAGGCCGGCGTTCACCAGACGCTGCATGGCCCGGGTAGCTGTCGACGGGTCGACGCGCAGTGCCTCGGCGAGGTCGCTCATCCGCCACGACGCCTGGGTGGCGAGCAGGTCGAGGGTGTCCATCTGGCCCTGTTCGAGTGCGTCGTCGCCGGTACCGAAGAGGTGGTCGCGCAGGGCCGCCATCGATGCACCGCGACGGATCTCGATCCAGGCTGCGCCGATGCGGCGGGCCAGTTCGTGACTGTCCGGGTCGCGCAGGTCGACGGGGTACCGGGGGGACATGGTCGCAGTAGGGTAACTGCGATGAGCGGTGAGCGCACTGACGGACCCGAGGTCTCGTCGCCGGGCCCGGGGTCGGCCACCACACCGCTCGATGCGCTCGGGGTGATGGCCAGTCAGGACGTGATGCTCACACCCACGCTGCGCCATGTGGAGATGTACACGATGCGCGGGTTGCTCAGTCTGCTGTGGCACGAACCGGGCGACGAGATGCCCCCGCAGCCAGCGGCACTGGTGCTGTGCGGTGGGGCGATGGGCGGCCTGCTCGGCCCGGCCGACGGCCTCTACCACCGTCTCGGAATGGAGTGGGCGGCCCGGGGCGTGCCGGTGCTGCGGGTGAGCTACCGCCGGCCGAACGACCTCGAGGCGTGCTGCATCGATGCTGCCGCTGCCGTGCAGTTGGCGGTGGCCGGCGGTGGGGCCGAGCGAGTGGTGGTGATGGGGCACAGCTTCGGCGGGGCGGTGGCGGTGCGCGTAGGTGTGGGCCTGCACGGCATCGTGTCGGGTGTGGTCACGTTCGCCACGCAGTCGGCGGGCTGCGAGGTTGCAGGCGGGTTGCAGGGCACGCCGCTGCTGCTGTTCCATGGTGACCGCGACGAGATCCTGCCGTTCGAGACGAGCGCCATGGTGCAGGCCATCGCCGGGTACGGCGACCTCGTGCGCCTGCCGGGCGACGGCCATCTGCTCGCCAAGAGCGGTGATGCGCTGTGGGAGCGGCTCGAGGAGTGGCTGCCCGGCCCGCTCGGACTCTGATCCGGGGCGACCGCCTGCTACGCCAGCGACGGGCGGATGAGGAACTTCTGGCCCGTGGCCTGGCGGGCGTAGGTACCGATGGCGTCGAGGGCCAGCGCGCTGGCCAGCGACACCTGGTCGGTGTAGTGGCTGGCGAAGGTGGTGGTGAGTTCGGCCACCACCCGTTCGCGCAGGCGCAGCATGCCGGCCAGGCCGAGCTTCTGCAGGAACGGGGTGAGCAGCCAGCCGCCGATGCCCCAGGCCATGCCGAAGTTGCGGACGAACTCGGTGGGGCTGCGGTCGAGACCGCCGTAGATGTACACCTGCTTGTGCACGGTCGAGCCGTAGCGGCTGTACTCGGCGGCCGTGGCGTTCGCCGCGGCCTCCATGCAGCCGAGGATCTGGCCGGCCAGGCGGCCGCCGCCGGTGGCATCGAACGCCAGCGTGGCGCCGGTGGCCACGAGCGCCGCGGTCAGGTCGGCGGTGAAGGTGGGTGCGCTGCTGTCGCACACGTGCTCGGCGCCGAGTGAACGCAGCAACTCGACCTGTTCGGGGCGGCGGACGATGTTCACCAGCGGCACGCCATCGGCCAGGCAGATCTTCACGAGCATCTGCCCGAGGTTGGATGCGGCGGCCGTGTGCACGAGGGCGGTGTGGCCCTCCATCCGCATCGTCTCCACCATGCTCAGCGCGGTGAGCGGGTTCACGAAGCACGAGGCACCGTCGGCCGGGTCGGTGCCGTCGGGCAACGTCAGGCACGACACCGCGGGCACGCAGCGGTACTCGCCGTAGGTGGCCCCGCCGATGATGGCCACGGTGCGACCCAGCAGTGCCTGCGCGTCGGGCGCCGAACCGGCGGCCACGACGACGCCGCATCCCTCGTTGCCCACCGGCATCGACTCACCCACACGGGCGGCCAGGCCGGGCAGCACCTGCGGCGCTATGGGTGCCGTCACCACGGGCGAGTCGGCGGGGCCGGTGGATGTGGCGCGGGTGACGTCGGCGGCGGCGAGCAGCAGGCCGAGATCGCTCGGGTTGATCGGTGCCGCGTCGATGCGCACGAGCACCTCGTGTTCGGCGGGCTGCGGTGTGTCGACCGTGGCGATCGACAACTGCAGTTCGCCGTCGGCCGTGACGAGCGAACGGATCTGGCGCATGGTGGCGGGGACGTCGACGGTCATGGTGCACTCCGATGGTGGCGGGCGAATCGCTGGCGGCGCCACCCTACGACCAGCGCCGCCGACGCAACATCAGCGGCGTCGGAAGCGGTCGATCTCTCGCCGGTCCTTCTTGGTGGGTCGGCCCGTAGCGCGGTCGCGGACGAGGAACGGAGCCGCATGGTCGCTCGGTGGTGGAGGCGGGCTGTGGTCGACGATGCACTCGGCGGCGATGGCCGCGCCGACGCGCTTGTCGATGACCCGCACCACCTCGTAGACGCGCTCGCGGCCCTGCCCGGTGACGGCCACACGGTCGCCCACCTTCACCGGTGTGGCGGGCTTGGCCGGAGTGCCGTTCACGCGCACGTGACCACCCTGGCAGCCGTCGGTAGCCGCCGTGCGGGTGGAGTAGGCGCGCACCGCCCACAGCCACTTGTCGACGCGAGTGCTCTCCATCACCAGTCATCGCGTCCGTTGCCGCGACGACCCTGCTTCTTGTGGCTCTCGCGCCGCTTCGCATCGAGTCGCCGTTCGACGGCACCGCGCGTGGGCCGGGTGGCGCGGCGCGTCGGATCGGGTGGGCGGGCCGCGTCGTCGAGCAGGGCAGTGGCGCGGGTGAGGCAGTCCTGTCGGTTGCGCCACTGGCTGCGATGGGTCTGGCTGGTTACCCGCAGCGTGTCGCCGAGCGCGTTGTTGACTCGTTCGAGTGCAGCGGCCCGGCCCATCACTGCAGCAACGGCGATGGTGAGCGTGACCTTCGACGAGGTGGTGTTCACGTGCTGACCGCCGGGCCCACCGGAGCGGGCGAACGACCAGTCGAGCGCTGCGGCGGGCACCACCAGTCCGCCGGGGGTGCGCAGATCGCCGGAGACCGGTGAATCGGATGGCGCTGAGGGAGTCATGCACACCTCCGCCGATGACGTGGAGCCCAGAGAGGTGTGTTGTATCACGACATACCGGACGGATGTCGCGCGTCATAGCGGACAGTCGTTCAGCCTTCGGCGGTGTCCAAAGCCCGCCTGGTGATCACCGCCGTTGTCCTCGAAGGCCGCTCCGTGAGCG